>JBEAMJ010000066.1:0-6346 GCA_041166025.1 Pseudomonadota bacterium | reverse complement strand
GTTACGTCTGAAATCGATGAGAAGCGCTCGAAGTCGCCGAAGTAGCGGATGCCCGCAATCGCCCCGCCAAAGGTCGGCAAGGCAACGCCGAGGAAGGTGAAGAGATAGGAGAGCTCATCGGTGTACGCCTTCGACCACCAGTGAAGTACGCCGCCCAGCTTGAGCAGGAGGTAGGCCGAGACCGAAACGACAGCGAGCAGGAAGAGGATTTCAGAAAGCCGGTCGAGATTGCGGTGCGCGGCTGCAAGGCGCTTGGCCTTGTACACGTGATAGTCACGCTGCTGCACGACGTGGATATCCAGCAGATGTTGCAACGCTTCGCGCAGGTAATCCCGCGTGATCTTGAGATGCGGCAGGCCGGCCTCGCGTATGCTGCGGCGGGCATACCACTCCGGCCAGGACGTCTCGGCGCCTTTCGGCCATCGCGCCGGCGCGCGGACAACCCCGAGCATCAGCATGATCGGCGCGTGCCGCGCGTACTCTGCAACGCGCCGCGTCTCGAACCAGCGCGTATGCCAGCGTCGGCGCTGGCCCGTCGTCGTGATTGCAAGAATGCTGATGAGCAGGACCAATTCCAGACCTGCAAGCAGCCACTTCTCGTTCGAGGAAGCGAACGGCAGGTAGGCGATGCCAACAACGATCGAGAGTGGTGCAAGCAGGAAGTTCAGCGTCATGCCGCCGCGATAGGCGTCAGACAAATAGGCAGAGATGCCGTCCGCCCACGCAAAACGCCGCAACAGGCTTGTCTCGACCGCGTTGACGAAGCTCGCATCCTGTCCGGGCAGTGCGCGTGCATGGGCGAGCATGGCGGCGGCGCTTCCGCTCGCAATGGCGTCGGGCGTCTCGTAACTCTGTCCTAACCTGCGGAAGCGGCCTTTCCAGGTGTCAGCGCCAAAGAGCGCTTCGATCCGGCGGTAGCCATGCATCGCCAGATTGCTCTTCGCGCGCCAGCGTTCGCGCTGGAAGGCTTCAGTCCCTTCAACCTGCTTGCTGTGCTCGCCGTGCTTCCGGCGTGGCGGGGCCGGCCTCATCGCAGCGTGGACATAGGCACGAAGTTCGGTCTCGCGTGACGGATCGATCGCACGCGACGTCGGGATGCCGGCAAGCGCCTCGAGGCTGGTCAGCAGCCGCCAACGGTCTGGCGCATTGGCGTCGATCCACACCACTGGCGCGCCGATTTCAAGCGCCAGGTGCACGCAGTGACCCGTCCCGCCAATGAAGGCGCGTGTGACACCGTCCCAGATCGCGACAAGAAGATCGGAATGCTCCAGCATCACGCGCGCCGCCAGGTCTACACGGAGGGAGCACTCGGCCGCGAACGTCTCTGCCTTGCGCCTGTCGTCCGGATGCTGAAGGCTTGAGACGAAGAGGCTGGCGATTGCTTCGTCACGGTCGGCCATCTCGAAGAGGCGCGCGCGGGCCGCCATGGCGCGGATTGTGTCGGCGCGTTCCTTCACCTTGGCGTCCGCCGGACATTCGCCGGCGATCATCGCGCGGGCATCGGCCGCGTTCGTCGGCAACGCATTGATCGCCACATTGAGGTCAAACCCGAAGCCCAGCGGAGCCACCAGCTCCCATCCGCGCGTCAGCGCCTGGTCTGCCCCCATCAGGTCCGCCCCCTCGGACAGCATGGAATGGAAGCGCGGCGGGGCGATCTCGACATGCGCCATTTCTGCCTTGGCCGCGTCTGCGACAATGTCGAGCACCTCGCCAAGCACCGCCTCGATGCGAACACGGTTCGCCGCAAATGCCGCGTTTCCCTCGCGATGCCCCGTAATTGCAAGGTGAAGCCGCGCAGGCGGCGCAGCAGGAGCTGAGATGTTAGCCGAGCTCATGCGCAGCTTTTCGGCCGCCCAGTCTTCGCGGTTGCGAAGGTCCTGGCCCGCGCCTCAAGCTCGCGTTGTTGAAATGAGAAGATGTCTGTCACGCCCCGGTCCCGCTGGAGTGCCGACCATGACTACAGGAACAATTGCCAACGTCCAACCGCATGCCTCCAACAATCCCATCGCTGCTGGAAGGCACATACGCCGCGTACCGGGGGGCGACTGCTGCGAGGCGCACCAATGGATGTGGCGCATCTCGCCTGCAGGTTTCCCGTTGACAGCCGCCTTCGACCTGTAACGATCGCCGAGGTTCTGGGGATGGGAGATCGCACATGCCGTTTGCCCGGTCTTGGCTAGGTTTGGTCGCGGCGAGCGTCATTGCCTGTCTTGCGGCGCCATCATCGGCCCAGGAGCCGAGCGAGACCGATTTCGAAGATCAGTGGGTGACCGGCAACCTGGTCTTTCTGGCCTATCACGAAGTCGGTCATCTGCTTCTCGATCAGGTGATGAAGGTCGATCAGCAAGGTAATCGGCTGGCGGCCGAGCAATCGGCCGATGACATCGCCACCTGGCTCATCTCGCCTGACCCGGAGGAGGAGATCGAGAGTTCCGAGGCTGTCGCGGCCATCGGCGGCTGGCTCGTCCAGGCTGACAACGGCGGCGACACCCCCCACCCGCCGGATGCCGATCTCTACCCCGACGCCGTGACCCGCGCCGCGCGGATCGCCTGTCTGCTGCTGGGCTCGGACGAGTCCCAGCCGAACGCCTTCGCCGCCCTCGAGCCGATTGCCTCGTTGAGCTTTGATTTGTCAGACTGCCGCACGGCTTATGAAGCCCTCGATCGCAGCATGGAGGGCGTGTTCGGCGACGCCGACGAAATTGCAGACAATCCGGTGGCGCGCGTGCGCGTGCAGTATGACGCTCCCTCGCCGGTGTTGGCTGATGCGCACGACTTCCTCGTCGAGTCCCGCATTCTGGATGAGCTCGGCGAAGACCTCGTGGATTACATCGGTCTGCCGGTCGATGTCCTGCTCCGCGGCGCCTCCTGCGGACGCGACTCGCCGGGATTTGTCTACAATCCTGCGCGCCGGGAGATCGTGGCCTGCTATGAGGAGGTCGACTGGTTCCTGTTTGGCGATGCCGCAGCAGGGCAGGCTGGCGCAGAGCGTGAGACAGCGGCTGCCGACGGGCTAGGTTCGCGTCCCCGGCGCATCCCGCCGCGCCAGAAGCCGCCGCCCCGTCCGCCCCGCTAAACTGCCCTCGGCGCGACGCGTCAGCTCCGCCTGCTCAATCGCATACGCTGCGACGCGCGTCGGGCCACAAAGACCTCAGAAGAGAGTCGGCTTCAATCTCGCCTTGGGTAAACCTGCGCTCGCCCGGACCGAGCAGGTCTGAGCAGGCCTCGCGGGCCAACTCGGGCCAGGGCCTGGTGAGACTTGAGATGCTCCTGAGCTGCAGCATTCCATCCTGGCCCGCTGTTGCGAGCATCCGGCCGCTTGGCGCGATTGCAATCTCCACGCCCTGGGCCGAAGTGCCGGGATAGGTGGCGAGCAGTCGGCCGTCCGAGGCGTCCCAGACTTGACTCAGACCCCGGTCGTCGCCCGTCACGATCCGCAGGCCGTCGGGCGAGAAGGCGACGGAGATGATCGCGCTGCCATTGCCTGGAAGCGTCACTCCCGGGCTGTGGCGCGCGACATCCCACACGATGGCAGTCGCATCGTCGCTGACCGTCACAAGGTTGGCGCCGTCGGGAGAGAAAGCGAGCGCGCCGACGCTCCGGCCATGCCGCTCAAGCGTCGACAGGCGCGCTCCGGTCGCGGCATCCCACAGCATTGCGGTCGTATCCTCCGAACCGCTCGCGATGACCTTGCCGTCATTCGAATAACTTGCTGCGAGAACTGCGCCCCGATGCCCCGCAAGCCTCATGATTTGCTGGCCGCCGGTCGCGGGCCAGACGTCGACATAGCCTGCCTGTGAGGCTGTGACGATGAACCGCCCGTCAGGTGAAAACTTGGCTGAGTTGAGGGGGGCTTCGTCGGAAAACCGGCCGACTTCGGCTTTGGTCTCGATATCCCACACACGCGCCACGCCATCGGACGCCGTACTCGCAACAAAGCGTCCATCGGGTGAGAAGGCGACCGTGTAGACCTCTCCGCCCGGTACATCGAGACGCGTCGTCATCAGGCCAGTCTCGGCGTTCCAGAT
This sequence comes from Pseudomonadota bacterium, assembly GCA_041166025.1. GTDB lineage: Bacteria > Pseudomonadota > Alphaproteobacteria > Caulobacterales > Hyphomonadaceae > UBA7672. Next base: position 2,318 of record JBEAMJ010000066.1, on the reverse strand, counting down.
CTCGATCGATCCTGCCCCGGACGCCACTGCGATCGTACGCCCGTCAGGCGCATACCTGACACTGAAGAGGCTATCCTTGTTGGATGAAGGACGCAGGCTGTGCTCTGGCTCCAGCCGCCACATGCGCGCGGATGCATCATCGCCCCAGGTTACGAGGCGATCGCCTGCCGGAGACAGCGAAGCCGACACGGCCCCGTCATGGCCACGCAGGGTCGCAATCAGACGGGCCTCAGCAACATCCCAGATGCGCGCCGCGCCGTCTTCGCTTGTCGTGAGAAGTCTTAGGCCGTCGCCGGAAAATGAGACGTCGCTCACGAACTTCCCATGACCACTCAACACGGCCAGCGCCTCGCCGCCAGACGCATTCCAGATCCGCGCCGTGCCATCGACGCTCGCCGTCGCGATCCGAGCGCCGTCTGGCGAAAAGACTGCCGAAAGCACTTCGCGTTCATGGCCCGTGAGTTCTGCGAGCATCTTCCCCGAGCGTGCGTCCCACACCCGCGCGCTGCCATCCTCCCCGGCTGTAACGATCCGACGCCCGTCGGCCGAAAATCGCGCCTGAAAGACGGCTCCTTCATGCCCCAAGAGGGTGAGGCGCTGCTTGCCTGTAACCGCATCGTAGACGATGGCGGTGCTGTCGTCGCTTGCCACGACGAGCTTTTCACCCGTTGCCGCAGCGGCAGCACTCCACACATGGCTTGCCCCGGCCGGAATCTCGAACTGAAGCGCGCCGCTTCTAATGTTCCAGACCCGGATCGCATTATCGGCGCCGAGGCTGAACACCTGGGACCCATCCCGATAGAAACCCGCTAAGCGCGCGCCCTGCGGCCCCATCGAAAAAGACGCGATCTGCGCGCCGTCGGCGCTGCTCCAGACCCGCACTTGCCCAGACAGGCCCGCCGTGACGACGTTTGTCCCGTCAGCGTTGAAGCCAGCTGATGTGGCGCCGCCATCGTCTGCGGCAAGGGGCAGGCGCAGCTTGCCTGTCGTAGCATCCCAGATCCGTGCGAGACCGTCGCGGCTCGTGGTGACGATCCAGCGTGCGTCGGCAGAGAAGGTGGCGCTCGTCACGGCTTCATCGTGCTGCAAGGGCGGCTCACTGTCCCCCGCCGCCTCAAGAACCGCGCCGAGAGCGGAAAGATAGAGAGCCTCATTGCCAGGCGCGATCTGGTGTCCAGCCAGCGCGAAACGGGCGGCTGGCAGGATCTCACCCGCCTCGAGCTTCTCCCATGTCCGTTCGGCGAAGAAGCGGCTTAGTGTGTCATGGGCCCGCTGGCCATTGAAGAGCGCCCAGGCGAGAAGGGCGGCGAACGTGAGAGTGAGTGCGCTCAGGCCGCCGAGGACAATCCTTTGCTGCAGTTCTGCTCGCCGTCGGCTACGTTGCCAAAGGTCGTCGAAACTGACGCCAAGAATACCTGCCGCGAGCCGGGCGCAGACCCTGTCCTTACCATCGCGCCGCAGGTCGATACCGACCGGCTCCACCGGCATCGGGTTGGCCCCCGAGCTGTCATAGGCCAGACGCAGCGCGTTCGGAAAACACTCCTGGTCGGGATCGTCCGTGTTGGGTTCGCCGTCGATGATCACGGCGAAGACCTGTCCGCCAGGAGCATTGCGCCGGTAGTATTCGATCTCTGCATTCACCCATTTCGATTTCGCGGAACGCGGTGAGCACAGGACGATCAGACAGTCTGATACTTGCAGCGCATCACGGACGATCTGGCCGATATCCGAGGCGGCCGGCATGTCGTCGTCATCACGAAAAAACTTGCCAAGCCGCCGTTCGGACTCCGGGATCCCGCTGACGCCGGCAGGTATCCGGTAGCCTTCAAGCCATCCATGGATGCGTCGGCCCCACGCCTTGTCCTGCCATGAGTAGCTGATGAATCCGCGATACGGCATTGCCCCGGCCGCCTCTCGCGCCCCGCTGCACTTGTCCACCAGACTATGGCAAACATGGCCCTAGGTGCAAACGTGAACTCGACATTTGCTCCGATCCCGGAGCATCTGGCGTGCGCGCCCGTTTCGGGCGTCAGCTACCCGAAAGTTGGCAGAATTCGCTGACGCAGCGTCGGCCGTAGATGCGCAACAGCTGGAGTACTCTGTCGATGAGCGCGGTCGTCGACAATCTAGAGCAAGACGGCGCCGAGCTTCCGGTGGTCTTGACCCTGTGTGATGCGCTGCGCGGCAGACCGAGCATTAGGCTGCGCGCCCGGCAGGACTCGCTTCAGCTTCCCCGCCCATTGCCAGCTCCTCGAGAATGTCGCGGCGGCGAATGGCGCAACGGTACAGCGAGGTCATTGTGATCCAGCCGCGGCGCT
>JBEAMJ010000065.1:0-4433 GCA_041166025.1 Pseudomonadota bacterium | reverse complement strand
CCAGCCAAACCTGGCGTTTGTGCCTCCGATGTCTCCAATCAGGCGAGGCCACCCTGCTCGGTCTGGAGCGCAAGCCGCTCTGGCGATATGCATGGTTTGTCCCTATCAGTACGGCCAGTGTCGATACTCATTATTGGTCTAATCAACCAGACTTGGCAACCATACAGCAACCAAAGAAATGCACATAAGATGATCAGCTGTAGCAAGTCGATGGCAATAAAAAAGCCGGACAAGGGACTTCTAGTCGAATTGGATGATCGTAAGGCGGCAGCCACACGATTGATGCGCACCGCCCAGGTGCCGGCTATATCCCTGATATGGTGAGAGCATCCCCAGGTCTGTGCTTCGCGCGCGATCCACCATAACAGGCACTGCGACATTGCAGCGGACCACCCCGCCGGCCCGGGTTCGTGCACGAACAGGCGCGAAGAATCAAGGGCCCCAAGGGGCCGGTGGTGGCACGATATTTGCACCATTGGTTCTTACACAATTTATTACCGCATTCACAAAGGCATCCAAGCGCCTTCCGGGGCATCTTTACATAAGTATCACCAACGTGAAAGCTCAATCAACAGCGGACCAGCGAAGCGTAATGACGGTCGAACCTTCCCCAGCGGTCATGACTAGCCCAACGCATCGAGAGCTCGCTTCAAGTGCAACCGGAATGCCGTCTTTGTCTAAGGCCTGCCCATGAAATTCATCCGCTCCCTACTCATCGCCAACCGCTCGGAGATCTCGATCCGCGTCATGCGTGCCGCCTCGGAAATGGGTATTCGCACCGTCTCGATATACTCGCGTGAAGATCGTTTCGCCCTGCATCGCTTCAAAGCTGACGAGAGCTATATGGTCGGCGAGGGCAAAAAGCCGCTTCAGGCGTATCTCGATATTCCGGACGTGATCCGCATCGCACGTCAGGCCCGTGTCGATGCAATTCATCCCGGCTATGGCTTCCTGTCCGAGAACCCGGATTTTGCGCGCGCCTGCGCTGCCGCCGGCATCATCTTCGTCGGCCCAACGCCGGAAGTGATGACGACGCTGGGCAACAAGGTTGCAGCGCGCAACGCCGCAGTGGCGGCCGGCGTGCCGGTGATGCCTGCCACCGGCCCGTTGCCGCGCGAAGTCGAGGCCTGCAAAGCGCTCGCATCCCAAGTCGGTTATCCGCTGATGCTCAAGGCCAGTTGGGGCGGAGGCGGCCGGGGCATGCGCGTGATCGAATCCGAGTCCGATCTGGTGAACCAGGTGGAAGCCGCACGGCGCGAGGCCGGCGCCGCGTTCGGCAATGACGAGGTCTACCTGGAGAAGCTGGTGCGCCGCGCTCATCACGTCGAGGTGCAGATCATCGGCGACAAGCATGGCAACCTGGTGCACCTTTTTGAGCGCGACTGCTCGGTGCAGCGGCGCAACCAGAAGGTGGTCGAGCGAGCGCCCGCGCCCTACCTCGATGCCGCCGGCCGCGCCGAGCTGTGCGAAGCCGCGTTGCGGCTGGGCCGGGCGGTCGGCTACACCCATGCCGGCACGGTCGAGTTCCTGATGGATGCAGACACCCGCAAGTTCTATTTCATCGAGGTCAACCCGCGCATCCAGGTCGAGCATACGGTAACCGAGCAGGTGACCGGCATCGACATCGTCAAGTCGCAGATCCGCATCAGCGAGGGTGCGCAGATAGGCGCTCCCGATTGCCCCGTGCCTGCTCAGGCCGACATCCGCCTGAACGGCCATGCGCTGCAGTGCAGGGTCACTACCGAAGACCCGGAGAACGGTTTCACCCCTGATTACGGGCGCATCACTGCCTACCGCTCAGCCGCTGGCTTCGGCCTGCGCTTAGATGGCGGCACCGCGTACACCGGGGCGGTGATCACCCCCTACTACGACTCGCTCCTAGTCAAGGTGACGGCATGGGCGCCGACCGCTGCTGAGGCGATCCGGCGCATGGATCGCGGTCTGCGAGAATTCCGCATCCGCGGCGTGGCCACCAACCTGCAGTTCGTTGAAAACGTCATCAACCATCCGGACTTCGCAGCCGGGACGGTTACCACCCGCTTCATTGACGGCACGCCGGAACTGGTGCGCTTTTCAAAACGGCGCGATCGCGCCACTCGCATCCTGCGTTATCTGGGCGAGGTGACGGTTAACGGCCATCCGGACATGAAGGGGCGAATCAAGCCCGATCTCACGCACACGTGTCTCGTCAAGCCATCGCAGGACATCAGCGGCCCGGTGCCGCTCGGCACACGCGACCTGTTCCGGCGCATGGGCGCGGCGAAATTCGTGCAGTGGATGAAGGACGAGCCGCGCGCGCTCATCACCGACACCACGCTGCGCGATGCCCACCAGTCACTGTTCGCGACTCGCATGCGCACGGTCGATATGCTGCGCATCGCGCCCTACTATGCGCGCATGGCCGGCGGCCTGTTCTCTTTGGAGTGCTGGGGCGGCGCCACCTTCGACGTGGCGATGCGCTTCCTGCGCGAGGATCCCTGGGCGCGCCTAGCCGCGTTACGCGAGGCGGTACCCAACGTGCTGTTTCAGATGCTCCTGCGCTCTTCCAACGCGGTTGGCTACACCAACTACGCCGACAACGTGGTGCGCCATTTCGTCGGCCAGGCGGCCGCTGGCGGGATCGATCTGTTCCGCGTGTTCGATTCGCTCAACTGGGTGGACAACATGCGGGTGGCAATCGACGCAGTGCTTGAGTCCGGCGCGCTGTGCGAGGGCGCGATCTGCTACACCGCCGACATCCACGATCGGACGCGCAAGTACGACCTCGGCTACTACATAAAGCGCGCTCGAGAGCTCAAGTCGGCGGGCGTGCACATCCTCGGACTCAAAGACATGGCCGGTGTGTGCCGGCCGCGAGCCGCGCGCGAACTGATCCGCGCGCTGCGGGAGGAGACCGGCCTGCCGGTGCATTTCCACACCCACGACACCTCGGGCGCGGCGGCCGCCTCGGTGCTGGCCGCGGTGGAGGCCGGTGCCGATGCTTTCGATGCCGCGCTTGATTCGATGAGCGGGCTCACTTCGCAGCCCAGCCTAGGTGCCATCGTCGCTGCGCTCGAGGGTGACGCGCGTGATCCGTGCGCAGGCGCAGACGGCCCCGGCCGGCTCGACCGCGTGTCGCTTTTGCAGCTTTCGGACTACTTCGAGGGCGTGCGTAAGTACTACGCGCCTTTCGAGGCCGACATCCGCGCCGGTACTGCCGACGTGTATCGCCACGAGATGCCGGGCGGGCAGTACACCAATCTGCGCGAGCAGGCGCGAGCAATGGGACTGGAGCACCGTTGGTCCGAAGTGTCGCGTGCCTATTCCGATGTCAACCGCTTATTCGGCGATGTAACCAAGGTCACACCCACCTCCAAGGTCGTTGGCGACATGGCGTTGTCGATGGTTACCAACGGCCTGTCGGCCGCCGACGTGTTGGACCCGGAGCGCGAGGTGGCCTTTCCCGAATCCGTGGTCGCGTTGTTCAAGGGCGAGATCGGCTTTCCTCCCGACGGCTTTCCGGAGGCGGTGTCACGCAAGATTCTCAAGTGCGGACGCCCCGGTGAGATCCTGTCGCAGCCGCCGGAGCCCTATCGCCCCGGCGCCAGCCTGTCTCCGGTCGATCTCGAGGCTGCGCGCATGGAGGCAGAGAAGGCGATCGGCCGCCACGTCGACGACCGCGACCTCGCCTCCTACCTTATGTATCCGAAGGTCTTCACGGATTTCGCCGCGCATCACCGCCAGTATGGCGATGTCGATGCGATCCCCACCCCGACATTCTTTTACGGCATGCGCGATCGCGAGGAGATCGCCGTTGAGATCGACCCCGGGAAGACGCTGGTAGTCTCCATGCAGGGGACCGCGCCGGCCGAGGAGGAGGGCGTGGTGCGGGTGTTCTTCGAGCTCAACGGACAGGCGCGAACCATGCGCGTGGCCAAGGACGGCGCCTTACGCAAGGCGGATCGGGAGCAGGCCGATCCCGGCAACGCGAAGCATCTGCCGGCACCGATGCCGGGCATGATCGTCACTGTCGCGGTCAAGGGAGGGCAGACGGTCAGGGCAGGCGATCCGCTCGTCTCTATCGAGGCGATGAAGATGGAATCGCAGATATGCGCCGAACGCGACGGAACAGTGCGCGCGGTCTACGTCAAGCGCGGCGATACGGTTGCCGCACACGACCTGCTGCTGGAGTTCCAGTAGTTCGCCGCGGCCACTGGTGGAATTTGCCGGGTGCCACGAGGTGGCTGATTCAACTCGCACTTACTTGGTGCGCGGATGCAGTTTATGCGCATGATTATTTACACAACCTTCCAGCCGTGGTGATCACTGGCCATTACGACAACTCAGTGGGCTCGAGCGACGCGGCAAGCCAGGGTGTGATCGGATCTGAACTGCTGCGCAACCGCGCCTTGTTGCGACCTGCCGAAGTGCTTGAATACATCCCCGGCATGGTC
>JBEAMJ010000064.1:0-2598 GCA_041166025.1 Pseudomonadota bacterium | reverse complement strand
GCGCCGTAACGCAACTCCGCGCGACCGGCAGGGTCTTCTATCTTGGCCTTGCCTATGCCCAGCAGCAGGTCGATGCAGTTCCTGTGGCCACGCACGATCTGCTGCTCGACTGGGTCGAGACGCCGCTCAACTCGATCCCGCTGTTTCTCGGAAGGGCTGTTGCCCGCTGAAGCTTGACCCTGCGCTGCGGCGCACGTCAGCATACCCCCCCGGTGTCAGGAGACGTTCGCATGCAGCTCAAAATCGTGCGCGCAGCCCTGCTCGCCTCCCTCGCAGTCGCGTCTGCGGCCGCCTGCTCGGGTGGCGGCAGCTCCACCCCTGGCACGCCATCCCCACCGATCACGCCGCCCCCCCCGCCACCGCCTCCGCCACCGCCGCCACCTCCTCCCCCGCCACCGCCCGCGTCGTTCTTCGAGACGCCGGAGTATCGGGGGGCAGGGTTCTCGCAGGATCGCGATACCGTCACCGAGCTGACACGCGCATCGTCGGCCTATGCCGCGGGCGCGACGGGGCAGGGGATCGTGGTCGCGGTGATCGACACCAATGTCGACGGGACCATCAGCGAGCTGACCGGACAGCTTTCCGGAAACCATGACGTCTTCGCCAGCACGCGCCTGGCAACCGACATCGATACGGACGGGCATGGTACGATGGTGGCGAGCGTGATCGTGGCCAACAGGAATGGCGCGGGCATGCACGGCGTCGCCTACGAGGCCAAGGTGCTGGCGATCCGCGCCGATACGCCCGGCAATTGCCAGCGCACCGGACCGGACGAGAACTGCTCGTTCAACGACGCTTCGCTGATCAATGCGATCAATTATGCAGTCAACAACGGCGCGCGCATCATCAACATGTCGCTCGGCGGGGACGGGCCGATCTCGACAGCCCTCCGCAATGCGATCGTCAACGCCACCAATCGCGGCGTGCTGTTCACCATCGCAGCCGGAAATGAAGCCGCCGCAGCGACCGCAACCGCGCCCGCAACCGGCCAGAACCCCACCGAGCCCGCCATCGTCGCCGGCGATCCTGCGGTGAACGGGCGCGTTGTGGCTGTTGGCGCGGTCGACCGCAATGGCGGGCTTGCGACCTTCTCGAACCGGGCGGGCAGCACGGCCAATTTCTACATCCTCGCGCCCGGCGTCTCGCTGGTGCTCGCCGGCGTCGACGATAATGTGCGCCTGCCGAACAATCCCGCCTGCAGCGCGACGGTGACGTCCAACTGCAACGACGCCGACACGGACGGCGATTACTGGCTCGGCTCGGGCACGTCTTTCGCCTCGCCTGCGGTTGCCGGCGCGCTGGCGCTCATGCTCGACCTCTTCCCCAACATGACGCCGGAGAATGCGCTCGCCGCCCTGCTCAACACGGCGGACGATTATGTCACCACCACGCCGGATGCGATCCTCGGCATCGCTGCGGGCACCGGCACCGACACGGTAGGCGGCCGCGGCATCCTCAATCTGCAGCGCGCCTTTGCACCGATCGGACCGACCAGCCTCACCTTCGATGGACAGGAGGTGGCCCTCGCCGAGGCGCTTGGCCCGGCGAGCGGAGCGCTCGGCGACTGGGCCGAAGCCTCCGGCGCCTTCGACGGGCTGGTGTTCCAGGACATGTACGAGCGCGGCTTCCGCATCGACGCCACGCGCATGACGGGCGGCCGCGCCGCCTTCGGCGATCTTGGCCTTCGCGCCGACCATGCACGCGGGCAGGCGCGCGCCTTCCGGCAGGGGCCGGCGCAGCTTTCCTGGTTCAATGCGCCCAAGCCCGCCTACGATCCGCGCACGCCATGGCGGGAGGCGCCCGATGCGACCTTCCAGTTCAGCTACGCCTTCGGCGACACGCAGGTGTCGGTCGGCCGCGGCGGCGGGGCGGAGCGACTGACGCCGGGACTTTCGCTGGTCGAGGATCCGTCGGGCCCGCCCATGCTGGGCTCGGGCGATTCCTGGACCAGCATCGCCCACGCGATCGGCCCGCTGACGTTCGATGCGCGCACGTCCGAAGGCTCGGGCCGAAGCGCGCGCGGCATCGGCCTTGGCGCACAGGGCGAGGCAGACGCGGGCGAACCATGGGCGGTGCGCCTCGGCTATGCGACGCTGAGCGACGCCAACGCGGCGTTGGGCGGCACGCTGCAGAGCCGCTTCGGCGGGGAAGATGGAACGCGCATGCGCGCGCTCAGCCTGGAAGGCCGGCGCGATCTTGGCGCGTGGACGCTCTCAGGCGTCGTCGAGGCGGCCGATGTGCGGATGGACCAGCTCAATGTCTCCGGGCTGTGGACCAGCGCCTGGTCGCTGTCGGCGCAACACCCCTTCGCTGGCGGCGCCCTGCGCTTCACTGCGGGCCAGCCGCGTCGTTCGGAAGGCGGCACGCTCACCTTCAGCGCGCCCATTGAGCTGACACGCAAGGGCCGGCTGATCTATGAGGACCGCACGGCGGCGCTGACGCCCTCGGGCCGCGAGCTCGATTTCGAAACGGCGTGGTCGACGCAGCTGGCGGAGATGACAACGCTCGAACTCGCCGCCGCGCTGGCCCTGCAGCCGAACCATGTGGCGGATGCGGAGAGCGCAACAGCGGTGTGGCTCAGCCTGCGGCATGCATGGT
>JBEAMJ010000063.1:0-4081 GCA_041166025.1 Pseudomonadota bacterium | reverse complement strand
GCCCCTGCCCCCACAGCCAGTGACCGATGCGATGTGTCTGCAGCGCGAGGAAACCCTTGAAGAACAGGAAGGGCTGCAGCGTGGAACGCGTCGCCGGATCGCGGTCGAGCACGGCCTGAAGATCGCGCTCGGCTGCGGCCACGATTTCGGGGGCGGTTCGATAGGCGTCGGCGCAGATCTCGCGTATCGCGAGGGCATTCATGTCAGGCCCGCCGGCCTTCTGCGCGAGATGATAGCTCAGCGCTTCGGCAAAGCTCTCATGGTTGAGAACGGTGGCGTTGAGATAGCTGGCGAGAGCAGATTCCTGCTGTGCCTGCTGCTGCGCATCGAAGCGGAGGCGCTGCCAGACCGGCGCGGGCTTGCCCGCATACCCGATCGCCTCAGTAAGGGATGAGCGTCCATCGGCCATGCTGGTCTCCCGATCTTGGTCAGGATGAGGCCCGTCCGCCTCCTAGCTCCCGCCCTGCATCAACCGGAGAAGCTCGCTGGGCAAGCCTCCGGTGCGAACGAGATGGTCTGCCTTGAAGAGCATCACAAGAGAGAAAGCGTCGGCAATCTCGCCAGAGGCCGCCATTTTCACCGCATCCGCGAATGAAACTCTTCGAACGGATAGTTCCTCTGAACTGTCCTTGGCGAAACGGTCATCCGGCGCGAGGCCCCAGGCGATGAAGGCGTAGGCGCGCTCGTCGGTGATCGAGTTGGACATGTGCATGTCGGAGACGAGTGGCAGCCAGTGCTCGGCGCGGAAGCCGCATTCCTCCGAGAGTTCCCGCTGGGCGCCTTCGAGCGGGGGGAGGTTCTCGGGTCCGCCGCCCTCGGGCAGTTCCCATGAATAGCGGCCAAACGGGAAACGCTGCTGGCCGACGAGAAGCGTGTGGCCGTGCTCGTCGATGGGAAGGACGCCAAGGGCAAGGTTGTGCGGATGGACGAGTCCGTAGAGCGCGTCCGCCCCCGTGGGAGCGACGGCCTGGTACTCGCGCACGCTGATCCACTTGTTGGCGTAAACTGTGCGGGCGGACTTGATGCGCCAGGGTTTGGGAGTGTCGGGCATGTAAGGCGAATACAGGCAATAGGCAGTAGCGAATAGGGAGTAGCGAATTCGCGCCCAAATCGCCCGGCTCCCTGCTCCCTATTCCCTCTTTTCCCCCGACCCTCTAGGTTCCCGGCCCGACCAAAGCCGGAGACCCATATGTTCCTTCGATCTCTTGCCGCTGCATTCTTGGGCCTCGCGCTCGCCGCCTGTGGTGAGCCGACGCGGTCGGAGCTGATCCCGGTCGAAGGCGATGCTGCAATGGGGCCGGCCGACGCAAAAGTGACGCTGGTGGAGTACGGCTCGCCGACGTGCCCGGGCTGCAAGTTCTGGCATGACACCTACTGGGAGGAGGTGAAGCGCGACTACATCGCGCCGGGCAAGATAAAGTTCGTGTTCCGCGAGTTCGCCATTCACGGCGCCATTGATGCGGGCATCTTCGCAATCGCGCGCTGCGCCGGGAAGGACGACTTCTACGCCGTGCTGGACGAGGCGTTCGCGCAGCAGCAGGCGATCGTCATGGCCAGCAGCAAGGGCGAGGCGATTACCGAGCTCAATGCGCTGGGCGGGAAATTCCAGATGAGCCCCGAGCAGGTGCAGTCGTGCATCAACGACCGCACCATCATCCGGCGCATCAACGATGTGCGGGCCGACGCGCAGGGCAAGGGCATCAATTCGACGCCAACCTTCATGCTGAACGGCGTTGTGCTCGCCTCCAGCGACTGGCGCACAATCAAGCCGCTGGTCGATGCGGCGCTCACGGGCGGCGCGATCCCCGAGCAGCCAGCCGAAGCGGCGCACGAGCACGCTCCCGGCGAAGCGCACTGATGCCGTTGCGCCCGGACCTTCCGCCCGAGCCCGAGGTCGGCGCGCCGCTTGCTCCGGCGCATCCCTCGCCCGAGACCTTGCAGCTGCTGGCGCTGAGGCGGTCGACGCCTGTGAAGGCGCTGGGAGAGCCGGGGCCGGCAGCTCCGGACGTCGATGCGATACTGCGGCTGGGCATGCGCGTGCCGGACCATCGCAAGCTGGAACCGTGGCGCGTGCTGGTGATCGAAGGCGAGGCGCGCGTGAAGCTGGGCGAGGTGTTCGCAGCTGCGCGGCGGTTGCGCGATCCGGATGTGGCGGAGGACAAGCTGGCGGAGGAGATGAAGCTGCCGCTGCGCGCGCCGGTGATCCTGTGCGTGATTTCCTCACCCAACTATCATGATCCGAAGAAGACGCCGGTATGGGAGCAGCAGCTCTCGGCCGGCGCGCTGTGCCAAAACCTGCTTGTCGCGAGCCAGGCGATGGGGTGGGCCGGTGTGTGGATCACCGAGGATGCCGCCTTCGACAGCCATGTGCAGGCGGCGCTGGGGCTGCACGGGCATGAGCAGATTGCGGGCTTCATCTATCTCGGCACGGCGCGGGAGAAGCCGATGGAGCGGCAGCGGCCTGTGGTTGCGACAAAGGCAGCGAGGTGGACGGGCTGACCGCGCCTTGACGCAACACCCCCACCCCCCTACCTAGCGCCCGTTTGCGCGCTCGCTTCCCTGAGTCGCGGCCCCTGACGGAGGCGCTTCCATGACACGACTGGCGACATCGAAGCTGGCGACAGGCGCGATTGCTCTGGAAGACGGATCAGTGTTCTGGGGCGAAGGTCACGGCGCGATGGGCGTGGCAGCCGGCGAGCTTTGCTTCAACACGGCGATGACGGGGTATCAGGAAATCCTGACCGACCCCTCTTACGCAGAACAGATCGTGCTGTTCACATTCCCGCACATCGGCAATGTCGGCGCCAATCCTGACGATCAGGAAGAGTCCTCCGCCCAGGGTCAGGTCGCGGCGCGCGGAGCGGTGTTCAAGGCTCCGCCGACGCTTCCGTCCAACTGGCGGGCGGGCGAGCATCTGGGGGACTGGCTTTCGAGCCGCAACATCATCGGTCTGTCGGGCGTCGACACGCGCGCGCTGACGCGTCGCATCCGCGAGCTCGGCATGCCGAAATCGGCGATCGCGCACGCGCCAGACGGAAAGCTGGACGCCAAGGCGCTGGTGAACGCCGCGCGCAGCTGGAAGGGCGTCGAGAATGCGGACCTCGCCATAAATGTGACGGCGGGGCAGCGCTATGACTCATCTGCCGGGCTGTGGAAGCTCGGCGTGGGCTTTGAAGATCTCAAGCAAGCGAAGTTCCATGTCGTGCTGATGGACTTCGGGGTGAAGAAGAACATCTTGCGCAATCTCGCGGCGGTTGGGGCTCGCGTGACCGCCGTGCCGGCGAAGACGAAGGCGGAGGACATTCTCGCGCTGAAGCCGGATGGCGTGGTGCTGTCGAACGGTCCCGGCGATCCGGCGGCGACAGCGCAGTATGCCGGACCCGAGATCAGGAAGCTGATCGCATCGGGCGTACCGATCCTCGGCATCTGCCTCGGACACCAGATGCTGGCGCTGGCGCTGGGCGCGAAGACCAAGAAGATGCCGCAGGGCCATCACGGCGCGAACCATCCCGTCAAGGATTTCACCACGGGCAAGGTGGAGATCGTGTCGATGAACCATGGCTTTACCGTCGACGTCGACACGCTGCCGCCGGGCGTGGAAGAGAGCCACCGCTCGCTGTTCGACGGGACCAATTGCGGGCTGAGCGTCGCCGGGAAGCCCATCATCTCGGTCCAGCACCATCCCGAAGCGAGCCCCGGGCCGCAGGATTCCTTCTACCTGTTCGAGCGCTTTGCGAAGATGATGGCGGAACGGAAGGCGTAAATCTGCAAACCCGCCCTCGTGGTTAGGCTGACGCCCGCTCCGCACACAGTTCGCGCAGAAGGCCGGGCATCCGCCAATCGTTGAAGCCTCATTCGTGTAAAGCGGCGGACAAAGGAGCGCCCTTCGAACCATGAGGGAGCTGGCGCGGGCGCAGACTTGATCGGTAACCAAATCCTTTCACGGTCGCTCATACTTCCTCAGCTTTTCGGCAACTGCTCCTTCATTCGGGCGTGGCAGCTTGTCCCGGTCTGGAACACCCGGGGGCTGCATGTCCATCGACAAGAGCGCCAACATCCATGAGCGTCTGGCCGCCGCCGA
>JBEAMJ010000062.1:0-52483 GCA_041166025.1 Pseudomonadota bacterium | reverse complement strand
CGCGTCCCTGGGCGAGGTCGATACGGCGCGCATAGATGCCTTCCACGGTCGATCGAACACAGGTCTGGACCGGGACGCCGTAGATCCCCTCCATCTCCTTGATCAACTGAGACCGCTCATGCTGCGACAATTGATGGAGAGCCTTGAGGGACAGCATCTGATCTCCCGCTCCCATGAGACCTTGCTCGATCAGGAACAGTCGCCGCTGCTGCAGCGCGGCCTGGAAGTCGCGGGAGACGCGCCCGTTTCCTTCTGGCGCGTTCTCTTCGCGCGCCAGGACCCGGTCGAGTTGTGTCGGCGCGAATGCCTGGATCTGTTCTTCAAGTGACCAGTAGCTCACAATACGCGCGGTGACAGGTGTGCGCACGACACGCTCGGCCTCGAATGCGCGCGCGATATCGCGATGGTTGGGCGCGATGAGAAAGTCGCCGGTGTAGTGGCGAGCAACCAGCCCGCGCTGTCGCATCGCTTCAAGGCGGCGGACATTGGCCTCGGCATGCCGGGCGTAGCTCTCAGGTTCAACCTGGGCGTGCCGGGCAATTGAATAGTAGCCACCCGTGTGCTCGGCGATGCGCGCGACGGCCTCGTCCGATGGTCGGTGCTGTACCTGTCGCCGCGCCAGTTCGACCATGGCTCCCGGGCGCGCGGTTGTGATCAGCGCCACGTCGTTGGGTGACTCGAAGCGGGCGTACTGAAGCCGTCCGTGCTCATCCTCGATGACTGCGGTGTGGTGCGCATCCCATTCGTCGGCGAGCCCGACGTGAACCAGCCGTCCGAGAACCGCTTCCGTGCCATCTGCTGCGAACAAGTCAAAATCTTCAGTGTTGCGGACTCGGCTGTGCTCCAGCATGCGCCGCACCGTCTGGCGTTCGCCCATGGCCTCCAGCGTGGGGCGGAGCTCCGGCGAAATGCCCCAACCGCCATCGTCGCGTCGCTGGGCAAGATCCCAGGTCTCCAGCCGGTTCAGGCGGGCGATCAGGTCGGTGCGCCCCCGCTCGGGCAGGGCAACAACATTATTGCGTGACCGGGCGATGATCTCCCGATCCAGCGGTGTCAGGCGCTGAGCATCCAGTTCCAGCGTGCGCCGCCTTGCCAGGTCCGGCGACACCTCCTGGCGCGGCCCAAGCACGCGGGTTGCAACCTCCTGCGCATGCTCGCGGATACCCTGGGTCAGCAGGCGGTTGGGAATGATGAGCGCTGCTCCATCGGCCCGCCGCCCGCGGACCAGGACATGCGCGTGCGGGTTGTCGGTGTCCCAATGATCGACCCCAACCCACTCCAGCCGCGTGCCGAGCTTCCGGCCCAGCTCATCCATCACCTCCCGCACGAAGGGTCGAAGGTCGCCGAGGTCGGCCCCGTCCTCAGGGCTGATGATCATTCGAAAGTGCCGCACATCGTCCGCCCATCCTTTCGTCAGTGCTCGGGCATCCACGTCCGGGGACCGCGCGTCATAGAAAGCATTGAGCGCTCGGCCGGTTTGCTCTTGGCGCGACAGGTAGTCGACCTCGCGACCGAGGCCTTGTTCATGGGTCTCGCCGGCGAGCTCGCTGCCCACTTCCAGGGAAGTGACCTGTCCACCTTGCTCGCGGCCAAGATAGGAAACGTGGGTGCGCAGTGCGCTCCTCGCGCCTGCGCCATGTGGAACGATCCGGGTCTTCACGATGACCCTGCGCGTGGTTGGCGCAACGACACGCGGCGCGCGCGCTCCTGCCTTGCGATAGTGAGGGCGGACGCCTGTCCGTTCGGCTGCCGGCTGTTTCAGGGCGCCTGGAGCCCCACCTGATCGTGCGCGCGCTCTACCGACCCGCATCGTTGCAGTCGCCGGGGGCTTGTTCTTGGCGACAGCCCCGATTGTGACTTCAAATTCGGTTTCGTGCTGGCTCATGAACGTGGTTGTAACCGTTACACCACAGGCCTTGCGAGCGCTTGCAGCCTATCCGCGAACAACGCTCTTTGCTGGTGAGCCTCGCACGCGAAGGCGCGGCGGAAAAAACTATGTGCAGACAACGCCGTGCATGAATATGCGCGGCGGTTGCTTATCTTGCCCTCCTAACCGCTTTTGATTTTCCGGGTCGGTGACGTCATGAAGATGCTCCGTTTACGGACATATCACGTTTTTGTCGTCGATCTCCAGCGGGCGAGATCGGGATCGGATGCGCCGTGCACGACGTCGACTACCGACAAGCATCGGATTCCGATGAAGAGCGAAAGGGCGGGGGACGCGGTCAAGGGCGGAGCGGCGAAGCCGTAGCGCAGCTACCCTTGAGGGCGTCTCACGCCCTTGCGAGAATCTGCCCAGATCCGTTGAGGTCCGCTATCATCACTCTGTCTTGCGGGGCGTGTTCTGCAGCGCTCAGCCTTGACCGGGCTTCATCCGTTCATGGGCGTCACGGATCACTGATGTGGCGTGAGGTGTTGCTCGCCCGGATCGGTGCATGCACGGTGGATCCGCCGCGCTTTCTTGAGTGACGCTCATCAAGCCTCGAAGATTCACCCACAGGCTGTGGAGAATTGTTTGCGATTGCCCCGCGTGATTCTCTTCGCGGAGATTGAGTGGAGATAGCCATGCTGACGTCATCGGATCCGAACAGAATGCTCAGCACGGCGGATGCAGCGGCCCTTCTCGGGCTCCAGCCGTGCACGCTCTCGGCATGGCGCGAGGATGGCTCCCAGCCTGGCCTCGCGTTTTTCAAGCTCGGCAAGGCAGTTCGCTATCGGTACGGCGACCTCATCGCGTTTCTCGACACCCGGCGAGCGTCGAGCACGCTGGTGGCGCGGCAACTGCCACGATCGCCCGGGCTCGCGGCTCCGTCGCGCGTCTCTGCCAAATCGTCGCCACGCCCGCGCAGGGCTCAAGATGCGGCAAGCCTGACCGAGGGCCAGAAGTCCCTGTTTTGAGGTACGCGCAAATCGGATCCAGTCGTGAGAATTAGCTAGGCGCACGCACGGTTACAGCACGCCAAATGTGGAGGCTTGCATTGCGGCTTCACGTGCGGCGGCCTCGGGTGATGTCAGCGGATCGCCACCGGCCTAATGAAAGTTCGCCTGGAAGGTCGCGCCGTCAGCGACACATGGGCATCAGGTGGCGGGTGGAGTTCGAAAGCCTTCGGCTCGCGCGAGAAGTCCCAAAGTCGCAACAGCCGCCATTCGGCGCGCCGCTCGTTGGCGACCTCCAGCTCATTTCGGGAAATGAAGAAGGGTGTCCGTTCCCGGCCATTGGTCGTCTTGACCTCGACAAGCCTGGCTCGACCATCAGGCTCAAAGCTGGCGATGTCATACCCGGCCCCGTCACCGTCTTCCTCGGCAACCCAACGCACCCTGCGGGCCAGGTCGTCTCGGTTGAGCTGGATCAGCACGGCGCGCTCATGTTGAAGCGCCCGCTCCTCGCCGGCGCGTCCCAGCGCACGATTGCGCTCATCCCTGCCGGCGACATCGACTTTGCGGGCGATGAGCTGCATTTGTTCAAGTTCTTCAGGGGGCGGCTGGTTGGAAAACGTCGGCGGTGTTCCGACCCAAAGCGCCGTATCCTCGCGAAGCTCGGGTCCATGTTTCCACCCAGCTTCGCGTCCGATCCACTGCGCGTTTCGTGCAAGCCAGCGCGCCACGGCATCAACGAGGCTCATCTGAAAATTGAAGGCTGGCTTATAGCCCTCGATCCAGATCTCCGCGAGCCCCTTCAAGACTGCGCTGATGTTCTGGTGCTTGAACGCGATGGCCCCTTCGGGTCGGTTCTGCAGCAGCGGAAGGAGCGCACGCCGATAGGCAGCCTAGTTGTACCGACGCTCCGCGACTTCCTCCGCCAGCATCGCGAAATAGCTGGCGACGGTCAGGTCATTCTCGGCATCGCTCCAGGGACCGCTCGACATCGAAAAGCTTCAGCAGATAGCCGCCCGTCTACTTGCGCGACCAGATCAGCGTCGTTGCAAGCGCAGTCAGCGCGACGTGGCGAGCTCAAACCGACCACATCCGATTGAAGCGGGCCACATCCGTCGCTCAAGCGGGGCACCAGTGGGGCACGGTGTTTTTCGGTGGTTGTCGGGAGGGCCATAACCCCTTGAAAATTTTGGTCGGAGCGGCGGGATTCGAACCCACGACCCCCAGTCCCCCAGACTGGTGCGCTAACCGGGCTGCGCCACGCTCCGCCAAATCAGGAGCGCCCTTATAGGCGCCTCGCCCGGCGAGAGCAACCAGCGTTGGAGCCGGCAATTTGCAGCACTATTGAGCTCAATCACTGTCCGCTGGCGGACGACTGCCGGCGGGGCGAGGCTGAGGGCCAAGCGTCTTGACGACATACTTTGCGACGGCATCGATCTGCCCGTTGGTGAGGGCCGCGGCGAGCGATGGCATCTCGCCCTGTCCCTGCGCGATGACGCGGGCGATGTTCGGGTAGTCTGTCCTATTGGCCAGTGCGGGCGCGTTGCCTCCGAGAATGCCTGCGCCGTTCGGACCATGGCAGATTGCACAGGCCTGGTCGAACATCGATTTGCCGAGCGCCAGCTCCTCAGGTGTCGCGCTGATCGCGAAAGCTGCGGCGCGTGCTGAAGGCGGGGCAGCGGCGAGCGGAACACCGCCTGCGGGGACCGGCCCGTTTTCACTGGCCCCATCGAGCGTCAGCGCAACCAGTTCGGCAGGCACGCCGCGCTTCGAGACCGCGATCACCACATACTGCCGACCATTGTGCAGGTAGGTCATCGGTGCGCCGGTGACGAGCGTTGGCATCTCAGCCTCCCAGACCACTTTGCCGTCGCGTTTGTCGTAGGCACGGAACATGGGGCCGCCGGAGCCGCCGCCGATGTTTCCGGACTCGCCGAGGAACAGGAGCTCCTTCGTCAACAGCGGGCCAGGACGCACGTCGAACTTGCCCATCGACTTGAAGTCGAGATTGAGGCCCTTTAGCGCGGGATGGTTCTTCACCGTCTCGTCGGCTTCGCCAATCGGAATGCGCCATTTGTGGCGGCCCGTATTCATGTCCGTCGCGACCACAATGGAGTAAGGCGGCTTCATGATCGGCAGTCCCCTGGGGCCGGGGATGGGGGCGCCGCCGCCGCCGCCGTAATAGTGCATGTTGGTGACCTTGGGGTCGCCCTTGCGGAGGCCGGCGAACTGCGGCTTGAGACGCATTGGCGTGTACATCATGCCAGTGTCGGGATCCCAGGCCGCGCCGTTCCAGTTGGGGCCGCCACCCGTGCCGGGGAACAGCCACGTGCCCTTGTTGGTGTCGGTGATCTCAGTTGGCGCTGTGTAGAGCTCGCCCTTGGTGTACTGTGCTGCGAGTTTCTTTGCTTCCTCGCGGAGAGCCGGAGTGAAGTCGATGAGGTCGTCCTCGCTGTAACCGAGCCGGAGGAAGGGTTCGGGCAGGGTGGGGAAAGGCTGGACCGGCGAGGCGCGCTCGCCGGGAATGGGCGATTTCGGAACCGGCCGCATCTCGATCGGCCAGACCGGCTCTCCCGTCCTGCGGTCGAACACGAAGGTGAGCCCCATCTTGGTGAGCACCGTCACCGCCTTGATGGTTTTGCCGTCCTTTATGACGTCGTGCAGGATTGGCGCTGCGGGAAGGTCATAATCCCAGATGCCGTGCTTTATGATCTGGTAGTACCAGACGAGCTTGCCGGTCTTGGCATCGAGGCAAACGATGGATTCGCCGAACAGGCCGTCGCCTGGACGTTGGCCGCCATAGAACTCGTTGGTCGGCGTCTCGTGGGGGATGTAGAGATAGCCTGTCTCTGGGTCGGCGCTCATCATCGCCCAGGCGCCGCCGGCGCCGGTGTAGAGGTTGCTGCCTTCGAGCCAGGTATCGCTGCCGATCTGTCCGGGCTGGGCGATGGGATTAAAGCGCCAGACTTCCTTGCCGCTGCGAACGTCGTAGCCACGAATATAGCCGGGCGCGCTTTCCTTGTTGCGTCCGCCCGCAACGATGATCTGGGCCACAACGATGTCGCCGACCACAAGCGCGGGCGAGACGGAACTTACATCGGTGACAGGCGTGCCCTCGATCACGCCCTCGCGAAGGTTTATCGAGCCGTTCTGGCCGAAGCCCATCGCCGGATTGCCAGTCTTGGCGTCGACCGCGATCAGGCGGCCGTCAGCGGAATTGTGGAACAGGCGCTTGTCGACCCCATCCGTCCAGTAGGCAAGCGAGCGAGCGGCCAGCGAGGCGCCGCGGCCGCCAATGTCCGCCGGTTGCGGCTCGAACGTCCACAGGGTCTTGCCCGTGCCGGCGTCGATGGCGGCCATGCCGTGATTGACCCAGGGCATATAAAGCACGCCATCATCGAGCAGCGGCGTCGATTTGAAGTTCGAGGAGGCTGCATCGCCTGATGCGTCGGCGGTCCAGCGCCAGGCGATCTTCAGACGATCGACCGTCTGAAGATTGATCTGGTTCAGAGGAGCATAGCGCGTTTGCCCAGCATCGCCTCCCCAATATGTCCACTCCGTCGCATCGTAGGCGGCACGGCTGGTCGCACCGGACATTACCGCTGTTTCGCCCGTCGTCGCACTCGGCAGGGTGCAGGCGACGGCGAGAGTCGCAGAGAAGGCCGACGCAAGGGCGCCGGCCGCAAGCCTGCGATTGTTCTTGTACATCGCTCCTCCCGCGGCTCCGCTCTGGTCGGCGGATGCCCTGTTCCGGGAGAGGTTTACCTCGCAGGCGCCGTGGCGCAATCCGTCCTTGGCCCGTCGCTGCTCACAAGCGCGTTCACCGCATGCGGCGCCAATCCTGCTTGGCTCCGGAGTCTTGCGCCCACGGCGGGCGCGACCGAGGCGGGATCGCATGAGCTGGAAATCAGTGTTGGCGGCCTCAGTGGCGACGGGCTGCACGCTGGCGACCGCTTCCGATCAGACGGAAGTCGCCGCCCCGGACGCATTCCCCCGAATTCAGGCCGGCCAGCACGCGGTGCCTTCATTGTCGATTTCGCCAATGGGCATAACCACGAGACCCACCTCCTCACCAACTGGGACATCGATGCATCCTGGCTCGGCGTCTCATATCGCGCCAGCAACATCGCCTACGGCCAACACGGGCTTAGTCTCATGTCCCGCCGGGAGGCATCTCCCGTCTCCAGCCATACAAGCGCTGAATTCCAGTACGTCGGCGCATACGGCTACGGCCGCTACGAAGCCGTTCTGCGCGCGTTAGATGCGCCCGGTGTGGTGACGGCGTTCTTCGTCTACACTGGGGCAGACAGGGGCGAGCCGCACGACGAGATCGACGTCGAGATCGTAGGCCGAGCTCCGGGGAATCTCCACACCAATTTCTTCCGGGACGGCAAAGGATCACCGATCGACATCGCTTTGGGATTCAATACGGCCAAAGGCCATCATCTCTACGCCTTCGAGTGGCTGCCGGACTCGATCTCCTGGTCTGTCGATGGCGTCCCGATCCGCCGTGTCACGTCCGATCAGGCGCCAATCCCCACAACAACTGGTCGCGTCATGGCCAGCCTGTGGGCTGCAAATCGCTCTTCGGTGGAATGGGTCGGCACCCCCACCTTCGAAACGGCAACCGCAAACGTCCGCTGCATCTCGCATGTGCCGGCAGGCGAGACTGGGCGCCAGTGCAGCGACACCTTCGTTCCGCTGGCTGGGCCTTAGGACTCCAGGCGTCGCAGCAGCTTGCCGCCGGCTATCTTTGCAAACGTCGCAAGCGTGTATGCGCTGGCCTCCAGGTCCGAAACCAGAATGGCAGGGAGCTCAAGGATGCGCCGCGCCTGCAGCGCGTCGGTGACGGCGACCAGCTGGTTCACCTTGCGCAGCGCCCGGCTGCGCCGCGCAAGCGCGTGGCGCAGGCGATCGCTGAGCGACGCACCGTGGCGCCTGACGAAGCGAGCCTCCGCGTCGATCCAGGCGCGTGTGTGGTCCGGCTTCAGGCGGTGGGATGTCGACCCCGTCGAGCGCGTGTAGCGATAGCCCGCTTCAGGCATATAGAGCATGCGTGCGCCGCGAGCGAGCAGGTCGGCGACCAGATAATAATCTTCACTGTTGCGTAGCGCCAGATCATAGCGCGATTCGCTTCTGTCCAGTGTCGCGCGGCGGATCAGTGGCTTGAGATAACCGAGGCAGTCGCCGCCCTTCATTGGCTGGTTGAAGGCGATCCAGGTCTCAAGATCGATGGTGCGCGAGACGGCGAAGGCGGGCGATCGAAGAAATCCACCCGAATGGATGGGGCGGCCGCGCGGGTCCACCTCTTTCATGTTATCCACGACGATGTCGGCCCCGCGCTCTTCTGCAAGCTTCAGCAGCCGGGTGAGCCTGTCCGGGTCCATCGTGTCATCGGCGTCGAGCACTGCGATGAAGCGCCCTGAGGCAAGGCTGATCGCCCGGTTGCGCGCGGCGGATGGGCCCCCATTGACCGGGAGTCTGTCGACGACCAATTGCGGTTCATCGGCCGCAATATCGTTGAGACAGGCAAAGGTATTGTCCGGCGAGGCATCGTCGACAACGACAACCTCTACAGCGACGCCCTGGCTTGCAAGCGCCGAGCGGATGGCGCGCTCGACATGGTCAGCAGCCTGCCATGCCGCAATGATCACGCTGACATCCGGACGGCTCATGCGGGATTTTCGCGCCGTGTTGCCGGTTCGCGGCGAACGGCACTCATGAAGAGCAGGGTAGCTGTGGCCGAGAACTCCAGGGCAAGATCGATCTCGCTGGTCGAGCGTACGATCACCATAGCGGCGAGGATCATGAAGGCCGCGTTGATCGTGGTCTGGTTCCGTACCCAGTTCATGCCAGAGCACCACAGCGCCCAGCACGCCAGGAAGACCGTGGCCCAATAGCCCGCATAGCCGAACGCCACGCCGTTCTCGAGATAGGAGTTGTGGAAGGAGAACTTCACGTAGTGATCGTAGCGGAAGTACTGGATGATCGAATTGGCGGCGCCGTATTCCGATCGCCAGAAGCCATCGGCGCCGCGGCCAAGCACGGGGTTTTCAGCCATTTCGCGCTGGGCGATCTCCCAGAGATAGGTGCGCCCGGTGAGCGTCGAGTCCTTGCCCAGCGCATCCAGAACGGTGGCCTGTGCATCGAACTGCATGAAGCCAAACAGGACCAGCGACGCAGCAAGCACCAGGACGGCGCCGACCAGCGCCAGTAGCGTACGCATGTGCCGGATGCGGCGCGCTGGCCGCCACAGCAAGGCGTGGCCCAGCAAGGCGCCGGTTGCGCCAATGACCATGATTGTCGTTGTGCCGGATTTTGCAAGGACGACAAGCGAGAGACCCACGACTGCTGCGCCGAGCGCGACCAGCCGGAACCAGCGCCAGCATCCTTTGTCGAGCGCTATCGCGAGTGCGCTGATGTAGAGGATGAACATGTTGATCGCGAGGAAGTTCTTCTGCCCGAAGATGCCTGTCCAGGCGCCGTCGATGATCTGGGGGGCGCGAAGCGTCATGACGGCGGCAATCGTTTCGACGCCCATGAAAACGATCAAGATTGCGCGCC
Organism: Pseudomonadota bacterium; assembly: GCA_041166025.1. Classification (GTDB taxonomy): domain Bacteria; phylum Pseudomonadota; class Alphaproteobacteria; order Caulobacterales; family Hyphomonadaceae; genus UBA7672. The sequence goes on along the minus strand of JBEAMJ010000062.1, from coordinate 43,045 downwards.
CCGAAACACGCGTCGCGGCGTAGACCGCGATGAGTGAAGTCAGGGCGAACAGCAGGCCCTTGCGGATGGCGTCGCTGGCCGAAGGCGCCCAGATGGCAGATACGACGCAGAAGATCGGGATAATGAGAGTCGGCCAACCCCGTGCGATTGACGGCATGGTCTGGCGCGCGAACAGGATCAGGCTGCCGACGAAATAGGCAGCGGCAAGATACCGGAGCGGCTGCATCCAGTCCATCTGCAGGGTGGTCGAGGCCACCCAGACAAAAAGCACCAGCACATCCAGCTTGCCAAAAAAACGCAGCAGCGAACGCGCCCTCAGCCGCCAGATGGGCAGGGCTGCGGCCATGAGGGCCTGCACACTCGGGCTGTCGACGGCAAGGCCCATGACGGAACCGTTTCCCGCGGCTGAGGCCGGCGACCACCGTCGCGGGATCACGCGGAAAGTCCGGCCATCGCCCAGTCTGAGCAATCGGCATACCAAAAGGGAGAGCGTTCCAGGGCCTGTGCACGCGGCGGGCGACGGACCCGTTAACTTAAAATGCCCCGCGTTGATCGGGACATGGCCAAACTGACCCGCTATGGTTCATGGACGGTTGGAGGCCAGGAGACGCCATGTCCCAGATCAGGGTTGCCTGCGTGCAGATGCGGTCTGGCGTTGAAGTCGCGGCAAACATCCGCGCGGCCGACGACCTGATCCGGCAGGCCGCTGCATCGGGGGCTGACCTGATCGCAACGCCGGAAATGACCACACTGGTGGACCGCAAGCCGGGCGCTGCGTGGGAAAAATCGACGTGCGAGGCGGCCGATCCCGGTCTGGTTCATTTCAGGTCGCTCGCGCGCGAGCTCGAAACCACGCTGCTCATTGGCTCGCTTGCTATCCGGACCGACGCCGGGAAATGCGCCAACCGAAGCTTTCTCATCGGACCTGATGGCGAGATTGCGGCCCGTTATGACAAGATCCACATGTTCGACGTGCAGCTGAACGCCGGCAATATCTACCGGGAGTCGGACAGCTACGCGGCCGGCGGAGCAGCAGTCCTCGCGACGTTGCCGTTTGCGAGGCTTGGCATGACGGTGTGCTACGATGTGCGCTTTCCAGAACTGTTCCGACAGCTCGCGACGGCGGGCGCGCAGATTATCGCCGTTCCTTCGGCCTTCACGCGGATCACCGGGGAGGCGCACTGGCACACTTTGATGCGGGCGCGGGCGATCGAGACCGGGTGCTACGTCATTGCGCCGGCGCAGGCCGGACGGCACGAGGATGGCCGCGAGACTTATGGCCACTCACTGATCGTCGATCCTTGGGGTGAGATCCTGGCCGAGGGCATCACAGACCCGGGCGTCATCGCAGCGACGCTGGATCTTGCGAAGGTGGACGAGGTGCGCGGCAAAATTCCATCGCTCCGTCATGTCCGGTCGTTCGCCGCGCCGCGAGGCTGACACAGAATTCGCTTGCGCTTGGCGCTGCGTCCGCTTCGATGGGGCGAGGGAGGACCCGATGGCTTCAATAAGGATCACGGCGCGGTTGATTGCGAAGGGCGAGCGGGCCTTCGGTCCGGGCAAAGCGGACCTGCTGGAGCGCATCTCTGCAGAGGGTTCGATCTCCAAGGCGGCGAAGGCGATGGAGATGAGCTATTCCCGCGCATGGCAGCTGGTTGATGCGATGAACCAGGCGTTCCGCCAGCCGCTGGTCGAATCCTCGGCGGGCGGGAAGAAAGGAGGCGGCGCCGTTCTCACCCGGACGGGCGAGGAGGTACTGACCCTCTTCCGCCGAATGGAGTGCAGGCTGAAGGCCGAAGCCGACAGCTTTTTCGCTGAGTTCGAGAAGCGGTTGAAGTAACGCGCTTGCGCAAAGAGCTGCGGCAGCCAATTGAGGCCTAGGTGGTGGAGAGCTGATGGCGACCGAAGCGGGCGGAATGGACCTCAATCACGCGGTCGCCCTGCTTGCCGCCGGCGTGGTGGCGGTGCCGATCTTCCGCAAGCTCGGCCTCGGCGCGGTGCTCGGCTATCTCGCGGCGGGCGTCGCCGTTGGGCCGTTCGGTTTCAAGCTGTTCGAGGACCCGGAGTCGATCATTCACGTCGCCGAACTGGGCGTCGTGATGTTCCTGTTCCTGATCGGACTCGAAATGCGTCCGGCCAAGCTCTGGGCGATGCGGCGGGACATCTTCGGACTGGGCGTGGTGCAGGTGCTGACCTGCGGGGCGCTTCTCTCTGGTGTCGGTATTGCGTTCGGGCTGCCGCCGCAGGCTGCAGTGATCGGCGCGATGGGCTTCGTACTCTCTTCGACCGCAGTGATCATGAAGATGATGGACGACCGGGGCGAAACAGCGACGCCGGGCGGACAGCGGGCGGTGGCGATCCTGCTGCTGGAAGACCTAGCGATCATTCCATTGCTGGCCCTCGTCGCTTTGCTGGCGACCTTGTCTCCAACAGCTGCAGCGGCCGAAGTAACCCAGCCCTGGTGGCAGGCCGGACTGATCGCCATCGGCGCTGTGGCCCTGGTGTTTGCGGCCGGCAAGTGGCTGATGAACCCGATCTTCGGCGTGCTGGCGGCGTCAGGCGCGCGTGAGGTGATGACGGCGGCGGCGCTGCTGGTTGTACTGGGCGCTGCTGTGTTCATGGACTGGGCCGGGTTGTCGATGGGCATGGGCGCTTTCCTTGCGGGCGTACTCCTGTCGGAATCAACGTTCCGGCATCAGCTGGAAGCGGATGTCGAGCCGTTCCGGGGCATCCTGCTGGGCCTGTTCTTCCTCGGCGTGGGCATGTCGCTTGATCTCTTGCTGGTCTGGAACCAGTGGCAGCTGATCGTAGGCGGGGTGTTCGCCTTCATGCTGGTGAAGTCGTTGGGCATCTATGCCGTGGCTCGGCTGTTTCGCGCCAACCACCGTGAGGCGCTGCGTCGCGCCGTGCTGTTCGCGCAGGGCGGGGAGTTCGCATTTGTGCTCTACTCGGAAGCCTCGCGCGCTGGCGTTGTACCTGGCGACGTAACGGCGAGCCTGACCGCGATCGTGATCCTGTCAATGGCGTTGACCCCGCTGGCGTTGATCGCTTTGGAACGGCTGCTTCCGGCCGAGAAGGGCTCGATGGACGGCATCGAGCAAGCAGTTGACCTGCATGGCCGCGTGCTGTTCGTCGGCTTTGGCCGTTTTGCGCAGGTCGTGTCGCAACCCTTGCTCGCCAGGGGCATGGACGTGTCGATCATCGAAGTCGATGTCGAGATGATCCGGGCCGCCGGACAGTTCGGCTTCAAGGTATACTATGGCGACGGCACGCGGCTCGATGTGCTGCGCGCGTCCGGCGCGGAACGGGCGGAGGCCATCCTCGTCTGCGTCGACAAGCAGGAGGCTGCGGACAAGATCGTTGAACTGGCCAAGGCAGAATTCCCGCATGCGAAGCTCTACGTCCGCGCCTACGATCGGGGGCATGCCCTGCGACTTATCAATGCCGGGGTCGACTACCAGCTGCGCGAACTGCTCGAGTCGGCCTTTGTCTTCGGGCGGAAGGTACTGGTGGACTTGGGCGTCGAGGAGGACGAGGCGGACGAGATCATCGAGGATGTCCGTCAGCGCGACCAGCAGCGTCTTGAGATGCAGATGGCGGGCGGCTTGCGCGCCGGGCTGTCGCTGATGCGCGGCAACATCGCGACGACCCAGCCGGCGCCGTTGATCGTGCCTCGGCGCGGCGGCGAGGCCCTCAACAAGGAAGCCGCCGAGGCGATCGGGGATCGCGACTAGACGCATGGTCGCGATCCCTGCAGCTTGGGACCGGCCGGACGCTCAGGCGTCCATCAACCGGCTGTAGTAAGGCATGACGGCGACGAGCAGCAGGGCGGGAACTGCAATCTGCAGCCATGTTGCCCGCGGGAACACGGCGCAAGCAATGCTGGCAAGCGCCATTAAGAGTTGGATAGCGGCATCGATCTGGAACCCGGTGTCCGACAAGGGCTGCTCGAGCATGAGGGCGCCCTGGACGATGGCCACGATCATGTAGGCCGCATAGGCGAGCTGGTACTTGCGACCTTGAGCAGCATGGAAAGCCTTAAGGTCGATAGTACCCTCCGCCGGAATCCGCGGTGTGGCGAGACCGCAGGCGATGAAGGCGATGATCGCAAGCACAAGCGGCGGCACAGACGTCACGATGCGAAGCGTGAAACCCTCGCTGTAAGACCAGGCGCGCAGCCAGAAGATGATTTGCGCAAAGAAAATCATGCCTGCCCACAGCGCCCAACTGAGAGAGAACCGCACGCGGCCGAGTTCCTGAAGCAGGCGGTTCACGGCTTGTAGGAGGTTGGCAACACCGATCGAGATGACGAACGACAGCAGTACGGTGAAGAACTCGAACGATGTCATGACCACCTCCAGCGCTGAAGACTATCTGCACGCGAAGGGCAGGACCAGCTGTCTGGCGTTCGCTTCCGGGTCAAGATAGATATGGTCTATGGCCAGCTGGCAGAACCACATAGTGCTCGATGTCGAGTCCGATGGCCCCGCTCCGGGGCTCTACAACATGATATCGTTCGGGCTTGTGTCGGTCGCCGAGCCCTCCCGGGGATACCTTGGCGAGGTTGCGCCGATCCTCGACCATGCCGGGCTCGCTGCGGCGCGCGACGTCAGCGGAGTATCGTTCGAGTTGCAGCAGAGCTGGCGCAATCCCGCGCTGGTGATGGCGGAGGCCGTGGGTTGGCTGAGGCAGCCCACGGGTGGCAAGCGGCCAATCTTCTGGTCGGACAATCCGGCATTCGACTGGCAGTTCTGGAACTGGTACTGCCACCGGTTTGTCGGTGAGAATCCCGCCGGCTTCAGCATGAGACGGATCGGCGATCTTGACGCCGGCCGGCGCGGCCAGCCGCTCAACACCAGCGGCTGGAAGAAGCGGCGCGAGACGGCGCATACACACAACCCGCTGGACGATGCGCGAGGCAACGCGGAAGCGTTGCGCTGGATACTGCAAGAGATGGGTGAAACGCCTTGAGCGCGGCACAGGATAGCTGGCGGCGGAAGCTGAAGTTCCGGGCGGACCGGCGGGGGTTCCGGGAGCTGGACCTCTACATGCAGCAGTTCACGGATGCGCATCTCGGGGCGTTCGATGAACGTCAGCTGCGCGAGTTCGAGGCGGTTCTGGATATACCGGATCAGATCGTTTTCGACTGGATCATGGGGCGAGGGAAGCCGGCCGCCGAGCAAAGATCGGAAGTGCTCGACCTGCTGCTTTCCTTCCGGTATGTCGCGCCGAGATAAGACGAGGCTGCGCGGATTGGCGCGGCTGAGTCGGAGAACAACCTTGCCTGCCTGACGCTCATCGAGGCGCCCGGGAGGTTAACCTATTTCGTCTGAGAGTTCGCATGCGCGTCTGGGATGCTCTTGCCAGGCAGAGACAACCGGTACGGGTCTATGAGACGCCGTTCATTGCAGACGTGCGCCTTATGGCGGAGGCGGCCGAAAGGCGCGGCGGGACGTCCCTCTACATCGCGCGAGATGATCGGCATGCGATGATGGCGGCGGCCGCGGCCAGGTTCTTTGCACCGCCGCTCGAGGTGATCCACCTGCCGGCGTGGGACTGTCTGCCCTATGATCGCGTTAGCCCTTCGCCGGGCGTCGCCGCACAGCGGTGTGCGGCGCTCGCGCGGCTGGCGAGCCGCAATGTCGGCTCGGCGCCAGCTCTGGTGGTGACAACAGCATCGAGCGCCGTACAGCGCTTGCCCCCGCGGGCACACATGGGGCGGGCGGGCTTTGTGGCGCGCGTTGGCGATCGCGTGGCGACCGACAAGGTGCGCGCGTACCTCGACATCAATGGCTACAGCCGCGCGTCGACGGTCCGCGAACCGGGCGAGTATTCGATGCGTGGCGGCATTGTCGATATTTTTCCGGCCGGATTGCCGGAGCCGGTGCGGCTCGACTTCTTTGGCGACGAGCTGGAAGCGGCGAAGTTTTTCGATCCCGAGACGCAGCGCTCGACGGTGGAGCTGAAGGAGATTGTGCTCGCGCCAGTGAGCGAGATCGACTTCTCGGATGAAGCGCTGTCGCTTCTGAGGAAGAGTTTCCTCGCGGCGTTTGGGTCGCCAGGTGGGGATCCGACGTATGAGGCGGCGCGCGAGCGCATCCGGCGTCAGGGCGTCGAACAATGGTTGCCGCTCTTCTACGAAACGCTTGAGACTGTGTTCGACTATGTCGGCGAGAGAGCGCTGATCGGACTCGACACGCAGACCGCGGAGGCCGCGAGCGAGCGGATTGCGCAAGCGCAGGAATACTTCGAGGTGCGCCGGAGCGCGGCAAAGGCGAGCGGGCTGGTTCAGCACGTGCTGCCGCCCGAGCAGCTTTATCTCACATCGCCAGAGCTAGGTGAGGCGCTGATGGCGCGCGCGACAGCAACGTTCAGCTCGCAAAACGCGCCAGAGCATGCGAGCGGCCAGATTGACGGGCTGATCGGACGCGCGAAGCCGGGCCGGAGCTTCGTGCTGGAGCGGGCGGACCCGAACGCAAACCTGTTCGATGCAGTTGTTCGGCATATCCGCGAGCGGCAGGCGGCGAACAAGAAGGTGATCGTCGCGGCGTGGAGTGTGGGCTCAGCAAGCCGTCTGGTTGGAATTCTCGACGATCACGGCATCTCGAATGCGAAGTCGGTTGGTTCGTGGCCGGAAGTCGCCAAGGGGCAGGTGGCGGTTGCGGAGATTGCAGTCGAGACGGGCTTCGAGGACGATGATCTCGTCATCATCTCCGAACAGGACATGCTGGGTGACAAGCTTGCGCGTCCCCGAAAGCGCAAGTCGTCCGCGGCAGTGATTGCGGAGGCTGCGGCGCTCTCCGCCGGCGATCTGATCGTACATGTTGAACATGGCGTCGGGCGGTACGAGGGATTGAAGACCGTCACTGTGATGGAGGCGCCGCATGACTGCCTCGAGCTGGTCTATGCGGGCGGGGACAAGATCCTTCTGCCGGTGGAGAATGTGGAGCTGATCTCGCGCTATGGCGCGGAAAGCGGAGAGGGTGCGCTCGACAAGCTGGGCGGCGCGGGATGGCAGTCGCGCAAGGCGCGGGCCAAGAAGAAGATCATGGACATGGCGGATGAGCTAATTCGGCTCGCCGCCGAGCGTGAACTGAAGACGGCGCCGAAGACGGACTCGGCGGATGGCGTGTTCCGCGAGTTCGCGGCGCGCTTCCCCTATGAAGAGACGGACGACCAGCTTTCGGCGATCGCGGATGTGATCAAGGATCTGACGTCGGGCAAGCCGATGGACCGCTTGATCTGCGGCGATGTCGGCTTCGGCAAGACCGAGGTGGCGCTGCGTGCGGCGTTCCTTGTCGCGATGTCTGGGATGCAGGTGGCGGTGATTGCGCCGACGACTCTGTTGGCGCGCCAGCATTTCCAGACCTTTTCGGAGCGGTTCGCCGGCTGGCCCATCAAGGTGCGGCATCTGTCGCGCTTCGTGCCGGCCAAGGAGGCGAGCAGAGCCAGGGATGAGATCAATTCCGGAGAATGCGATGTTGTGGTTGGCACGCACGCGCTGCTGGGCAAGGGGATCGATTTCAAGCGGCTCGGCATGATCGTGGTGGACGAGGAGCAGCGCTTTGGCGTGAAACACAAGGAGCGGCTCAAGGAGCTGAAGGCCGATGTGCATGTGCTGACGCTGTCGGCGACGCCGATTCCGCGCACGCTGCAGATGGCGCTGACGGGCATACGCGATCTGTCTATCATCGCCACTCCGCCGATCGATCGCCTGGCGGTACGCACCTACGTGGTCGAGTTCGATCCGGTGACGATACGCGAAGCGTTGCTCCGTGAGCGATATCGTGGCGGGCAGTCGTACTTCGTTGCGCCAAAAGTTGCCGACCTTCCGTTCCTGGAGCGGTATCTGCGCGAGCAGGTGCCGGAGGTATCGTTCCTGACCGCGCACGGACAGATGGCGGCGAGTGAACTCGAAGACACGATGGCCGCATTCTATGATGGAAAAGCGGATGTCCTGCTGTCGACAACCATTGTGGAGTCGGGGATCGATATTCCGCGGGCCAATACGCTGGTCGTGCATCGGTCGGACATGTTCGGGTTGGCGCAGCTTTATCAGCTGCGCGGGCGTGTGGGGCGGGCAAAGCTGCGTGCCTATGCCTATCTGACGACGCCGCATGATGAGAAGCTGACCGAGGGGGCTGAGAAGCGGCTCAAGGTGCTGCAGTCGCTGGATAGTCTCGGCGCAGGGTTCATGCTGGCGAGCCATGACCTCGACATGCGCGGCGGGGGCAACCTCCTGGGCGATGAGCAGTCGGGGCATATCCGTGAAGTGGGCGTCGAGCTCTATCAGCAGATGCTCGAGGATGCAGTGAAGGCGCTGCGCTCTGGCGAGAGCCTGGATACCCATGAAGTGGCGGATGAGTGGTCGCCGCAGATCGATATTGGCGCGGCAGTGCTCATTCCCGAGAGTTATGTCGAGGACTTGGCGACGCGGTTGTCGCTCTATCGGCGGCTTGCAGATCTCACGACGGATGAAGAGCGCGAGGCGTTCGCGGCGGAGCTGATCGATCGCTTCGGGCCGCTGCCGGAGGAAACAAAACAACTGCTCGAGATCACGGCGGTGAAGATCCTTTGCAAAAAGCTTGGTGTCGCAAAGGTGTCGGCTGGACCGAAGGGCGCGTTGTTGGCTTTCCGCGAGAATGCGCCGCTCGATGGAGCGAAGCTGATCTTGCACGTTCAAAGGCAGCCGAACCGCTTGAAGCTGCGGCCGGACATGAAACTGGTGCTGAGCGGATCCTGGGTTGACGCCCAGGGCAAGCTGTCAGGGGTGAAAAGCCTGCTTCGAGACATGAGCCATCTGTTGTAGTAGAGTGCGAGTCGTCGTCGGGGGATGCACGGGAAGGGGTAGGGTGTGGCGACGGTCTTGCTGAGCTATGCAATCGAGGATCAGCTCGCAGCTGCGCTTGTGGGACGGGCACTTGAAAGCTAGGACCACACCCTAACTGAGGACAATAGACTTCCGACGAATGCGAAGCGACGTGACGAGATGGAGCGTCAGCTCCGCGAAGCCGAAGTCGTTGTCGTTCTCTGGTCGCCACACGCGGCTCGTTCCGAGCGCGTCCACTTCGAAGCAAGATACGCAATCGAACATGACAAGCTCGTCGCAGTTCAGGTGCAGGCCTGTGAGATTCCGCCGACGCTTTGCGTCGTGGAGGCGGTGAATCTCGAGACTTGGAACGGCGATGCCGGGGGTTTGGAGGTTCGCCGACTGGCGGATGCAATCGCGGGATGCGCCAAGCGGTAAGTCAGAATGGCTGTTTGGCCGCATCGAACGCTCCTGGGGAAGCTCCTAAGGACCTTTGTGTCCCTCCAACGGAAAGCCTAAACACGACATCACAATCGTGATCGACAAGGAGCGGCCATGGTCGGACGTGTTGCGGGACGTGTGGCGCTGGTGACGGGTGCTTCCAGCGGGTTGGGCAGGCGGTTTGCGCAGACTCTGGCAGCGCAGGGCGCGAAGGTTGTCGTTGCGGCGCGGCGAAAGGAGCGGCTGGATGCGCTGGTGAAGGAGTTGGGCGAGGCAAGCACGCTGGCGGTTCAGTGCGATGTCACTGACGAGGCGGAGGTTGTCGCCATGTTCGACGCGGCCGAGGCGCGGTTCGGGACGGTCGACACGGTGGTCAACAATGCCGGCATGACGCATGAGAAGAATGCGCTCACGCAGGACATTGCCGAGTTTCGGAAGGTCATGGATCTCAATGTCACGTCAGTGTGGTGTGTGGCGCGGGAGGCGGCGCGACGATTGATCAAGGCGGGGCCGGAAGCCTCGGTGCGGGGGCGGATGGTCAACATCGCCAGCATGGCGGGGCGGATCGTGATTCCGGGCGTGGCGGCTTACTGCGCATCCAAGGCGGCCTGTGCGCACCTCACGCGGTCACTCGCCAGAGAGTGGGCGCGGCACGGCATCAACGTGAATGCGCTCTCGCCTGGTTATGTCGCTACCGAGCTCACCGAGGACTGGCTCAATGGCGAGGGCGGGACAAAGATGATCGGCAAGACGCCGCGCCGCCGGGTGATGGCGGAAGACTCGCTCGACGAGGCGCTGCTCTTCCTTTGCTCTGATGCGGCGAGGTTTGTGACTGGCGCTGACGTGCTCGTCGACGACGCGCAGAGCATGAGCTAGCGGCGAGCGTGCCTACATTGGACCCGGGGGAGGCGGCGGGAAGGCTAGGCCGTCGCTCCCTGCCAGGCCGGTTCCGGCTGTGAAGGCGTCGTAGATCCCTTCGCCTAAGGGCGATAAGGCGACAAGCCGGCTGACCAGCATAACCGCAAGCAGCACCCCGATGCCCCAGAACCACGCAGCGTGCGGTCGACCGTGTACCCGCCAGTCGCGCAGGATGCCGACCAGCGGGAAGACAAGCGCGGTGAGGCCAGCGATCTCGAAGGCGTAGGGCGGCAGAAGGGGCATCGGTAGCAGACGGCCGAAGCCCGGGCCAAGGAGAATGACAAACGCGCTGACATGGAGACGCGCGTGCCAATCCGTCCGGCGTCTGAGATGGATGGCTGCGAAGAACAGGCCGGCAAAGCCGATCAGCGTCATCGGATTGGCGATCAGGAAATGCTGCGGTTGGAAGAAGAAGGGTGTCCGGCCCGTCTGCACATTCGCGATGGTCACCCACGGGCCGAGTATCAGCAATGCGATTGTCCACACCGCTGCAATCTTTCCGAGCTGTCGGTGCGTGCGCATGCTGGCGCCGGCCGCGAGCCAGGCTTGCGCAACTGTTATGGCGACCCAGGCCATGAAGGCGACACCATGCGCGTGGACGACGAGCGGTGCATTGAAGCTCGATCGCCCCAGCGCGAACTGAGTCGCAAACCCAGCGACGATTACGAGCGACATCACCGTGACCATGTTGCGCAGAAAGCGGCGATCATCGACGAACGGAACGCTTAGCGTTGCATCTGTCACTGGATCCTCCTGGCCTTTGGTCTCCGATACCACGCAGCGTCGGATCAACCAAACGGACCGGCGCCCGCTAACAGGTCGATGCCCTGTCAGGCAGGCGTCCGTAGCACTTTATCCATCGCCTTTCCCTTCGCGATCTCGTCGACCAACTTGTCCAGATAGCGGATGTTCTGCATCAGCGGTTCTTCGATCGCTTCGACCCGGACGCCACAGATAACGCCGGTGATCAGGTTGCGGGCAGGATTGAGCTTCGGAGCTTTGGCGAAGAAGTCTTCGAACGAGGTCTTCTTTTTGATGTGATCTTCAAGGCTCTTCTGCGTATAGCCGGTGAGCCACCTTATCGCCGCATCGACATCGGCCTTTGTGCGGCTCTTCTTCTCGGCTTTTTTGACGTATATGGGATAGACGCTGGAGAAACTCATCGCATAGACGCGCTGCCAGTTTGCGAGGGTTCTGGCGGCCGCCTTCATTGATTTGCTCCGGTTGGTGTCGCCGAAGACTTACCCCACGACAGACTTGACGCGCCAGTCAACGCGGGCCTTTCGTTTTCGGGAAACTGGAGAAGCATGATGGCGTCTGGTCCGTTGGTTGGCGTGAAGATCGTGGAGTTTGCGGGGATCGGACCGGGACCGTTCTGCGGGATGCTGCTCGCGGATCTTGGCGCTGATGTGGTGCGGATCGATCGGGCGGAAAGCGCAGGCCGCGGGCATCCGGATGTAGCGAACCGCGGCAAACGGTCGATCGCCATCGATCTCAAGAAGCCGGAAGGCGTCGAGGCGGCCCTGAGCCTGATGGACAGAGCAGACGGGTTGATCGAGGGGTTCCGGCCAGGCGTAATGGAGCGCCTGGGCGTTGGCCCCGATGTGGCGCTGAAGCGCAATCCGCGGTTGGTTTATGGCCGCATGACCGGGTGGGGCCAGACCGGCCCCTGGTCGCAGATGGCGGGACACGACATCGACTATATCGCGCTCACCGGCGCGCTGCACACGATGGGTCGCAAGGGCGAGCCGCCAGCCCCCCCGCTCAACCTTGTCGGCGACTTTGGCGGTGGGGCGCTGTATCTGGCCTTTGGGTTACTCGCCGGGATCATCGAGGCGCGGTCATCGGGCAGAGGGCAGGTGGTGGACTGCGCGATGATCGATGGCGCGGCCTCGCTGATGACCATGTTCTATAACATGAAGGCAGCCGGCGTCTGGTCTGCAGAGCGCGACGCCAACCTGCTCGATGGCGGCGCGCATTTCTACGACACGTATGAATGTGCCGACGGCAAGTGGCTGGCGATCGGCGCGATCGAACCGCAGTTCCATGCCGAGTTCGTGAAAGGCCTGGGTCTGCCGGAAGACACGTTCGGCATGTACATGGACCGCGCGAAGTGGGGGGAGTTCTCGGCGCGCGTCGCCGATGTTGTGAAGACGAGAACGCGCGATGACTGGATGAAGGTGTTCGACGGAACAGATGCCTGCGTTGCACCCGTACTGAGCATGGATGAGGCGCCAAAGCATCCGCATAACGCCGAGCGGAGCACTTTTGTTGAGGCGTTCGGTGTGACCCAGCCCAACGCGGCGCCACGATTCTCGCGCACGGCGGGAGCGGTGCAAGGCGCGCCCGCGGTCGCCGGCAAGCATTCGAATGGCGTGCTGGAGAGCTGGGGCGTTGCGCCTGAGCGCCGCGAAGCCTTCCTGAGGGCCGGGGCGGTCACGCAGGCCTGACGCAAGGGCCCTCAGCCAGAGATTCGGCCGCAAATATGGCGCTGAGCCAGTGTGCTAGCAGTATTTGTTTCACCTGAATTGAGAACAACAAACGCCTCAATCCGCGTTCAGATTCATCCCCCTATACCGAACACATCCCGCCGGGACGCCTTGAAGTCCCTCGATGGTTCCCGGCGGTTCTGTTCCTGTGCAACTGGCCGGCTTCGCAAGAAGCCGGCCTTTCCTTTCCAGGGTTCAGGACCGCCCGCGGGAGAGCGTTTCCTGATCTTCGCAAAGTCGCGGTGACATCTCATCGTTTATCGGTAAAACCAGATCAGACGTTTCCGGGAGCCTGTAGATGAGATTGGCGTGTGTGGCGGCGCTTGTCGCTGGAATTCTGGCGGCTGGCCCTGCGATGGCGGACGCCAACAAACAGACCAAAGGCAAGTTCGACGACAAGTTCAGGCAGCTCGAAGTCGACCTGCCGACACCGAACACTTATCGCACCGCTTCAGGGGCGCCGGGCGAATCATACTGGCAGCAACAGGCCGACTACCAGATCAACGCCACCCTGGACGAAGTACGCAAGCGTATCACGGCGACCGGCACGATCACCTACCGCAACAACTCCCCGCATGTGCTGAACTATATCTGGCTGCAGCTCGATCAGAACATCTTCAAGCAGGACTCGGCCGCGCGGCGCATGGCGCGCCAGCTGACACCGGGACCTGCGGGCGATGCGATTTCGATCGGGCAGTTGAGGCAGCTGCAGTCCTATGCCGAGACGCCGCATGGGTTCGAGATCCAGTCGGTAGCGGACGGCGCCAACAACGCTCTTCGCCACTCGGTCAATGACACGATGATGCGGGTGGACCTGGCGAGGTCGCTGGCGCCGGGCCAGACGACGACGGTCAGGATCGCATGGGCGTTCAACATCGTCGACAACGGGCTGTTCGGTGGTCGCGCGGGCTACGAATACTTCCGCGAGACCGACACATACACCTTCTTCCAGGCGCAGTGGTTCCCGCGGCTCGTGGCCTACACCGACTATACGGGCTGGCAGCACAAGCAATTCCTCGGGCAGGGCGAGTTCACGCTGGAGTTCGGCAACTATGATGTCGCGATCACCGTGCCGGCGGACCACATCCTGACGGCGACCGGCGTGCTGCAGAACCCGAACGACGTGCTCACGAGCGAGCAGCGTACTCGCCTCTCACAGGCCCGCCGGAAGTATGATGCGCCGATGTATATCGTGACGCCAGAAGAGGCTCTGGCGAATGAGAAGGAAGGCGCGACGGCGACGAAGACATGGCGCTGGCGGGCCGGGAACGTGCGCGACTTTGCCTGGGCCTCGAGCCGTAAGTTCATCTGGGACGCGATGGGCGTGAACCAGGATGAAGGCGAGGATGTACTGGCGCAGTCATTCTTTCCGACCGAGGCCGATCCGCTGTGGTCAAAGTACTCGACGCGGGCGGTGGCGCACACGATCGACGTCTATTCGGAGTTCTCCTTCCCCTATCCCTATCCGACCGCGATCTCGGTGAATACCTGGGCCGGCGGCGGCATGGAGTATCCCATGATCTCCTTCAACGGCTATCGGCCTGTGAAGGACGAGAAGACAGGTGTGAAGACCTATACGCGGCAGGCTCGCAACGGTCTTATCGGCGTGGTGATCCACGAGGTTGGGCACAACTACTTCCCGATGATCGTGAACTCGGACGAGCGGCAGTGGACGTGGATGGACGAAGGCATCAACTCCTTCCTGGAGTTCATGACCGAGCTCCGCTGGGACGAGAAGTTCCCGGTGCTGGGCGGCAACCCGAACTCGCTGGACGAGATCGGCGCCTACATGATGTCGGAGGACCAGGTCCCGATCATGACCAATTCCGAATCAGTGATCCAGTTCGGCAACAACGCCTACAACAAGCCGGCGGCGGCGCTGACCGTGCTGCGTGAGACTGTGATGGGGCGCGAGCTCTTCGATTTTGCGTTCCGCGAGTATGCGCGGCGCTGGAAGTTCAGGCGGCCAACACCATCGGATTTCTTCCGCACGATGGAGGATGCATCCGGCGTCGATCTCGACTGGTTCTGGCGCGGCTGGTTCTACACCACGGATCACGTCGACGTCGCGTTGACAGGCATACGCGAGTATCGCCTGTCGACGAAGAATCCAGACATCGAAGGGCAGATCCAGCGTGAGTTTCGCGAGGCGACCCGTCCCGAGCCGGTGACTGTCCAGGAGAACCGCGCGGCAGGTCAGACAACCTACATGCAGGAACACCCCGACGCGGACGACTTCTACACCGAGAACGATGAGTTCCAGCCGAACAACAAGGACCGGAACGACTACCAGACCTTTCTCGACGGCCTGAAGGAGCCGGACAAGTCGGTCTTCGAACGGGCGTTGCGCGAGAACCCGTACATCTATTTTGTGGACTTCGAGAACCGGGGCGGGCTCGTGTCGCCCTTGCCGCTGCGTTTCACGTTTGAAGACGGAACGACGAAGGATGTAATGATTCCAGCAGAGATCTGGCGCGTGAACTCGGAGAAGGTCTCGAAGATGTTCTACGAGTCGCGGAAGGTGGTCTCGATCGAACTCGATGCACGACATCAGATCGCAGACGCAGTACGTTCGAACAACGCCTTCCCACAGCAGACCACGCCGAGCCGGCTTGACGTTTACCGCTCGAACCAGGGCGGTACACGCAACCAGATGGCGGATGCGCTTGTGGAGCTGCGGGCGAAGCAGGCGCAGCCCGCCAGTCCGGCGGCGCCTATCGCGCCGAGTAACTGAGGAGGGGTGAGTGAGGCGGCCGGTCAGTATCACGCGCAGATTGGCGGTGCTGGCCGGTGGCGTTTGCATGTGGGCGCCCGAGGCGTTCGCGCACCGCGCGCAGACCGTGCTCACGACGGTGATGTGGAATGCGGGATCGTCAATGCTGGAAGTAACGCACCGCATCCACGCTCATGACGCGGAGCTGACGCTGGCCGCGACGACAGGCGCGGGGGCGGTGGACATCACGCAGGTCAGGAACCAGGCTCAGCTGATGCTCTATATCGAGAAGCAGTTCGTCCTAAAGGATGGCGCGAGGCCGATTGCCCTGCAGCCGCTGGGCGCGGAGTTCGAAGGCGAGGCGATCCTGCTCTACCAGGAGTGCAGGCTGGCGGCGCCGCCGAAGGAGCTGTCGATCACGAACGGCCTGCTGCGGGATGTATTCGAGGGGCAGACCAACCTCGTCAACGTGCGTCTGGCCCAGCGTACACGGACGCTGATCTTCTCGGGCGACGACGGGGCCAAACGCGCCGAGGGCCTGATGTAGGCGCGCTATGGCGTGCGCACCAAACGGCCGCTAGATATTTGGCCGGGGGGCGTGATTTCAGAGGGCGTCCATGCGTGTCTTCATTATCGCGGTCGTCGTCGTTGTTGCGGCCCTGGCGGGCGGGGCCTCGCTGCTGCCGATGTCGGTTGCGGCCGACATGGCGGCGAGCCGGTTTCCCGATTTCAAGTTTCGGTCAGCGTCTGGCAGCGTTTGGGATGGCAAGCTCACGCAAGTTGCGTTCGGCAGCCAGTTCATCGGTGATCTGGCGGTAAAGACCGATCCGCTGTCGCTGTTTGCTGGAAAGGCGGCTGGCGCGTTCGGTCTCACACGAGAGGGATTTGCCGGGACGGCGAACCTCTCCTACAGCCTCGCAGATGGCGGGCTGGAGATGAAGGACGTCGTGTTGGAGGGTAACACGGCGCTGGTGCCTGGCATGCCGGCGGCGCTGGCCAAGACGGATGGACGGTTCACGCTCCGGATGAAGGATGTGAGGTTCGTCGACAGCCTTTGCGAGACCGCGTCGGGCGAGGTGTGGACCGACGCGCTCGCCAAGGTGAACATGCGGGGCTGGGTTGGCCCGGAACTGCGCGGGCCGGTGACTTGCGAGGACGGTCACTTGGAGGTGCAGGCGGGCGGCAAGGCGGCGACAGGCGAGGACGTGCAGGCGGTGCTGAGCATCAGCCAGCACCTCGACATGGATCTGCGGGCGAGCGTGGCGAACGCGACGCCGGCGGCGGCGGCGGCCCTATCCGAAATCGGTTTCATTCCCGAGGGTGACAAGCTGGTGCTGACGCAGGCCATGGGCGGCCGTTAACCGCCCAGAATGCCCAAATGCGCTTGACCGGCAGGGCGAGCGCGCCTACACGCTCCATCCTTCGATACCTGCGGAATGCGGGTGTAGCTCAGTTGGTTAGAGTGCCGGCCTGTCACGCCGGAGGTCGCGGGTTCGAGCCCCGTCACTCGCGCCAGGTATCGGATTGATCTTGCGGCGTTTTTCTATGCTCCGCCTTCCACGACAATAAATGTCGATCAAGCAGGACGGGCTGACCGCCTGAGCTAGCTCTTCCCGCCGGCCTGGCGAATCCGATGCGCCAGCCGGTCGGGATGCTTTGCCGAGGATGCGCGACACCAGATTGCAGCCATGATCGCCCCTGAGTGGAGGGTACGAACAGCCGAGGCAAGTGCAGGATATGGTCGACCGCCATGGGTGCGAGGGTCCAGGTCAGCGAGACGTTCCAGTCCCATTTCATCCCCGGAGTTGCGCGCGCCTGCGATAGCATATCGCGGGATTACTGACCGCTCCGCCGCGTGTGTTCCGCGCTCGCGTTGCGACGTTCCATCGCAGCGTTGGTTTGCGGTCAGGACCCGAAAAGAAGGCGCAAAAGTCGCCGCACGCCCAAGATTGGGAACGGGCCCCGCCCGCTCTATTGCCTCTCGCGTCAAAGCGGACTAGGCCGTCCACCAAATTGGAACCGAGGGTTCAGATGCAGGGCGTGGAGGCACTCGTCATCGAGTATTTGCCGGTGGTGATTTTCCTCGCGATCGCCGTTGTGCTGAGCTGTCTCTTCCTCGTTGCGTCGACCCTGCTGGCGCCACGCAAGCCAGACCCGGAAAAGCTGTCGGCCTATGAGTGCGGGTTCAATGCGTTCGACGATGCGCGAATGAAGTTCGACGTGCGGTTCTACCTTGTATCGATCCTCTTCATCATCTTCGACCTCGAGGTCGCGTTCCTATTCCCATGGGTTTTCCAGGTAGCGGAGGGCAACATCCCCGCCTTCTGGTCGATGATGGCGTTCCTCGGCGTGTTGACGGTCGGATTTGTTTACGAATGGCGCCGCGGCGCGCTGGAGTGGCAGTGATGGCTGATGCAAAACCAGCCGTCGCCGGTACAGCGCTTGTCAAGGCGAGCGATCCTTACTTCCAAGGGCTTTCTGACGAACTTGCTGACAAGGGCTTCATCGTCGCGGCCGCAGACGACCTTATCACCTGGGCGCGAACCGGGTCCCTGATGTGGATGACCTTTGGCCTCGCGTGCTGCGCTGTCGAGATGATGCAAGCGTCGATGCCGCGCTATGACATGGAGCGCTTCGGCGCAGCGCCACGCGCTTCGCCGCGCCAGTCGGATGTGATGATTGTCGCCGGCACGCTCACCAACAAAATGGCGCCGGCCCTGCGCAAGGTCTACGACCAAATGCCGGAGCCGCGATACGTGATCTCGATGGGCTCGTGCGCAAATGGCGGCGGGTATTACCACTACTCATACGCAGTTGTGCGCGGGTGCGACCGGATCGTTCCGGTGGACATCTACATCCCCGGCTGCCCTCCGACGGCTGAGGCGCTGATCTACGGCCTGCTGCAGCTGCAGAAGAAGATCCGGCGTGAGGGGAGCATCGAGCGATGAGCGCGTTGCCCTCGAAATCGGCGATGGTGGCGGAACTCCGCACGCACCTGCAGACGTCGCAGAAGTCGATTCTGGCGATGTCGGTGTCGCTTGGTGAATTGACGGTGACGGTTGAACGCGACTCGATCGTCAGTTTCCTGGAGTTCCTCAAGGACGACAGCCAGTGCCGGTTCGAGACTCTGGTTGATCTGTGCGGAGCTGATTATCCTACAGACCCGGAGCGTTTCGAGATTGTCTACCACCTCCTGTCGATGCGGCTAAACCAGCGCATCCGGGTGAAGCTGCGCACCGATGAGGCGACGCCCGTGCCGACTGCGTCGACCGTGTTCCCTGTCGCCAACTGGTATGAGCGCGAGGCGTTCGACATGTATGGCGTGATCTTCGCAGGCCACCCCGACATGCGCCGCATCCTTACCGACTACGGCTTCGAGGGCTATCCGCTGCGCAAGGACTTCCCGCTGACCGGCCGCGTGCAGGTTCGCTACGACGAGGCGCAGAAGCGCGTGATCAACGAGCCGGTGAAGCTGGTTCAGGAGTACAGGAACTTCGACTTCCTATCTCCCTGGGAAGGCATGCAGGCGGTGATTCCCGGTGACGAGAAGGCCGGAGGCCAGAAATAGCATGGCTGACGATCTCGCGCCTCGCGCCAGCACGGACATCGACGATCGCAAGTTCACGATCAATTTCGGGCCCCAGCACCCGGCCGCGCACGGCGTTCTGCGGCTGGTGCTCGATCTCGATGGCGAGATCGTCGATCGGGTCGATCCGCACATTGGGCTGCTGCATCGCGGCACCGAGAAGCTCATCGAGTACAAGACCTTCCTGCAGGCGCTGCCGTACTTCGACCGGCTCGACTATGTCGCGCCCATGAACCAGGAGCATGCCTATTGCCTGGCCATCGAGAAATTGGCGGGGATTGAGGTTCCGCGCAGGGCGTCGTTCATCCGCGTGATTTACTCGGAGATCGGACGTCTCCTCTCGCATATTCTCAACGTTACGACACAGGCGCTGGATGTGGGCGCGCTGACACCGCCGCTGTGGGGCTTTGAAGAGCGCGAGAAGTTGATGGTGTTCTACGAACGCGCATCCGGCTCGCGGATGCATGCGGCGTATTTCCGCCCAGGCGGCGTGCACCAGGATCTGCCGCCAGAGCTGGTCGAGGACATCCACAAGTTCTGCGATCCGTTCCTGAAGTTCATGGACGATCTCGAAACGCTGGTGACAGAGAATCGCATCTTCAAACAGCGCAATGTCGATATCGGCGTGGTGTCGGTCGAGGATGCGCTGCGCTGGGGCTTCTCGGGCGTGATGGTGCGAGGCTCAGGCCTGGCGTGGGACCTGCGGCGCGCCGAGCCTTACGAGATCTACTCCGAACTCGACTTCAAGATTCCGGTCGGCAAGAACGGCGATTGCTGGGACCGCTATCTCTGTCGCATCGAGGAGATGCGCGAGAGCATCAAGATCATCAGGCAATGCATCGAGAAGATGCCGGTCGGGCCAGTGCTGCCGGAGTTCTCGAAGTTTGCCCCGCCGCGCCGCGCCGATATGAAGACGTCGATGGAAGCGCTTATCCATCACTTCAAGCTGTATACTGAAGGCTTTCACGTACCGGCTGGCGAGGTCTATGCGTGCGTCGAGGCGCCGAAGGGCGAGTTCGGCGTCTACCTGGTGACTGATGGCGGCAATCGCCCGTATCGCCTGAAGGTGAAGGCGCCTGGCTTCGCGCACCTGCATGCGATGGACTATCTCTGCCGCGGTCACATGCTCGCGGATGTGTCTGCGGTGCTTGGCTCGCTGGACATCGTGTTCGGGGAGATCGACCGTTGAGTCACCGCCGGTTCCATCATCCCGAGCACCACGCGCCCTTCGCGTTCGCCAAAGAGACTGAGGAGCAGATTGCTTGGTGGGAACGGAAGTATCCCGCGGAGCGCCGCGCCTCGGCCGTGATCCCGGCGCTGTGGATCACGCAGAAGCAGAATGGCGGGTGGCTGTCGGAGCCGGCGCTGCGCGCAGTCGCCGAGCGGCTGGGGATGACCTACATCCGCGTCTATGAGGTCGCCACGTTCTATACGATGTTCAACCTCGAACCGGTGGGCAAATACCACTTCCAGGTCTGCGGAACGACACCATGCATGCTGCGCGGGGCCGAGCGGCTGAAGGATTTCTGTGAGCGCAAGATCGGGCCCAAAGGGCACGTCTCCGGCGGCGGCAAGTTCTCGTGGGTCGAGGTGGAGTGTCTGGGCGCATGCGTGAACGCGCCGATGATCCAGATCAACGACTACTACTACGAAGACCTCAGCGTCGAAGCGCTCGAAAAGATCATCGACGATTTCGCGGCAGGCCGCGAGCCGAAGCCCGGGACGTATGTGAAGCGTCAGACCAGCGCGCCGGAGGGGCCTGCAACATCGCTGACGGACGAGACGCTGTTCGATGGATCAAAGGCTAAGCCGTTGGCGGTCATCCCGAACGCGCCCAAGCCGCCCGAGCCAGCGCAGACATGAGCAGGGCGATGGCGGAGTACAGACCCTCGAAGGCGATGATGCGGCAGCTGCTCTGGGCGGGGGTGCTCGAAATACTGTGCTTCGTAGCGGGGGCCGTCGCGTGGTTCCTGACCGGCAACTGGGTCTGGATCGCCGCCGGCATCCTCGCCGGCCTGGGCTTCAGCCTGCCGGCAATCATCAGGATGGTGAGAGAGGCCAAGGAGCAAGATCGTGCTTCTCGATAAGGATCGCATCTTCACCAATCTCTACGGCCGGCATGATTGGCGGCTGGAGGCCGCGAAGCAGCGCGGCGCGTGGAATTCCACGAAGGAGCTGATGCAGTTCGGCCCGGAATGGATCTGCGACCAGATCAAAGCGTCAGGCCTGCGCGGACGTGGCGGCGCGGGGTTTCCGACCGGCCTTAAATGGACCTTCATGCCGAAGGTGGTGAAGGACCGTCCGCATTATCTCGTCGTCAATGCGGATGAGTCGGAGCCCGGCACCTGCAAGGACCGGGATATCATGCGCCACGATCCGCACCTGCTGATCGAGGGCTGCCTCATTGCGTCGTTCGCGATGCGGGCGAAGGCGTGCTACATCTATCTCCGCGGGGAATACATCTACGAACGCGAGGTGCTGGAGAAGGCAATCGCGGAAGCCTATGCCGCGGGTCTTGTCGGCAAGAATGCGTGCGGGTCGGGCTGGGACTTCGACATCTACTGCCACCATGGTGCGGGCGCGTACATCTGCGGCGAAGAGACGGCGCTGCTGGAAAGCCTTGAGGGCAAGAAGGGCCAGCCGCGGCTCAAGCCGCCTTTCCCGGCCAATGCCGGCCTCTATGGTTGCCCAACGACAGTGAACAATGTCGAGTCGATTGCGGTGGCGCCAACCATCCTGCGCCGGGGGGCCGGCTGGTTCGCGGGTTTCGGCCGTCCGAACAATACGGGCACGAAGGTGTTCTGCATCTCTGGCCATGTCGAGCGGCCGTGTAATGTCGAAGAAGAGATGTCGATCCCGCTCAAGACCCTGATCGAGGAGCATTGCGGCGGCGTGCGCGGCGGCTGGGGCAATCTGAAGGCCGTGATTCCGGGCGGATCGTCGGTTCCTATGATCCCGAAGGATATCTGCGACACCGTGCTGATGGATTTCGATGCGCTGCGCGATGTGAAGTCGGGCCTTGGCACGGCGGCTGTCATTGTGATGGACAAGTCGACCGACCTGGTGCGTGCGATTGCGCGTATCGCGTACTTCTACAAGCACGAGAGCTGTGGCCAGTGCACGCCATGCCGGGAAGGCACGGGCTGGATGTGGCGCGTGCTGGAGCGGATGGTGAAGGGCGAGGCGGAGACGTCGGAGATCGACACGCTGCTGGATGTGGCGTCACAGGTCGAGGGTCATACGATCTGCGCTTTGGGCGATGCTGCTGCGTGGCCGATCCAGGGCCTCATCCGCCACTTCCGCACCGAGATCGAAGACCGCATTTCCAATTATCGTCAGGGTCGGCCGCATGTGCAGGGCGTGACGCTGACGGCGGCGGAGTAGGGGCATGACCGACACCGTCAAACTCATCGTCGATGGCGTCACTGTGGACGTGCCGAAATCGTACACCATGTTGCAGGCGTGTGAGGCGGCGGGCGCCGAGATTCCACGCTTCTGCTATCACGAGCGGCTGTCGATCGCCGGCAATTGCCGCATGTGTCTTGTTGACTGGGTTGGCGCGCCGAAGCCGATCGCGTCGTGTGCGCAGACGGTCGGCGACATGGCGCCCAAGAAAGACGGCACGCCACACGAGATTTCGACCAAGAGCCCGCGCGCCATCAAGGCGCGCAATGGCGTGATGGAATTCCTCCTGATCAACCATCCGCTCGATTGTCCGATCTGCGACCAGGGCGGCGAGTGCGACCTGCAGGATCAGGCGATGGGCTATGGCCGCGCCGCGTCACGCTATTCCGAGAACAAGCGTGCTGTTGACGACAAGTACATGGGGCCGCTGGTCAAGACGATCATGACTCGGTGCATCCAGTGCACGCGTTGCGTCCGCTTCGCTGCGGAAGTTGCGGGCGTGGACGAGATCGGCCTCGCAAATCGTGGTGAGGATGCCGAGATCACCACTTATCTCGAGAAATCCCTGACGAGCGAGTTGTCTGGCAATGTGATTGACCTGTGCCCCGTGGGCGCGCTCACCTCAAAGCCCTACGCCTTCAACGCGCGTCCCTGGGAGCTTCGCAAGACCGAGAGCATAGACGTGATGGACGCGCTCGGGTCCGCGATCCGTGTTGATGCACGGGGGCCAACCGTGATGCGGATCCTTCCGCGCGTTAACGATGAGGTCAACGAAGAGTGGATTTCGGACAAGACGCGCTTCGTGTGGGATGGCCTTGGCCGCCAGCGCCTCGACAAGCCGTATGTTCGCGAGAACGGCGCATTGAAGGCCGCATCTTGGGATGAAGCGTTGAAACGCGCATCGGACATGCTCAAGGTCTCCGCCGACTCCATAGGCGTCGTAGCGGGCGATCTTGCCGACGCCGAGAGCATGAAGGCAACGCTGGACCTTGCGAACGCGCTGGGCGTGAGATCGATCGATTGTCGCCAGGATGGCGCGAAGCTGGGACTTGCAGCCGACGGCTCGAATCTGCCGCGCGACAGCTGGCTGTTCAATTCGACTCTGATGGGCGTCGATGAGGCGGACGCGATCCTGCTTGTTGGTGTAAACCCGCGCAAAGAAGCCGCGGTATTGAACGCGCGGTTGCGGCGGGCATGGCTGCGGATGGTTCCGATCGCGCTGGTGGGCGAACGCATCGATCTCACGTTCGATTACCAGCATGTCGGGGCGGGACCAGACTCGTTGGGCGAGCTCAAGAGCGGGCATCCCGTGTTCGATGTTCTGTCGAAGGCGAAGCGTCCGCTGATCATCGTGGGTCAGGGCGCGCTACAGCGGAGCGATGGCGCTGCCGTGCTGCATGCGGTTTCGGCGATCGCAGCTGGTATCGGCGCGTTCGGCAGTGACTGGAACGGTTTCAACGTCCTGCACACAGCGGCGGCGCGTGTCGGCGGACTGGATCTCGGCTTCCTGCCGTCTGCTGACGGCAAGGACGTGGCGGGTATCATCGCGGGCGCGCAGTCGGGCGAGATCAAGACAGTGCTGTTGTTGGGCGCGGACGAGATCGACACCTCGAAGCTCGGCAATGCGAATGTCATCTATATCGGCAGCCATGGCGACAATGGCGCCCACCGTGCGGACGTGATCCTGCCTGCGGCGGCCTACACGGAGAAGTCGGCAACCTATGTGAACACCGAAGGCCGTGTGCAACGTACGCAACGCGCCGTGGCGCCTAAGGGCGACGCACGCGAGGACTGGGCGATCATCCGCGCGCTTTCGGCCTATGTTGGCAACACATTGCCTTATGATTCGCTGGCGCAGTTGCGCGAGAGGATGGGAAAGGACCATCCGACATTCTTGGGGCTGGACTATGCGCCCGGCCGGCATGCGGGTTCGGTTGCCCCCCCCTATGGCGTTGCTGGGAAAATGACGTCTGCCTCGTTCAAGACGCCGATCCAGTCCTTCCACCTTACCAACCCGATCGCGCGCGCATCACGCACCATGGCGGAGTGCGCCGAGCTGGCGGCTGGTGTTAACCCAGCAGTTGCGGCGGAATAGGAAGGCGCGATGGAGAAGCTCCTCGAGATCGGCGGCAATGACTGGGTGATCGCGATCCTGCTCGCGGTGGCGCAGATCCTTGCGCTCGTGCTGATCATGCTTGTTTGCATCGCTTTCCTTCTGCTGATGGACCGGAAGGTCTGGGCGGCGGTTCAG
Source organism: Pseudomonadota bacterium (assembly GCA_041166025.1). Classification (GTDB taxonomy): domain Bacteria; phylum Pseudomonadota; class Alphaproteobacteria; order Caulobacterales; family Hyphomonadaceae; genus UBA7672. Next base: position 18,433 of record JBEAMJ010000062.1, on the reverse strand, counting down.
CTGCGAAAGGGGCCCAACGTTGTGGGGCCGTTCGGCCTGCTGCAATCGTTTGCGGACCTGCTTAAATTCATTCTCAAGGAAATCGTCATCCCGGCGGGCGCCAACAAGACGGTGTTCCTGCTGGCGCCGATCATAACGCTGACGCTGGCGTTGGTGGGGTGGGCGGTGATCCCGGTGGCGCCGGGATGGGTGGTCGCCGACCTCAATGTCGGCATCCTCTACCTGTTCGCGATCTCCTCGCTCGGCGTCTACGGCATCATCATGGGCGGCTGGGCGTCGAATTCGAAGTATCCGTTCCTTGGCGGACTGCGCTCGGCGGCGCAGATGGTGTCATACGAAGTATCGATCGGTTTCGTGATCGTGACGGTGCTGCTCCTGGTCGGTTCGCTGAATCTCTCTGACATCGTGCACAACCAGGAGGGCGGCATCTGGAATTGGCACGCCTTCGCCCTTCCGACGATTTTCGTCATGTTCCCGATGTTCGTGGTCTTTTTCATCTCGGCGCTGGCCGAGACCAACCGGCCGCCGTTCGACTTGCCCGAAGCAGAGTCTGAATTGGTTGCGGGCTATCAGGTTGAGTATTCGTCTTCGCCCTATCTCATGTTCATGATCGGGGAATACGTCTCGATCGTGCTGATGTGCTCGATGCTGACGATCCTGTTCTTCGGCGGCTGGCACATGCCGATCCCGATCCCGGGTGTCGAGACCTTTCCGGACTGGCTGCTGAGCCTCGGCGGCCTGTTCGTGTTTATGGCCAAGGTGACGTTTTTCTTCTTCCTGTTCGCCATGGTGAAGGCAATCGTGCCGCGCTACCGCTACGACCAGTTGATGCGACTGGGCTGGAAGATCTTCCTGCCGACCTCGTTGGTCGCGGTGGTCCTGATCGGCGGGTACGCAACTTTCATGAATGCCCAGGGCCGACCGGAATTCGATGTGCTTGACGCCGACAGGAGCGGCTATCTCGAGCCAGCCGATCTTGTCGCCGTGACCTTGCCGGCCGGGACGGATGCCAATGGAGACGGCCGCATCAGCTGGCCCGAATATCGCAGCGGGGCGAGGTAAGCCATGTCAATCGGCCAAGCTATTCGCGGCGCCCTGCTGACGGATTTCGTCGGCGCGTTCTTCCTCTCCATGCGCCAGATGTTCACGCGCAAGGCGACGGTGAATTATCCCTTCGAGAAGGGGCCGCTGAGCCCACGCTTCCGTGGCGAGCATGCGCTGCGCCGTTATCCCAACGGGGAAGAGCGCTGCATTGCGTGCAAGCTGTGCGAGGCGATCTGCCCGGCGCAGGCGATCACCATCGAGGCCGAGCCGCGCGAAGATGGATCACGCCGCACGACCCGCTACGACATCGATATGGTGAAATGCATCTATTGCGGCTTCTGTCAGGAAGCCTGCCCGGTCGACGCCATCGTCGAAGGACCCAATTTCGAGTTCGCCACTGAGACACGTGAGGAACTCTACTACGACAAGGAACGACTTCTGGAGAATGGCGACCGCTGGGAGCGCGAGATCGCCCGCAATCTGGAACTGGACGCACGCTATCGGTAGAAGGGCGCGGCTCGGCTTGGGGCGAGTCGGCGCTTTTCGGGATTTTCACCTGCCCCGTTCGGGGCGTTGTTGTTGGCACAGGCAGAGGGAAGGCCGGCCGTGGCGCTGATCGCTTTCTACATCCTCTCGACCGTGGTCGTGTTGTCCGCGCTGTTTGTCGTGGCGGCGCGAAACCCGGTGCACTCCGTGCTTTGGCTGATCCTTGCGTTCTTCACATCGGCGGGACTTTTGGTGCTGATCGGGGCCGAGTTCCTCGCGATGTTGCTAGTCGTGGTCTATGTCGGCGCCGTCGCGGTATTGTTCCTATTCGTCGTCATGATGCTCGATATCGACTTCGTGGCGCTGAAGCAGGGCTTCCAGAACTACCTTGTCGTGGGAGCGCTGGTGGCGCTGGCGTTGCTGGCAGAGATCGGCATCGTTGCCGCCGCCGCAACCTTCGGCGGCGGTCAGAGCTTCGATCCCAGCCCGGGAGCGCCGACGAACGCCGAGGCGCTCTCGCGCGTGCTCTATACGGACTACCTGCTGCTGTTCCAGATGTCGGGCATCGTGCTGCTGGTCGCCATGATGGGCGCAATCGTTCTGACGCTGCGCTCGCGGCCAAACGTGAAGCGGCAGGACATCGCGCAGCAGACCGGCCGGAAGCGCAAGGACGCTGTTGAACTCAAGGACGTTCGTCCGGGGCAGGGGATCTAGTCATGGCTGGCCTTGAACTCACGCTCGGACATTATCTCGCGGTCTCGGCAGCGCTGTTCACCATCGGGGTGTTCGGCATCTTCGTGAACCGCAAGAACATCATTGTCATCCTGATGTCGATCGAACTGATCCTGCTATCGGTGAACATCAACCTTGTCGCCTTCTCGGTGTTCAACGGAACGATCATGGGCCAGGTGTTCGCTATGCTGGTGCTGACTGTTGCAGCCGCCGAGGCTGCGGTGGGTCTCGCCATCCTGGTCGTCTACTTCCGCAACCGCGGCGAGATCGCGGTGGAAGATGTCAACGTGCTGCGCGGCTAGGGGAGCAGGGGCGTGACCTTCCAGGAAATCGCGGCGATCTTCATTGTGCTGGCGCCCGGCGTGGCGGCGACCATATCGGGCCTCGGGCAGCGCGTGCTCGGCGACAAGGGCGCGATGGCCGTGACCACGGCCATCGTCGTTTCGGCGGCCGTGCTGGCGGGCTACCAGTTCTTCGTGCACGCCTTCATAGCCCAGTGGGAGCCTCAGACCATCGTGCTGTCGCGGTGGTTCGACGTTGATACGTTCATTGCCGACTGGGCGATCCGGATCGATGCGCTCTCGGTGACCATGATGTTCGTCGTGACGAGCGTGTCAGCGCTCGTGCATATCTACTCGATCGGCTACATGGCCGAGGACCCGCATCGCGCGCGTTTCTTCGCCTATCTCTCGCTTTTTACCTTCGCCATGTTGATGCTGGTGACGGCGGACAACTTCATCCAGCTGTTCTTCGGCTGGGAGGGCGTTGGACTCGCCTCCTACCTGCTGATCGGGTTCTGGTACCGTAAGCCTTCCGCCAATGACGCCGCGATCAAGGCCTTCGTCGTCAACCGCGTGGGCGATTTCGGCTTTGCGCTGGGCATCATGGTGCTGGTCTTCATGGTCCAGCCGGTCGACGGCGTCGACTATGCGCAGTTCGGAATTGCGGAGTTCTCCTCAATCCGGTTTGACACGGTGTTCTCCGTGATCGCCAACAATGCACCGGTCCAAGTGATCGGGCAGGCTGTGGCGATGCCGATCCAGGACGTCACGTTCGATTTCCTCGGGGTGCAGGTCTGGGGGCTCGAGATCGCAGGGATTCTCCTGTTCATCGGCGCGATGGGCAAATCAGCGCAGTTCTTCCTCCACACCTGGCTCCCCGACGCGATGGAAGGTCCGACGCCTGTCTCCGCGCTGATCCACGCAGCAACCATGGTGACAGCGGGCGTGTTCCTGGTCTGCCGCGCCTCGCCGCTCTATGCGGTTGCCGATGTGGCATCCGACATGGTGACGGTCGTCGGGGCTGTGACGTGCCTTTTTGCTGCGACCGTTGGCCTGGCCCAGAACGACATCAAGCGTGTGGTCGCCTATTCGACATGTTCGCAGCTGGGCTACATGTTTTTCGCCGCCGGCGTCGGCGCCTACGGCGCGGCGATGTTCCACCTCTTCACGCACGCGTTCTTCAAGGCGCTGCTGTTCCTAGGGGCAGGCTCCGTCATCCACGGGATGCATCACGAGCAGGACATGCGATTCATGGGTGGGATACGCCAGCCGATGATGCTGACGTGGGCCATGATGCTGATCGGGACGCTGGCGCTTATCGGATTCGGCATTCCAGGCACGGATTTCGGCTTCGCTGGCTTCTTCTCGAAGGACGCGATCATCGAGAGCGCCTATGCCTCGACGGATACGTTTGGACCCTTCGCCTTCTGGTGCAGCATCACGGCGGCGCTGCTGACAAGCTTCTATTCCTGGCGCCTGATGTTCATGACCTTCGAAGGCAAGTATCGCCCCAATCCACACGCGCATCATGACGATCATGGCCATGCCGACGATCATGGACATGGACATGCTGCGCCGAAGGTTGGCCAGGCGCCGGCGCATGAATCGCCCTGGGTGATGTTGACGCCGCTGGTGCTGTTGGCCATCGGCGCCGTGTTTGCGGGCGTCGCCTTCAAACCGCAATTCCTGACCAAGAATGCAGATGCCTTCTGGCAAGGAGCCATCGTGCGCGAGGCGGACCCCCTGTACGGCCCCAACGGCATCCATCCGTACGGCCCGGCGAAGGACGCACACGGGGCGGGGAAAGAGCACGCTGCGCCGGCCGAAGTGGTCCATGCTGCCCCCGAGGCCGCCCATGGGGCAGCCGCTGCCGATGGTAGTGCTCACGCTGAGGAGCATCACGAGCTTCCGCAGTGGGTGGTCTGGGCGCCGTTCGTCGTCACGGTCACCGGCTTCCTTGGCGCAGTGATCTTCTATCTGCTCGCGCCAAGCGTACCGCGCCGGATGGCGGCGAACGGCGGGCCTATGCATTCATTCCTGTCCCACAAATGGTATTTCGACGAGATTTACCGCTTTGTGTTCGTGAAGGGCGCGGCAGCGCTTGGCGACCTCTTCTGGAAGGTCGGCGATAAGAAATTGATCGACGGTCTTGGGCCCGACGGCGTGACGGGCGTGGCAAAGGCTGGCGCGGGCGGCCTGTCGAAACTGCATACAGGCTACATTTTTCACTACGCCCTCGTGGTTCTACTTTCGGCCGTGATCTTCGTGGCCTTCGTCCTCTTCTCGCAGGGGCGCTGAGGCATGACCGGGCCGATGATCCTTACCCTGACGACATTCCTGCCGCTGATCGGCGCTGTGCTCATCATGGCCGTCCGTATTGTCGGCGGCGCCGGTGCCGCCGGCAGTGCATCGAAAGGCATCGCGCTGCTCGCGTCGCTTGCGACGCTCGGCGTCTCCCTCGTCGCCCTGAGTCAGTTCGATCCGACGGTGGCGGGTTATCAGCTCGTCGATGAGGCGCCGTGGTTCGGAGGTTCGTCCTACAAGCTGGGCGTTGACGGACTTGCCATCTCGCTTGTCGTTCTGACGACAGCGCTCATGCCGCTCTGTATCCTCCAGTCGATGAAGTCCATCGAGGATCGGCTGGCCGAATACATGGTGGCCTTCCTCGTCTTGGAAACGCTCATGATCGGCGTGTTCTGCGCGCTCGATCTGGTTCTTTTCTACGTCTTCTTCGAAGGCGGGCTGATCCCGATGTTCCTGATCATCGGGGTGTGGGGCGGCAAGAACAGGCTGTATGCCGCTTTCAAGTTCTTCCTCTACACATTGCTGGGCTCCCTGCTGCTGCTGGCGGCTCTGGTCTACATGGCCATCGTTGCCGGCACGACGGACGTGGTTGTGCTGCAGGAAGGGTTGCATCCGGAAACCGGGGCGCTTTTGTTCCCGCCCGAAGTGCAAACCTGGCTGTGGCTGGCTTTCTTCGCCTCGTTCGCCGTCAAGTTGCCGATGTGGCCGGTACACACTTGGCTGCCCGATGCACATGTCGAGGCGCCGACGGCTGGCTCGGTGGTACTGGCGGCCGTGCTCTTGAAGATGGGCGGCTACGGCTTCCTTCGGTTCTCGTTGCCCATGTTTCCAGAAGCATCAATGCTGTTCCAGCCGCTGATGTTCGGACTCAGCGTGGTTGCTATCGTCTATGCCTCGCTGGTGGCGTTCCGGCAGACTGATATCAAAAAGCTGGTGGCTTACTCGTCCGTGGCGCACATGGGCTTCGTGACGCTCGGCATCTTCTCGTTCAACGAGGCGGGCATCCAGGGCGCGATCTTCCAGATGATCAGTCATGGCGTGATCTCGGGTGCGCTCTTCTTCTGCGTCGGCGTGATCTATGACCGTATGCATACCCGCGAGATCGCATTCTATGGCGGTCTTGTGCATCGCATGCCGGTCTATGCAGCGCTGTTCATGCTGTTCTCCATGGCGAACGTCGGCCTGCCCGGAACCAGCGGGTTCGTCGGCGAAATTCTGACGATGGTTGGCGCTTTTCAAGCCTCGACCTGGGCTGCAGCCGGCGCGGCGCTGGGCGTTATCCTGTCGGCGGTTTACATGCTGACGCTCTATCGTCGGACCGTCTTCGGCGAGATGACCAACCAGAAGCTTCTGGACATCAAGGATGTAACGCCGCTCGAGTTTTTCATCCTGGGTCTCCTGGCCGTCAGCGCGGTGGGCCTGGGCGTATTCCCGGGCGTCGTGTTCGGCCTCACCGAAAGCTCGACCAGTGAAGTCCTGCGGATGATCGGGCGGTAGGGACAGGTCATGAATTTCCTTGCTGACATCAACAATGCCCTTCCCGAGGCGATCCTTGTCGCTTTCGGACTGGTGGGCCTGCTGGTGGGCGCCATCGGCGGCGACCGGATCTCCGGCCTGTTGCGCCTGGTGGCCGCCATTGCGCTGGCGGCGGCGTCCGCCACGGCGTTCGTTCAGTTCGGCCGAGGCGAGACCATTTCGGCCTTCGCGAGTGCGGAGCTTGCGCCGGAGGGGCTTTATCGCGTGACGCTGTTCACGCTGTTCGCGAAGGGCGTGACCTATGCGATGGCTGCGTTCGCCCTGTTCATGTCTACCGGCTTCCTGAAGTCGGCGCAGATGGAGCGGTATGAGTATCCCCTGCTCATCGTGTTCGGCTCGCTCGGCGCGGGCATGATGCTGTCGGCCAACGACCTGATGACGCTCTATGTCGGAATCGAGACGCTGAGCCTGTCTTCCTATGTGCTGGCAGCCTTCCGACGGGACAGCATCAAGTCGGCTGAGGCCGGCCTCAAGTATTTTGTTCTGGGCGCGCTGGCCTCCGGCCTCCTGCTTTATGGTTCGGCTCTGATCTACGGATTCTCGGGCGGCACCGGCTATGCGGCCATTGCCGCGGCGCCGACATCTGTCGGACTTCTGTTCGGCCTTGTGTTCGTGATCTGCGGGCTTGCCTTCAAGGCGTCGGCTGCGCCTTTCCACATCTGGACGCCGGACGTCTACGAAGGCGCGCCATCGCCTGTCGTCGCCTTCTTCTCGACCGCGCCGAAGATCGCAGCCGTCACACTGCTTGCACATGTGATGTTTGTGGCGTTTGGGCCGCACATTGCTTCGTGGCAGCTGATCATTGCGATCATCGCGGCATTGTCGATGCTGATCGGTGCGTTCGGCGCTCTGATGCAGAACAGCATCAAGCGCATCTTGGCCTATTCCTCGATTTCCAATGTTGGCTTTGCGCTGATCGGGATCGCTGCAGGCGCCGAGGCCGGCGCAGCGGCCGTGCTTGTCTACATGACGCTCTACGTGATCGCCACGCTCGGCATGTTCGGCGGCGTTCTGGCGCTGAGGCGCGGCGGCAAGTCGATCGACGCCGTGTCAGATCTGAACGGGCTGGTGAAGTCGAAGCCGGGCATGGCGCTGGGGCTTCTGATCCTTATCTTCTCGGTTGCCGGTATACCCCCAGCCGCAGGGTTCTGGGGCAAGCTGCAGGTTTTCACGGCCGGTATCGAGGCGGACATGCTCTGGCTCGTGCTCGTGGGGGCGCTCGCGAGCGTCGTGTCATTGGGCTACTATCTTCGTCTCGTGTGGGCAATGTTCATGAAGCCGGCGGGCGAACCGCTGGACCGGACCGATGTCTCCGTCGCAGCGACTGTGGCCATCTCGGCCTTGATCGTGTTCCCGATCCTGACCGTTGCGATCCAGATGCTGCTCAGCGCAACAGCACTCGCCGCGGGCGGTTAGTGTGTCAGCGGAGTTCATCGGAAGCGCCTGGCCGATCGTGCGCTTCGAGGAGATCGACTCCACCAACGAGGAAGCGCGCCGGCGGGTATTCGCTGGCGACACCGGGCCTTGTTGGCTCGTCGCGGCCGAGCAGACAACGGGGCGGGGCAGGCTGGGCCGACAATGGTCGTCCCCTCGCGGCAATCTCTACGCAACGGCGCTGTTGCCCTATCCCCGACCCGCAACCGAGGCCTCCCTGGCGTCATTTTGTGCGGGGCTGGCTGTCGTCGACGCGGCGCGGGTAGCCGGGGTTGATGTCTCGGGCTTGCGGCTGAAATGGCCAAACGACGTCTTGTCGGGCGCAGCCAAGCTTGCGGGCGTCCTTATCGAGACTGGCCTTCTGCACGGGCGGCTCTGGATGGCGGCGGGCTTCGGGGTCAATGTCGAGGTGGCGCCAGATCGGCCAGATCGGCCAACCGAATGTCTCGCCAATCTTCCAGGCGGAGGACGCCTGCCCGCCACAACACTCATCGGCCTGCTGGACATCGCCTTTCGGGCGCGCCTGCTCAGCCTGTTCAAGGACGGGTTCGAGCCAACACGCGCGGCGTGGCTTGCAAATGCCGCCCATCTGGGCGCCCATGTCGAGGTTAATGGCGTATCGGGCGAGATGGCTGGTCTGGCCGAGGACGGCGCGCTTCTGCTGCGGCAGCGCGACGGGTCGATCGCCCATGTTCGCGCCGGCGAAATCTCGCTATTGAGCTAGGCTGGATCTCAGGGAACGGCCATGCTTCTGGCGATCGATACGGGTAACACCAACACACTGTTCGCAGTGCATGACGGCGAGACCTGGCGGGCGCAATGGCGCTCCTCAACCGACATGACCAAGACGGCGGACGATTATGCTGTGTGGCTCACGACGCTGATGGAAATCAATGGTCTCAGCCTGTCGCAGATCGACGATTGCATCATCTCAACTGTGGTGCCGCAGTCGCTTTTCAATCAGCGGAACTTTGCGCGGCGCTATCTCAAGGTCGAGCCGTTCGTGATCGGGGAGAATGTCGATCTCGGCGTCAAGGTGAATATCCCTAAGCCGAGCGAGGTGGGAGCGGATCGCCTGGTCAACGCAGTCGGCGCGCATGGCGGTTATGCGGGCGCGCTCATCGTGATCGACAGCGGGACGGCGACAACGTTTGACATCGTGGCGGCCGACGGGGCTTTCGAGGGTGGAATCATCGCGCCTGGCATTAACCTGTCGATGAAAGCCCTGCACGAGGCGGCGGCGAAACTTCCCCGCGTGGCGATCCAGCGGCCTGAGCATGTGATCGGCCGCGACACCGTTGCGGCGATGCAGTCCGGTGTGTTCTGGGGCTACATCGACCTGATCGACGGGCTGGTCGAACGCATCAAGGCCGAGTATGGCCAGCCTATGACAGTCATCGCCACCGGCGGCGTGGCGTCGCTGTTCGAAGGCGCCGCCCGCAATATCGACCATTTTGACGGCGACATCACCATTAAGGGGCTGCGCATCCTTTACGACCGCAACATCACCAACGCAGCCAAAGAGCTGAAATGAGAGGCGCGGAACTGATCTTTGCGCCACTCGGCGGCTGTCGCGAAATCGGGATGAACCTGAACGCCTACGCGTATGGTCCGCCTGACAACCGGCGCTGGATCATCGTCGATGTCGGCGTGACATTCGGTGACGATACTACGCCGGGTGTCGACCTTATCATGCCGGATCCCGTCTATCTTGAGAGTTTCGCCGAGGACATCGAGGCGATCATCCTTACGCATGCGCACGAGGACCATATCGGTGCGATCGCGTGGCTGTGGCCTCGTCTGCGGGCGCCGATCTATGCGACGCCGTTCACGGCGTACCTCGTGAACGAGAAGCTGAAGGAACGCGGGCTCGACAATCAGGCCCAGGTCAACATTCTCGACCTGCGCGAGAAGCGGCAGTTTGGACCATTCGAAGTCGAGCTGGTGACATTGACGCACTCCATCCCGGAGCCCAACGGTCTGGCCATCCGGACGCCGCTGGGGATGGTGCTGCATACGGGCGACTGGAAGATCGATCCTGACCCTATCATCGGCGAGGATTTCGACCAGGCGAAGATCGAAGAACTGGGTCGCGAAGGCATCCTCGCGATGGTCTGCGACTCCACCAACGTGTTCGAGGAGGGCGAGGCAGGCTCCGAGGGAATGGCGCGCGAAGCGCTGCGTCGGGCGGTTGCAGAACAGACAGGGCGCGTGGCGATCACGGCCTTTGCGTCGAATGTGGCGCGTGTGCAGTCTGCATGCGAGGCTGCAAGAGCCAACAACCGGTCGGTTTGCCTGCTCGGCCGTTCGATGATCCGCGTCGTAGGCGCCGCGCAGTCGGTGGGGCTGCTGAAGGACTTCGCCTTCATCTCGCCGGAAGACGCTGCCTATCTCCCGCACGAAAACGTGCTCTATCTCTGCACCGGAAGTCAGGGCGAGCCCAACGCGGCGCTGGCGCGCCTGGCACGGGGCGATCACCCGTCGGCGAAACTTGGGGCGCACGATACGGTGATCTTCTCTTCACGCGTCATTCCCGGCAACGAGCGTTCCATTGGCGCGATCCAGAACATGCTGGCGGAGCGGAACATCCGGCTGGTAACCGATCGGCAATTCGACATCCATGTCTCGGGCCATCCTTGCCGGGACGAGCTGCGCCGCATGTACATGTGGGCGCGGCCGCGGATTGCTATCCCGGTGCATGGTGAACGGCGGCACATCATGGAACATGCGCGGTTCGCGCGATCGCTGCAGGTGCCGCAGGCGATCACGCCGGACAATGGTGATCTTGTGCGCCTTGCGCCAGGCGAAGTGCAAGTCGTCGACCAGGTTCCCGCCGGTCGGCTTCACGTCGATGGCGAGGTGCTGACGTCGGACAAGGCGGGCGGCATGTGGGAGCGGAAGAAGATGGCCTGGAATGGTCATCTTGCCGTGAGCCTCGTCATCGCGAAAGGACGCGTTGAGGACGGACCGATCATCGTGGCGCGCGGATTTTCAGAAGCGGATGGCAGGCCGGCGGATGAATCGCTTGAGCCGCTCGATGAAGCGGCCGAGGTTGCGCTCGATCAGCTGAAGCGCGGCGACCTCGGCGACGATGACAAGATCGAAAAGGCGCTGACGCGCGCGGTGCGTCGCGCCGCCGAACAGCATTTCGGCAAGCGGCCGCTTGTTGACGTGACAATACACCGAGTTTGAACAGGAGCCCGACGCCATGACCATCGGTCGCCTCAACCATATCGGCATCGCCGTGCCATCCATCGAAAAGGCCTTTGAGACCTATCGTAACCTCTATGGCGCCACGGACTTCATTCAGCCGTTCGACATGCCGGCGCAGGGGGTGCGGGTAGGCTTCGTCAACCTGCCGAACACGCAGCTCGAAATCATCGAGCCGCTTGGAGACAAATCTCCGATCATCAACTTCCTTGAGAAGAACCCAAAGGGCGGGCAGCACCATGTCTGCTTTGAGGTGCAAGACATCCATGTGGCGAAGGCCGAGATGGAATCCAAGGGCGCAAAGGTACTCGGCGAGCCGAGACTTGGCGCGCACGGTACGCTGGTCATCTTCATCCATCCGAAGGACTCAGATGGCGTATTGATCGAGCTTATGGAAGCGCCGAAGGGTCAGCACTGAGCGCATGGGCATTTTCGAGGGCATCGTCGTTTTTATCTCGGCCTGGTGGCTGATTTTCCTGCCGACGCTCTCAGCAGGAACCCGCAGTCAGCATGAGGCGGGTCCCGTGATTCCCGGAACAGAGCGCGGCGCACCCGAGGCCGTGCGCTGGGTGTGGAAGTTCCTGATCCCGACGGCCGGAGCGGTGATCGTGACGTTTCTTCTCTGGCTGGCTCTCCATATGCACTGGCTGGATTTCCTGATTCCCCGGCGCTAGCGCGGGTTCCAGCCACGCTCTGGCCGCATTGCGCGGGCACGTCGGTGCAGGTATCAGCCTGACACATCTGCACGCCTTTCAGGACCATCCATGCGCCTTTCTCGGTATTTCCTTCCCGCGCTCAAGGAAGCGCCCGCTGATGCGCAGATCGTCTCGCACCAGCTGATGTTGCGCGCGGGCATGATCAAACAGAACGGGGCCGGAATCTATTCGTGGCTGCCGTTGGGCATGCGCGTGCTGCACAAGATCGAACGCATCGTCCGCGAGGAGCAGGAGCGCGCGGGCGCCGTCGAGCTTCTGATGCCGACTATTCAGTCCGCCGATCTCTGGAGGGAGTCCGGCCGCTACGACGCCTACGGAAAGGAGATGCTGCGGATCACCGATCGGCATGAACGTGAGATGCTCTACGGTCCGACAAACGAGGAGATGATCACCGACATCTTCCGGACGTATGTGCGCTCGTACAAACAGTTACCTCTCAACCTCTATCACATCCAGTGGAAGTTCCGGGACGAGGTGCGTCCGCGGTTCGGCGTGATGCGCGGACGCGAGTTCCTGATGAAGGATGCGTACTCCTTCGATGCAACGCCGGAAGCGGCGCGACAGGCGTACTACCGGATGTTCTGCGCCTACTTGAACACGTTCAGTCGCATGGGTCTCAAAGCAGTCCCGATGCGCGCAGATACCGGCCCGATTGGCGGCGATCTCAGCCATGAGTTCATTGTGCTGGCGGAGACCGGCGAAAGCGCAGTGTTCTGCGATAGCGCGCTGGTCGACATGCCGCCTCCGGGCAAGGATCTCGATTTCTGGCAGGACCTGCTGCCCGAGGTCGAGAAGCGCACCAGGCTCTATGCGGCGACCGAGGAGATGCACGATCCGGCCCGCTTCGAGAGCGAAGTGCCGGCCGAGCGTCGCCTGTCGGCGCGCGGGATCGAGGTCGGACATATCTTCTACTTCGGAACGAAGTATTCCGCGCCGATGAGGGCCGAGATCGCCATGGCAGATGGCAAGATGATCCCGGCCGAGATGGGGTCCTATGGAATTGGCGTATCGCGACTAGTCGGTGCGATTATCGAGGCGAGCCATGACGACAAGGGCGTGATCTGGCCGGCTGCGGTTGCGCCGTTCGAGGCTGCGGTGGTGAGCCTGCGGGCTGATGATCCCGACGTCGCGAACGTTTGCGAGAGCGCATATCGCCAGCTCCTGAATGCAGGCGTCGACGCCCTGTACGACGATACTGCGGATCGACCGGGCGCCAAGTTCTCCACCATGGAGCTGGTTGGCGTGCCGGACCTGATCGTGGTCGGCCCCAAGGGCGTCAAGGCGGGGGTGGTCGAGTATCGCAGCCGCAAGGCGGGATCGAGCGAGGAGATGACGCTGGAATCCGCCATGAATCGCTATCTGGCTGGCCGGAAGGCATAGCGGATGTCCAACGGCAAGGATCAGCGGGTCGTCGAGCGGCCCTTTGGCCCCTTCGAGCGGATGTTGGCGCTGCGCTATCTCGGCGCCAAGCGCGAGCATGGCGGTCTTGCCTTCATCTCTGTCGTCTCTGTGGTCGGCATCACGCTCGGCGTTTGGGCCCTCATTCTCACCATGTCGATCATGAACGGGTTCCGGCTGGAACTGATCTCCAAGATCGTCGGCTTCGAGCCACACGTTTTCATCGATACGCGCGGCGTCCCGCAGAGCACGGTCGAGGAGCTGATGGAACGTCTGCGCCAGCGGCCAGGCGTGGTGAATGTAGAGCCCCTGCACGAGGGCACGGGCCTCGCTTCCGCCTACGGGCGGAGCGAGGGTATCCAGGTGCGCGGCATCCGGCCCGAAGATCTCCGCAAGAACGAACTGATTGCAGACAGCGTGGCCGCCGGCCAGCGCATGCGAGACAACCCGGGCGAACCTTTCCCTCGCTTTGCTGTGGGGCAGGGCTCACTCGATCGGTTTGGTGACGAGGGCGAGCTGTCGCAAGACATCGTAATGGGCGACGGTTTCGCCTATGCGCTCGGTGTCGGCGTCGGCGACAGGATCACGCTGACGCAGGCCAACGGAGCGCGGACCGTGCTCGGCACCGCGCCGCGCACCAAGACCTATACAGTGTCCGCCATCTATCATGTCGGCAACGAGCGGTTCGATCGCTACGTCGTCTTCCTGCCGATCGAAGCGTCCAAGCTGCTGTTCGGATATGACGAAGGCTATCCGCTCGTCGGGCTGCGCCTATCGGATCCGGATTCCGCGAACGAGTTCGTCAAGCAGCTTGAGACCGAAGAGCGCTACGTGATGCAGAGCTGGATTCAGCGCAACGGCACGTATGTGACTGCGCTGGTGGTCGAGCGCAACGTGATGCGCCTGATCCTGTTCATCGTGGTGATCATAACGGCGCTCAACATCATCACGGGCGTGCTGATGCTGGTGAAAAACAAGGCGCGCGACATCGCCATCCTGCGGACGATCGGTGCGACCCGGGCCGGCGTGGTGCGTATCTTCATGATGTCGGGCACGGTGCTGGGAATGGCGGGGGTCGGTACAGGCGTTCTGCTCGGCGTGCTGTGCGCAATCTACATCGCGCCGATCCAGCATTTCCTCGAGTTCGTCACCAACACCAAGTTGTTCCCGCCCGACATCTACCAGCTCGACGCGTTGCCGGCGAAGCTGGAATGGGGAGAGGTTGCGTGGGTCAGCGGGGCAGCGTTCCTCGTGACGTTGCTGATGTCGATAATCCCATCGATGTGGGCGGCGCGGCTCAACCCGGTCGAAGCGCTGAGGTTCGAATGATGAGCGACGCGCAGTTCTCATCAGCCCAGCCAGTGTTGTCGCTTAAGGGCGTCGAGCGGCGCTACAAGTCCGGCGACCGGATCCTTCAAGTCCTGCGTGGCATCGATCTCGAGCTGCGCGCCGGGGAGATGACCGGCCTGATCGGGCCCTCGGGCTCGGGTAAATCCACGCTGCTGCATGTGGCCGGGCTGCTCGAGAAGCCGGATGCTGGCGAGGTGATGTTCAACGGCAAGAATGCGCTCGCAATGTCGGACGATGCGCGGACACTTGCCCGAAGGCTGCAGCTGGGGTTCGTCTACCAGTTCCATCACCTGCTTCCCGAGCTGAATGCGGTCGACAATGTTGCGGCGCCGCTGATGATCAACGGCATGTCGCGTGGCAAGGCGCGCAAGCGCGGCCAGGAGCTGCTTAGACAGATGGGGTTGACCGAGCGCGACCACCACCGGCCCGGCCAGCTTTCCGGCGGCGAACAGCAGCGAGTGGCGATCGCCCGTTCGCTGGCGAACCGGCCCAAGGTGCTGATTGCTGACGAACCGACGGGAAATCTCGATCCCAATACCTCGCGGGTGGTTTTCCAGAACCTTTTCGATATCGCGAAGCAGGAAAGAGTGGCGGTCCTCGTTGCGACGCATAACGTGGAGCTGACCAGCGTCATGGACCGCGTCCTGACGTTGCACGACGGTAGGCTTGAGCCTGCCCCGGCCAGAGCGGACTGAACGCGGACCGACTCGGTCTACGATTTGGCCGAACCAAACCGAGGACCGCATGACGCCAGAGGCGCCCCGTTTCATCCACCTGCGTGTGCGGACGGCGCTGTCCCTGTTGCAGAGCATGATCCGCCCCAAGGATCTGGCAAAGTGGGCGGCGGGCAATGCCGCGCCCGCCGTTGCTGTGACGGATGACAACCTGTTCGCTGCGCTGGAGCTTGCCGAAGCGCTGACCGAACAGGGCGTGCAGTCTATCACCGGTCTGACGCTGTCGGTGGCCGAGCCCGGCGTGTCGGGGGAAGCCGGTACACTGGCGCTGCTGGCCCAGAGCGAAACCGGCTATCGCAACCTGATGAAACTGTCGTCGGCCTCGTTCCTGACGCCGGTCGGGAATGATCATCAGGTTGCCCTGGCGACGGTGCTGGAACATGCCGATGGGCTGATCTGCCTAACGGGAGGGGCGGGCGGCCTGCTCAATCGACGCGCGGCTTCTGGAAAATCGCCTGAGGTGCGCGCGCGCCTTCAGGAGCTTCAGACGGCCTTCGGCGACCGTCTTTATGTCGAATTGCAGCGCCACGGCTTGCCTGAAGAGGCCGCCGCCGAGGGCGTGCTTGTCGAACTGGCCTACGAGCTTGGTTTGCCGCTTGTCGCGACCTGTGATGTCCGTTTTGCGAAGCCGGAGCAGCATCCAGTCCACGACGTGCTCTTGTGCATCGCGAATTCGGCCTATGTCAGCCAGGCAGATCGACCGCGCGCCTCCCCGCAGCAATATCTCAAATCGCCGGCTGAGATGATGGCCGCGTTTGCCGACCTGCCCGAGGCGCTGGAATCGACGGTGGAAATCGCTCGCCGCTGCGCCTTCAGGCCGACGAAACATAAGCCGATCCTGCCGCCGTTTGATACCAAGCGCGGACGGGATGAAGCGGGCGAGTTGAAGGCGCAGGCGGAGGCTGGCCTCAAGGAGCGGCTGAAAGTGGTGCAGCCTGCCGCAGAGTTGTCGGTTTACCAGCAAAGGCTCGCGTATGAACTCGGCATCATCGAGCGGATGGGGTTTCCAGGTTACTTCCTGATCGTTGCGGACTTCATCAAGTGGGCCAAGTCGCATGACATTCCGGTCGGTCCGGGCCGCGGGTCGGGCGCGGGCTCCCTCGTGGCCTGGGTGCTGACGATCACGGATCTCGATCCCATCCGCTTCGGCCTGCTTTTCGAGCGCTTCCTCAATCCTGAGCGGGTCTCGATGCCCGACTTCGACATCGACTTCTGCCAGGAGCGACGCGGCGAGGTGATCGAGTATGTGCGCCAGCGCTATGGCGCCGACCGCGTGTCGCAGATCATCACGTTCGGCACGCTTCAGGCGCGTGCGGTGCTGCGTGATGTGGGGCGCGTGCTGCAGCTGCCGTTCGGGCAGGTCGACAAGTTGGCGAAGCTTGTGCCGTTCAATCCGGCAAAGCCGCCCACGCTGGCCGAGGCGCGCGAGATGGAGCCCAAGCTCGACGAGGCGATCGAGGCAGAGGAGGAGGTTGCGCACCTGTTCGAGACGGCGCAGCAGCTCGAGGGCCTCTCTCGCAACGCGTCGACGCACGCAGCCGGCATCGTTATTGGCGACCGGCCGCTGGTCGAACTGGTGGGACTCTATCGAGATCCGCGGTCGGACATTCCGGCGAGCCAGTTCAACATGAAGTGGGCCGAGGCGGCGGGCCTCGTGAAATTCGACTTCCTCGGTCTAAAGACGCTCACCGTGATCGACCGGGCTATCAAGATGATCGCGGACAAAGGCGTGACCGTCGACCTGGCGCGATTGCCGCTGGATGACGTAAAGACCTACGAGATGCTCCAGAAGGGCGATGTCGTCGGCGTGTTTCAGGTCGAAAGTCAGGGCATGCGCCGGGCGCTGGTCGATATGGTTCCCGACCGCTTCGAGGATCTGGTCGTGCTCGTTGCGCTTTATCGTCCGGGGCCGATGGCGAACATTCCGACCTACTGCAACCGCAAGAAGGGACTGGAAGAAAC
The DNA here is from genome assembly GCA_041166025.1 of Pseudomonadota bacterium. GTDB lineage: Bacteria > Pseudomonadota > Alphaproteobacteria > Caulobacterales > Hyphomonadaceae > UBA7672. Next base: position 1,246 of record JBEAMJ010000062.1, on the reverse strand, counting down.
CACATACTTCAATGATGCGCTGACGCCATGGCTGAAGCCGATCCTCGAACCGACATTTGGGATCATCACCTACCAGGAACAAGTGATGCAGATCGCGCGCGATCTGGCGGGCTATTCGTTCGGCGAAGCGGACCTGTTGCGCCGCGCGATGGGCAAAAAGATTCGCGCGGAGATGGACAAGCAGCGCGTGCGCTTCATGGAAGGCGCCATCGCCAAAGGGATCGCCGAGGCCGATGCGGACATGACTTTCGAGGCGTGCGCGAAGTTTGCGGACTACGGCTTCAACAAGTCTCACTCGGCGCCTTACGCGCTTCTCACTTACCAGACGGCTTGGCTCAAGGCGAACCATCCGGTCGAGTTCCTCGCCGCCTCGATGAGCCTCGATGCGGGGAATACAGACAAGCTGGCGGTGTTCTTCCAGGAAGCCCGGCGGATGGGCGTCGAAGTCCGTCCACCAGACATCAATTCGAGCTGCGCGGACTTCACCGTGGAAGAAGGGGCGGTCCGGTATGCGCTGGGCGCCATCAAGGGCGTCGGCAAGCCGGCCATGCAGTCCGTCGAGATGGCGCGGCAGTCTGGGCCGTTCGAGGATCTGCAGAATTTCGCAGAACGCGTTGACCCGCGGCTGGTCAACCGGCGCTGCTTCGAGGCGTTGGCCAAGGCCGGCGCATTCCATCCGCTGGAGCCGAACCGCGCGCGAGCACATGCGGCGGCGCCCGTGCTCTCGGCGCTGGCTTCGGCTGCGGAGCAGGATCGTACGTCAAACCAGGTCAGCCTGTTCGGCGACCAGCCCAAGCAGCAGATCCGGTTGCCGGATGCGCCGGCCTGGGGAGAGAGCGACCGGCTGGACAATGAGCTCGCAAGCGTCGGCTTCTTCCTGTCGGGGCATCCGCTGGATGATCTTCTTGGCACCATGCGGTCGCGGGTGACGCTGGCGGCTGAGCGCGAGGTGGTGGGCCGTGAGCGGAGCATGCTGACCATGATCGGCGTGGTGCGCGCGCGGGTCGAAAAGCCGGCCAAGACCGGCGGCAAGTTTGCGATTGTCACACTGTCGGATCCGTCAGGCGAGTACGAACTGTTCGTCAATGACGAGCTGCTGCAGGCGTCGCGCGACACCCTGGACGTGGGAGGGCGCGTTATCGTGACGGTGCGGGTGCGAAAGGTCGAGGAAGAGCTTCGCTTCTCGATGGACAGCGTGAAGGAACTGACCAAGGCCTCGATCGGTGCGCATGAGACGTTGCTGGTG
>JBEAMJ010000061.1:0-4205 GCA_041166025.1 Pseudomonadota bacterium | reverse complement strand
CCTTTGCGGTTGTCGAACACAAGTATGCAGCCTTCCGGCGCCACGAAGGAGGGCGTCACGGCTTGTCCGGCCAGCATCGCATCTACAACGCCGCCAACATACTGCTTCTCGGCCTTGGCGCGGGCGCGACCATAGGTGACGCGATCATTGATCGGCCCCTGGTAGAGCACCTTCCACGTCCCCGGCTGGATCACCAGCGTTTCAGTCGCCCGCTCGACGCCCAGCGGCTCGCCTACCTTCTGGTCCGTGTCCTTGAGAACGGGGATGCTTGAGCCGAAGCTCTTCACTTCCTCGGCGATGGCGGCCGGTGTGTCGTAGAGGTTGGAATTGAGCATCAGGAACTTCACGCCCTTCGGCTCATACTTGGCCTGCAGCTCCTTGAAGTCGGGCATCAGCTGCTGGCCGATCGGGCAGCCCTTGGTGTGCATGGTGAGCACGATCGCCTTGGCCTCGGTCATCTTGTAGAGCTCGTACGCCTTGCCGGCGTGATCCTTGAGCTTGAAGTTGGCGATCTTCGCGATCGGCAGGGAATGGTTGGTGATGCCAGGCGCATGCGCGCTGGCGGCGTGCTGATCCTCTTCCAGGCTGACCGGCGCAGGCGCGGGCATTGCGGCCGTCGGCATGTCCATACCAGCATGGTCGACCCCTGCATGTTCGGTCGATGCCTGTTCAGCAGGCGCCGCCGCCGCCGGCCCTGACAAGGCTTCGGCGACAGTGAGGGGTGCGGGTGTTGCTGCCGCCATTTCCGGTGCGGCGGCCATGGGCGTGGCGCCTGCGCTTTCCGGCGATGCGGCGCTGGCCGCGGTGTCGCCGCCCGAGCAGGCTGCGAGCGAGATCGCCAGTGCGGCGATGGCGGTGGTCGAAAGGATCCGGTTGAGCATGGGGGAGCGCTCCGTTCTGCCTCTTGGTAGGGTGGGCCGCCGTAATATCGATCAAGCCCCTGACAGCGTCAAACGGGAGACCCCGCTCCACACTGTCTTGTGTATGGGATTGAACCTGCCTTGCGCGCCATCGCGTCCGTTTGACCCCGCTCAAGCGAAAACAGGCGGCCAAAGCCGCCTGTTCCCGTAGAGAGTTGCGTATCGAGAAGCCCTAGAAGTTCTTCTTGATCGCCAGTTCGAAGGTCCGGCCCAGCGGGTTGCCGAGGCGGGGGTCGTAGCCGAGTTCTTCCTGGGCGATCGGCGGATCTTCGTCCGTGATGTTGGCGACCGTCGCCGTCAGGCGCAGGTCTTCAGACACGTCGAAGAGGTAGGTGAAGTCCCAGGTTGCCCACTCCTGACCGTTCTCGCCGAACTGCACGCCTGCCCGTTCGTCCGTAACGGCGCTGACATAATTGTAGCCGAGGCGGAAGTTATGCTGGTCCATGCGATAGTTCGCCGAGAAGTTGGCGCGCCATTCCGGCGCCGCGGAGGCAACCGTCGCGAAGTTCAGGTTGCCAAGACGGTCATCGCCCGTGCTGACCACCACGCCATCAAGATCAGTCGGACCCGTGATCAGTTCTGTGACCTGGGTGGCTGTGACGTTCAGGGTCAGGTCGCCAGGCCCAAAGGGCATGTCGTAGCTGATCTGATAGTCGAAGCCATTCGTCGACTGCCCCGGTCCGTTGCCGAGCCGGGTAGAGATCGACGAGAAGTTGCCGATCGCTGTCATACCCACGAAGCAGGGTGAGTTGAACGTGATGCGGTTCAGCAGCGGCTGCACGTTGGGATCGCAGGTCGTGATCGCGCCGTTGCTCGCCGTGCCGCCATTGAACACGAGGTTCAGGATCTGGTTCGGGTCGGCGATCTGGCCAATCTCGTCCTCAGTTTCGATATTGAAGTAGTCGACAATGACCCGGAGTTCGTGGTCAGGCGACAACCCTTCAGACTGCCAGATGACGCCGGCATTCCACGCAGTCGCCGTTTCCGGCACGAGGTCAGCATCCGTGATGAACTGCGCTCCGAGCCAGTTACCGCCGGCGCGGGTGTAACTGCGCACCGCGTTGACGACCTCACCTGGAATGATGCCGACGGGCGGCGCCTGGTAGTTCGTGCCATACGAGCCACGCACTGACAGCGGTCCCCAGACGTCCCACTTGCCAGACACCTTGTACACCGTGGCCCCAAGACCACCGGAGAACTCCTCGCGCCGCGCAGCAGCCTGGAAGTTGAGGTTTTCCAGCACCGGCAACTGCAATTCACCGAAGAAGGAATACTGCTGTTGATCGTTGTAGTCGGGCGGGTTGATGCCGAAGAACACGAACGGGCCCGGATTGTCCGGCGTGCAACCGCGGAAGTTGGGATCGCTCGTCGGAAGCGGGTTCTGCTCGATGGCCGGCGAGCCGGCGCCATTCTGGCTGGTCGTGCCCGCATACCAGTCGCACGGCTGGTTGCCGTTGTAGATCGGACTGTTCACCACTTCGCGAAGTTCAAGCTGGCGAACCTGTCCGCCCAATGCCCAGCCGATCTCGCCGCCCGGCAGTTGAATGCCGGACATGCCGTTGAAGACAAGGTCGACAGTCAGGCTGCTGTTGATGTCCTCCGACGCGCGATCGTCGAACAACCAGCGCGACAGCTCTTCACTATTCTCTGTGCCTGGGACGTATTGCGGGTTGGCCAGGCCGCGTTCGGGCTGGCTGGCGAAATTGGTGGCAAAGGGGTTCCACCACTTGCAAGCGCCGACGCCAGCCGCCGCCGGGTTCTGCGTCCCGAAGCGGTTCGGGTCGAGGTCCGGAGCGTTACAACCCGGGCCGCCAAAGCCATTGAGGGCCTGCTGGAGTCTTGCGCCAATCACGTCCGCGGCGTCCGCATACGAAATCGACTGGTTGTAAGTGACAGCGAAATCATAGCCGATATCGCTGGCCATGCCGGCCCAGTCTCCGAGCGTGCCGTTGATGCCGCCCGACACGCGCCAGACCTGGTTGTCGATCTTCGAGGGAACGCCGTAGCCATTGCCGTTGCCGAAGACCGGGTTACCGCCGTGCGCGAATGCGCGGTAGGTCGTCGGCGTGAAGCCCTGTGTTGTGCCCGGGGCGCCGACGCGTGTCGCAAAAGCGGCAGCATACGGGTTGGTGATGGGAATGTAGAACTGGTTGACGGCGCCTGTCGCCATCGCGGGCCCGCGGATCACGGGCTGCGCGGGAGAACCGAACACCTGCGGGGACACCACCTGACCGTAGGAGGCTTCGACGTGGAAATCCATGTTCTCGTTAACGGTCGCATTCAGTTGCGCGTACACCCTGTAGATGTCGTTCTCTTCCACCAGATTGTAGTACGGAATGTAATTGTACGCGCAGGTGAAGGTGTTGATATACTGCCCGCCCACGGCTGCGCAGCTGGTCGGGGTGAAGTCAGACAGCGGTGCGCCGAGCGCCGAGCCGAATTCGTTTGCAACGCTAGGCGTCGCAGGCAGCGCGCCACGCGGCGTCCAGCCAGCAAGGTTTGTCAGCGTCGACCACGGAGCAGGGTTGACAGTAAAATCGTACGAAGCCGTCGAGAAGTCGCGCTCTTCGGCTTCCAGGCGAGACCGGTGTTCCCACTCGGCCGACCACATGAAGTTGACATCGCCGTCGCCCACGCCGCCAAGAATGCTGAGGCCGTAGTCGCCGTCGGAGCCATCGATGTACTTGTACTGGCCGCGCGCCTCGAGGCCGACAAAGTCATCGCGGGTGATGAAGTTCACAACGCCGCCGGTCGCATCGGCGCCGTAGATGACGGCTGCGCCGTCCTTCAGCACTTCCGTGCGCGCAAGGGCAGCAGACGGAATGTTCGAGGTGTTCTCGGATCCACGGCGACCATTGAGCAGCGTCAGCGTCTTGTCAGCGCCGAGGCCGCGAAGGTTGTAGTTGACCGAGCCGGTGAGGGCCGCGCCGGAGAAGTAGTAGGCCTCGCCCGTCGTTGGGCCAGCGATGGTCAGGCTCTTGGCGAATTCCAGGGCGGTCGGTGCGCCCTGCTCTTCAAGCTCTTCCTGGGAGAACACCTCAACCGGAAGCGCCGCATCCTCGGGCGTGCCCTGAATGAAGGAACCCGTCACAACGACGCGGTCGCTGTCACCGGCTTCTTCGGCCGGGGGCTGCGGTCCTGTGACCGTATCCTGGGCCCATGCCGGGAACGCGCCGGCCAGACCAAACAGAAGCGCAGCGCTGGACGCGCCGCGGAGCGTGAACTTCATAGAAAAACCTCCCCGTGCTGAGTCTGTTGGCGACTCTTGGCTCCACTGTTGACTGT
>JBEAMJ010000060.1:0-42091 GCA_041166025.1 Pseudomonadota bacterium | reverse complement strand
TCAGCGACCTCATCGGCCTTCGTGTGGTGCACGTCGACGGGCGGGAGCTGGGCGTGGTCCGGTCGGTCCAGAATTTCGGCGCGGGCGAGCTGATCGAAGTGCAGCCGTCATCCGGCGCCGCCTACCTCCTGCCCTTCGCTGAGGATGTCTTCCCGGAGATTGACCTCACCGGCGGCGTCCTGCGGGCCGCGCCGGATGAGGCGCTTCTGCCCGAGGCGCCTATCCGCACCGGGCCGACGCCCGGTTGAGCTGGAAGTAGAGCGTCGAGGCCTTCTCTTCTGACATCCGCAGCGGGCGGCGCACGGCGCCGCGCGCGCCCTTGTCGCGCAGGATGACGTTGAGTTCCTGTTCCATATAGGTCGACAGTTCCTCGGGCATCAGCGCCACATTGAGCGTGTCGTTGAAGCGGGTGTCGCGCCACACCACAAGGCAGGCGCCGGCCGTCTGGCGCTCCGGGAAGGCGTCGGGCGAGATCGAGGCGTCGAGGACGCGGGCGCGCGGGAAGGCGGCGCGCAGGTTCCCGGTGAGGTGCGGATCGGCGCCCACGATCGTCCCCTGCTGGAAGCCGGCGTCGCGCAGCGCCTCGGCCCAGGCAGAGATCGGCGCATAGGGCCGGCAGCCGCCCTCGCGGCACTGCGCGATCTCCAGCTGCGCCTCGACGAACCGCCCGCCGGCGACAAGCAGCACGAAGGCGACCACGACAGCGCCGAAGCCGCGGATCGCCACGGGGAAGTCGCCGGCGCGTTTCACATGCGCGAACAGCCAGACCGGCAGGGCGAACAGCACCGGCATCATCCAGTGCGGCTTGTAGGCCTGAATGCCCATGGGAACGCTGATCGCATAGACCAGGACGCCGATGATCGCTGTCTGCACGAAGAGCTTCCGCCAGGCGAGCTCGTGCGGTTCCTCGTCGGTGTTCCGGCGCGGGAAGATCGGATAGATGATCGGGAGCCAGAGCGTCCAGAACAGCGTCATCCAGAACAGCAGCAGCGGCAGGCCGAATTCGAGGAGCGCCCGGCCCAGCTGCGCCGCCGCATTCCCGGCGCGCTCGAACCAGGCATTGTCGATCTCCCAGGAGACAATGTATTCGCGCGCCGCGTCGCTCACCGAGTCGATGTGCGTGGCGACCCAGAGCACGTAGGGTGCATAGAGCAGCGCGGCGACAAGGAAGGTCAGCAACAGCCGCCCGAAGCTCAGCGCGTCGCGGAAGAAGGGCGAGAGCATGATCCCAACCAGCATCGCCAGCGGGAACACGATGAAGAGGTGGTGCGTGAGCAGGCCCACGCCCATTGCGACGCCAAGATAGAACCAGTCGCTCCACGCCCGCCAGGTGAGGATGCGCGTGAGTGCGTGAAAGCTGATCGCAAGCACCGCCATCAGCGCGACGCCGGTGAGGAGGTCCTCGTGCGCCGACCAGCCGATCTGGAAGGTGAGGGCCCAGGCGGCTACCGCCGCCGCCGCCACTCCCGGCCTTACCAGAATGTTGCGGGCGGAGAGGTAGTAGAAGGTGAGGCCGACGAAGAGCAGGGCGTACTTCACCGCAAAGACAACGGGCGGGGAGATGCCGCCGGCGCGCGTGGCCGCCCAGTAGAGCCAGGTGAGCAGGGGCGGCTGGCGGGCTTCGTATCCAAACTGGAACGATTGCGACAGGAGGAGCTGGCCTGCCTCTTCCACCGTATAGATCGGAGCCACCAGCACGCGAATCGCCCAGTGGATCACGCAGTAGAGCAGGATCATCGACACGATGGCCGAGCGGTCGAGGCGGACAAGGGCGTCCAGCGAGGAGCGCTGCTCGCGCTCGCCGTTCCGCCGTCCCCGGACCCCCCGGCCTGACCTGGCCGTTTTCCTGGACTGTTTCGGCTGCCGGATCGGCTGCTTCACGCGTCTTCTTCCACACTCGTCTCGGGACTGGCGCGCACAGCGGACCGTTCAGCGCCCGGAGCGCGGATCGTTCCATTCGGCGGCGACGCCATATCCCCCCCGCCGCACAAGCCACATCATGCCGATGAGGTCCACCAGTCCGGCGCCAAAACGTCCCAGGAAGCCGTATTTTGACACACCGTGCAGGCGCTGCCGGTCGGCCACCGCCTCCTCGCGCACCTCCCATCCGGCCCGTTTGATCAGGGCGGGCAGGAAACGGTGCATCGAAGCGAAATAGGGCAGGTCCTGAAAGGCGCGGCGGCGGATCAGCTTGAAGCCGCATCCGGTGTCGGTGGCGTCATCGCGCAGACAGAAGCGCCGCACGCCATTGGCGATTCGCGACTGCAGCCATTTGAACCCCGAATCATTCCGGCTTGTCCGGCGTCCGCAGATGACGCCGAGGGCAGGTGTTTCATCTTTCGAAGCGATTGCGTCCCACACCCGCCGGCAATCGGCCGGGTCGTTCTGGCCATCGCCATCGAGCAACTGGACCCAGTCGCCCGTGCAATGGCGAAGCCCGGTGAAAAGGGCGGCGGATTTTCCCCGCCGCCGGACATGGGTGAGGATCTTGATCCGGTCGGGCGCGGCGGCCTGCGCGGCCACCAGTTCCGCGCCGGTCGCATCGTCCGAGGCGTCGTTGACGCAGACGATCTCGTAATCGATGCCGGCAAGGGCAGCATGCACCTCCTCGACCAGGGGCTGGATATTGCCCGCCTCGTTGTAGAAGGGGATGAGCACCGAGAGGGCGCGGCGCGGCTGTTGCGGCTCGATTTGCGCCAAGTCGGCACGTCCTGAACATGTGCGCGCGGGCATGGAACCCGCCGGATGGGACCGTTCCCTAGCACATCCCCCGCCGGCAGGAAGGCGCGGTCCCCGGAACCGGCAGGATTGGGCTGGGTGAGATTGCCGCAAGGACAGGACTGCCGCTAGCGGCAGCCTCTGCTAGACTGTGTCAGGCAAGGAGGCGCATGACGTCCTCCCGGCGTGAGGAAAGATCATGGCAGACACGGCGACGACAGCGACACCCACCAAGGCCGGCGCCGAGGCTTTCCGAAAGAATCCGCTGCCGCGCGGAGAGCGGGCGCCGCGAGCCTCCGACATCGACCTTGCCGAGTTCGACATCACCGATCCCGAATACTGGCGGCAGGAAGCCTACTGGGACTATTTCGCGCGCATGCGGAAGGAGGCCCCGGTCAACTACACGCCCGATAGCCCCTTCGGGCCCTTCTGGAACGTCACCACCTACAAGGACATCATGACCGTGGATACCACCCACGGCGTCTTCTCCTCCGAAGGCGGCATCACCGTCGTCGACCAGGATGAGGACTTCCAGCTGCCGATGTTCATCGCGATGGACCCGCCCAAGCACGACCTCCAGCGCAAGACGGTGCAGTCGATCGTCGGGCCGGAAAACCTGCGCACGTTCGAATCCCTGATCCGCAGCCGCACCAAGAAGCTGTTCGACGAGCTGCCCGTCGGCGAGCCGTTCGACTGGGTCGACACGGTCTCGATCGAACTCACCACGATGATGCTCGCAACGCTCTTCGACTTCCCCTTCGAGGACCGTCGCAAGCTGACCCGCTGGTCGGATGTGGCCACCGGCCGCAACAATCCCGAGATCGTCACCAGCGAAGAGCAGTGGCGCGGCGAGCTGCTCGAATGCCTCGGTTACTTCACCCGGCTCTGGAACGAGCGCGTCAACGCAGAGCCCAGGGGCGATCTCGTCTCGATGCTGGCGCATGGCGAGCACACACGGAACATGAGCCCGCAGGAGTATCTCGGAAACCTCCTGCTCCTCATTGTCGGCGGCAACGATACCACCCGCAATTCGATGACGGGCGGCGTCTACGCCATGCACAAATGGCCCGAGCAGTGGGCGAAGCTCAAGGCCGACCCGTCCCTGATTCCCTCGGCGGTGTCGGAGATCATCCGCTGGCAGACGCCGCTCGCCCACATGCGCCGCACGGCGCTGCAGGATTACGAGCTGGGCGGCAAGACCATCCGGAAGGGCGACAAGGTCCTGATGTGGTACGCCTCGGGCAATCGCGACGAGACGCAGTACAACAAGCCGGATGTCCTCAATATCGAGCGGCCGATGGTGCGCCGGCACCTCTCATTCGGGTTCGGCATCCATCGCTGCGTCGGCAATCGCCTTGCCGAACTGCAGCTGCAGATCCTCTGGGAGGAAATCCTCGCGCGGTATGACCGTATCGAGGTGCTGGGCGAGCCCGAGCGCATTCCGAGCTCCTTCGTCAAGGGCTATGCGGCGATGCAGGTGCAGGTGCACCCGAAGCGCTAGCTTTATCCCGCCTTCGCCGCGCATGTCCCCTGCGCCGGCGCGCTGCGCGAATAGCTGCGGCCAATCCAGGCGTTGTGGCCAGGCTCCCAGGTGCTCGGCGCGCGGAAATCGCCAAGGCCGGACGTGGTCGCCGCCCATGTGCCGACATCGATCATGTAATCCTTGCCGGTGACGTTCTCCGGCATGGTGCGCGTGAAATACTCGACATAGCGATGCACGGCAGCGCAGGGAAAGCGTGTTGCGACCGTTTCCATGCCAAGCGCGGTCGCGCGATGGTCGGGATGATCCCTCTGGTTCAGCTGCTCGTCGGTCTCGGCAATGTGGAGGCTCAGAGGCAGGGCGGGATCGCGTTCAGCCTCGACGATCGCCGCCAGCGTGCCAACCAGATCGTCCCAGCCGGTGTAGCGAGCGCTGCCGTCGATCGTTTCGCTGTAGGGGGTCTGTCCGGTGCGCAGACGCTCGAGCGAGAGCGGGTGCGGAGTGAAGACCGTGCCGTTGACGATATTGCCATCCGGCAGGCGCAGAAAATAAACCACGGCGTTGGCATAGACGGCGCGCTGGACCTGATGGCCGGCGACCGGCGTCATCGCCGCGTGCATGGCGTTCGCAACGCCGGTGGTCTCGTTTGCGGCATTTGCCATGAAGCGCACCGCGCGAAGCGCGCCTTCCTCGCGCGCAAGATAGTAGGGGGCCGGCTCGCCGCCTGTCCCCTTGCCGGCATCCCCGGCGGTCACATGCACGAACACGGCCTTTTCGCCCGGCTCGTCCATCCGCTTGTAGGCTTCCGGGTTCATGAAGAGCTGCCAGTCGTCCTGGTGCGCCACGACGAAGATGCTGACGCCGGCGCTGGCGTGCGGATCGCGCGCGGGTGCTGCGGTCACCGATGCGCAGCCTGCCGCCAGCAGGCCCGCAGCTGCAAGAACCCTTGTCTTCAGGTGAGCCTCCCCGCGCATCCTCTCTCCTCAGCTTAACGCCTGGATGCTCAAGGTACAGATGCCTCCTGGCAGAGCGGTCCGAGCTTCGGCTCGTCGATGGAGCTGCGCGCCATATCGATAAGGTGGCGGAAGGCGTAGCCCTCGCTCGTGCGCGTTCCGGCCCGCGGCCCGGTGAGGTTCGGCCTCGATGAGACATGCACGGCGATCACCTTGCCGCCTGCCAGATCGAACACAGGCGATCCGCCGGCGGCGCGGTTGGTCGAATGGGTGTAGGTGATGGCCTGGGCGACGTCCCACGTCAGGAGTTCGCTGATGTTGAGCGCCAGTTCATCATCCGAGGGGACGCCTTCGGCCCGGATGGCGATGCTCAGCATGGCGAGGGTGCGCTCGGACGGCGTTGGTCCGAAAGGCCGGCAGTCGATGTCCGTTTCCGCGATCGCCCGCCAGCCAAAGGGCGGCGCGGCGTTCAGTCGCCAGATCTGGAATGGGCGTTCGCCGCCGAGATGCACTGGCGTCCGCCAGACCATTTCTGACGCGGTCAGCACCGTTTGCGGCGCCTTCAGTGCAGGGAATGTCACGCTGATGATCTCGGGTCCGGGCCTGAGTTCTTCCGCCGTGATGATGCGCTGGACCTGATCGGGATCGTCCGCCGAGAGCGTGTCGTCAGGCGAGGACGGCGCCACGCCGGGCGGACGCGTTGGGCTGGTGGAGGTGCGCACGGGGGCCGGCTGCGCGTCCGGCGAGGGAGGTCGGGCTGTTCCCTGCGGCGGCATGCCCTGGGCCCGCCGCGCGGCCTCGGCGGCCCGTTCCTCGTCCTGGCGCCGGATCTCGAGAATCTTGGCATCCTCATCGCTCAGAGCCGGCAACGTGTCGTCCGGCGTTGTCGGTGGCTGCCATTTCAGGGGCGTTGCGGGCTGTGTCGCCTGTTCGGCATGGAGCACCAGGAGCGGCTCGCCGGCATAGCGGGGATGCACCAGCGCGCCATCAATGATGAAGCCGGTCTGCATCCAGGTCGGGTGTCCGCCGCCCTCGCGCACGACGCGCGCGATGGCGCCTGAGTAGTTGGCGACAACCGGATACCAGCCCGTCTCGACGATGTAGTAGCCGCTTTCGGATGGCGCTGTGCGCAGCCAGACATCCGCCTCAAGACGCAACTGGGCCGACTTGACCTTGTCGGTTTCCACCTTGAGGTCGGCGAGCGCTTGTTGGGCGGTCGTGGCGTTCTGGCCGGCGAGGCTCCACTGCCAGGCGGCGGCGCCGGCCAGGCCGGCGAACACCATGGCTGTGAGCGAGACCGCCGTCAGCAGCCCCGCCCGCGCGCGCCGGGCGCGCCGTTCCGCCTCGGCGCGGGCATCGGTCGAAGCCTTGATGAAATCGGCCTGGTCATCGGTTACGGCCGGGGCGGTGATGGGCTTGTCGGCGAGCCATGCGTTGGCCGCATCGATGTCATCGCCACGCAGCAGCAGGCCGGCGGGGCGGCTGCGGGCGGCCCAGCGGCCGGCAAGTTCAGCAAGGCGCGTGTGCTCGCGGATCCAACCGATGTCGGTGCGAAGCGCTGCGGCGAGTTCGGCAAGGCCGGTGGCGAAGGTGCGGCCTTCGCCGCTGAAGAAGATGTAGTTGAGGCGCTTCATCTCCGGCGGCGCGGCGGCATCGTCGACCGTGCGCCACACCACCGGGAGGATGCGCTTGCGCAATGCAATCGCCTGGCGGAACTCCTGGCCGCAATTCTCAGACGCGAGCGAGTCGGGCGAGACGATGTAGACGATTGAGTCGGCCTCGGAGATCAGGCCCTGCAGGCGCTTTTCCCAGTCCTCGCCCGGGGCGATGTCCTGCCGATCGATGTAGGGCGCGAAGCCACAAGCTGCGAGACCCAGCACGAGGTCGCTCGCGAACGCCTTGTCGGCGCGGGAGTAGGACACGAAGACCTTGATCCGCGTTTCGGTCTCGCCGCTTGCCTGTGGCGCAGCACGCATGGCCTGCCTCCCGCCGGTCAGGACCGGCATGCCAGTCTACGCCTGCCTGAAGCGCTTCACCAGCGGGCTCAGACGAGACGGGCGCGGCGGTTGCGCCAGGGCAGGGCCTGCTCGAACAGGTAGGCCGCCTCCACCAGCAGGCCGTCCGCGCCGACGGCGCTGCAGACCTGTACGCCGATGGGCAGGCCGCCGGAGGACTGACCGAGCGGCAGGCTGATCGCCGGCGCACCCGAAACATTGTGGATCAGCGTGTAGCCGACCTGCGTCAGCAGCCGCTCGCGCAGCGTGTCGAACGGAACATCCCCGCGCAGATAGCCCAGCGGGGACGGCGGGGAGGAGAAAACCGGCGAAAGGACGATGTCGAAATCCTTGATCCAGGCATTGTAGGCGGCGGTTGCAGCCATCAGCCGGCCGATCACGGCGTTGGTGTCAGCCTCGGTCATCTTCGCGGCGTTCTCGGCCATGCGCAGGCTGAAGGGTTCAAAATGATCCGTTGTCGCCGTCACGCCGAACGCCTTGATGGCGCCGGCGATGTCCTGTGCCGCACCGAGCGACCAGAAGGCAAGGAAATCGTCCTGGAAGGTTGCGGCCGTCGGCCAGGCCGTCTCGCTGACCGCGTGCCCGAGGCCTTGCAGCGCGAGCGCCGCCTGGTTCACGACGGCCGCAACTTCGGCGTCGGCCTTGTTGCCGCCAAAGCCCGTGGTGATGAGGCCGACCTTGAGCTTGCGCCGTACCGGAGAGGTCACCATGCCGACCTCGGAATGGATCGCCGCGGTCCCCTTGCGCTCCGTGAGCGAAAGCATCCTGGCGGTGTCACGCACCGTGTGCGAGACGACGCCCTGCACGCCGATGGCGAGCGGCCCGGGGACCTGCTCCTCGACCATGCGTCCGCGCGACGGCTTGAGACCAACAAGGCCGCAATTCGCCGCCGGGAAACGGATCGACCCGCCGCCATCGTTGGCGTGCGCCATCGGCACGACGCCTGCTGCGACTGCTGCTGCGGCGCCGCCTGACGATCCGCCAGTCGACCGGCTGGTGTCCCACGGATTGCGCGAGGGGCCGAAGGCCAGCGGTTCGGTCGTCGGCAGGTAGCCCGATTCCGGCGTCGCTGACTTGCCGATGCAGATGAGCCCGGTGTTGAGCGTCGCGGTGACGTATACGTCCTGCTCGCTCGCCGCCTTCGCCTTTGCGGTTGCGCGCGAGCCCATGCGTGTCGGTACGCCGACCACGTTGTTGAGGTCCTTGATCAGGTAGGGCACGCCCGCGAGCGGGCCATTGCCCGGATTGGCGGCCTTCGCACGCGCGGCGGCGAACGTGTCAGCCACCATGAAGTTGATCTTCGGCTGGGCGGCCTGCGCCCGCGCGATTGCAGCCTCGACCGCTTCGGCGGCTGACATTTCTCCGCGCGCGATCATGTCGGCGAGCGCCGTGGCGTCGGGCTCGGCGCCGCTCGCGATGACGCCCGGTGCGCCGGCGCACGCCGCCACGCCCGTCGCCCAAACCGTCGCCAGCAGTCCCCGCCGCGTCAGCCGCATGTTCACTCCCCTGTGTTTCGTCTTGTTTGAAGCAAGCTTTTCAGCTGGCGCCGCGCGAAGCAAGACCCGGCTACCGCTTCGGTTCGATCAGGTCCCAGGGGTTGCCGTAGAGGTCTTCGAACACTGCGACCTTGCCATAGGGCTCGCTGCGCGGCGCCTCGCGGAAGTGGACGCCTTCGTGGAGCATGCGGGCGTGGTCGCGGTCGAAATCGTCCGTTTCGAGAAACAGGAAGACGCGCCCGCCTGCCTGGCGGCCGATGGCGGACTGCTGATCGCCCACCGCCTTTGCCAGCAAGAGGGACGCGCCGCCCCCGCCCGATGGCTGCACCACGACCCAGCGCTTGTCCCCGCCCATGTCGATGTCTTCCGCCAGCCCGAATCCGAGGCAGCGCATGAACCAGGCGATCGCCTCGTCATAGTCGCGCACGAGCAGGGCAAGCGTTGCGATCCGCATGACGGCATTTTCCTCAGGACAGGCCGTGGATGTTGCCATTGGCATCGACTGAGATGAGCTCTGCGGCCGGCTGGCGCGGCAGGCCGGGCATCGTCATCAGGTCGCCGCAGATCGCCACCACAAAGCCGGCTCCGGCCGAGAGGCGCACTTCGCGCACGTCGAGGACGTGACCTTCCGGCGCGCCCAGCCTGTCCGGGTCGGTCGAGAACGAATACTGCGTCTTGGCGATGCAGACAGGCAGGCGGCCATAACCGGCCTCCTCCCAGCGCTTCAGCTGCTGCACCACTTTTGCTGACGCATCGACGCGCGCGGCGCGATAGATGCGGCTTGCAGTAGTCTCGATCTTTGCCAGCAGGGGCAAGGCGTCGTCGTAGAGCGTTGTGAACCTGTCATCCTTCTTCGCCAGCTGTCTGACCACAGCCTGCGCGAGCTCTTCTGCGCCCTTGCCGCCCTCAGCCCAGTGGCGGCAGACGATCGCTTGGGCGCCCATGGCCGCCACGATACGCTTCACTGTGTCGATTTCAGCCTCAGTGTCCGAGGTGAAATGGTTGAGCGCCACGATGACGGGCAGGCCATAACCTTTGAGGTTCTCGATGTGGCGCTGCACGTTGACAGCCCCACGCTGCAGCGCCTCGACATTCTCCTGCACCAGATCGCCCCTGGCGACGCCGCCATTCATCTTCATCGAACGGATGGTCGCGACCAGGACAGCCATCCTGGGTTTCAGGCCGGATAGGCGGCATTTGATATCGAAGAACTTCTGCGCGCCAAGGTCTGCGCCGAAGCCCGCCTCGGTCACAGCAATTTCGCCAAGCTTGAGCGCCGCGCGCGTGGCGGTGACCGAGTTGCAGCCATGGGCGATATTGGCGAACGGGCCGAGATGGACGATGGCGGGCGTGTTCTCGATCGTCTGAACCAGGTTGGGCTGGATCGCATCCTTCAGCAGCACGGCCATCGCGCCATCGGCCTTGATGTCGCCGGCCGTCACCGGTCTGCGGTCGCGCGTTTCGGCCACGATGATCTTCGCCAGGCGCGCCTTGAGATCGGCCAGGTCTTCCGCAAGGCAGAGGATCGCCATCACTTCGGATGCCACCGTGATGTCGAAGCCGGTTTCGACCGGCGTGCCGTTGGCGACGCCGCCAAGGCCCGTCACCACGCTGCGCAGGTTTCGATCATTGACATCCAGCGCCCGCCGCCAGCGCACCCGCCGCACATCGATCCCCAGCGCATTGCCCCAGTGGATGTGATTGTCGACCATCGCCGCGAGGAGATTGTGCGCGGCCGTGATCGCGTGGAAGTCGCCCGTGAAATGCAGGTTGATCTCGTCCATCGGCACGACCTGGCTGAAGCCGCCCCCCGTCGCGCCGCCCTTCTGCCCGAAGCAGGGACCCAGCGAGGGTTCGCGCAGGGCAATCACTGCCCGCTTTCCGATCCGCGTCAGAGCATCGCCAAGGCCCACTGTGGTGGTGGTCTTGCCTTCACCCGCCGGCGTCGGGTTCATCGCCGTCACCAGCACGAGATCGCCGTCCGGCCTTGCGCTGAGCGATTTCAGTAAGCCGGCCGAAATCTTCGCCTTGGTGTGGCCGTAGGGGATCAGCGCATCCGCCGGTATGCCCAGCCTGGCGCCGATCTCGGCAATCGGCTTCAGCCGCGCCGCCCGCGCAATCTCGCCATCACTGTTCATGAAGACCCCTGTTCCTGTCGGCGATCTAAGCGGGCGGAATGAAGGATGTCACGCCTTTGCAGCAAGGCCTGCACAGGCCATCCTGTCTGCCGCCATTGCGCCGCATTGGCCGGCATCATTGCGCCAGGACAAATGCCGCGGAGGCCAGCATGAAACTGCTCCCTGTTCTCCTTGCAGCGGGGCTTGTCGCTTGCTCGACCGCGCCGGCGGACAACTCTGCGGTACAGAAGACGGCGAGCCTGATGGTCTCCATCGGCCAGCACGGGGAAGGCATGAGCACGGCCGACATTGCCGATCTTTCCGGAGAGCTTGACCAGCACGTCGCCGCTTCACCCGATGATCCTTACGTCCTCAAGCTCGCGGCACAATCGCGCCGCGCCCTGTCGGACCTTTCGCAGGACCGTGAACAGCGCGTGGCGCTGCGACATGCGGCGCTCGCTGAACTCGACAAGGCGATAAAGCTCGCAGCCGGCACAACCGCCTCCCGTGTTGCGACGCTCAACGGCCAGGAAACCGAAATCGACCTCAAGGACCTGCGGGACCTTCGGGCGCAGTTGTCCCACCAGGTGCAGACGGACAGGTAGGGTCTAGATCTCGCCCGCCTTCGCCATGCGCTGCAGCTCGCGACCGATCACCATCTGCTGGATCTGGGTCGTGCCCTCGTAGAGTCGCAGGATACGAACGTCGCGATAGAAGCGCTCAACCGCATAGTCGGCGATGTAGCCAGCGCCGCCATGCACCTGAACGGCGCGGTCCGCCACACGTCCGACCATCTCTGTGCACCACATCTTGGTCGCCGATGCGATGAGCGCGGTCTTCTCCTTCGCGTCGTACTTCCTGACCGCATCCAGCACCATGGCGCGACCGGCCGCCGCCTCGGCGTAACTCTCCGCAATCATGCCCATCACCAGCTGATGCTCGATGATCGGTTTGCCGAACTGCTTCCGCTCGCTGGCATAGCGCACCATCTCCTCGACGAGCCGCTCGGCGATGCCAACCGACAGGGCCGAAATGTGGAGGCGACCGCGATCCAGCACGCTCATCGCCACTTTCATGCCTTCGCCTTCTTCGCCAAGGCGCGACGTGATCGGCACGCGCGCATCCTCGAAGATCACATCGCAGACATTGGCGCCCTGCTGGCCCATCTTCTTCTCGGGCCTGCCGATGGTGACGCCGGGCGTGTCGCGTTCGACGATGAAAGCGGAGAGGCCCTTCGGCCCCGGCGTGTTTGCATCGGTGCGCGCCATCACGGTGAAGATGGTCGCCTTGTCGGCGTTGGTGATGTAGCGCTTTGCGCCGTTCAGCACATAATGATTGCCATCGCGCACGGCCCTGGTTTTCGCCGAGCCCGCGTCTGATCCGGCATCCGGCTCCGTCAGCGCAAAGCTCGCAATCGCTTCACCCGTGGCGAGCTTCGGCAACCACTCCTGCTTCTGGTCGTGCGTGCCGAACATCACGATGCCCTGGCTGCCGATGCCGACATTGGTGCCGAAGGTGGAACGGAAGGCAGGCGAGGTGTGCCCCATCTCGAGGATCACCAGTGCTTCTTCCTCCATGGTGAGGCCGAGCCCGCCATAGTCCTCCGAAATCGAGAGACCGAAGAGGCCGAGATCGCGCATTTCCCGAACGATCGGCTCGGGGATCGTGTTGGCTTCGGAGACAAGCTGCTCGTTGGGCCGGCACACCTCGTTGACGAACCGGCGCACTGTTTCTATCAGCTGCCCGCGCGTTTCCAGATCGAGCGCCATCTCATCTCTCCCGCTTCGCAACCGCGTGCATGTGTCTCGCACGTGCGAGAGTTTTTTATCAACAGGGTGCTCAACAGTTTCCACAGGCGCGCGCGATTTACGCGATCGGTGTTTGTGTCATGCTGAACCTGTTCAGAGAGGAGACCGTCGCGGGTCGAGCAACTGAATGTCCCCACGGGAAAGCCTGATTGGACAGGCGCTGAAGAAAGGGGAGCAAACGAGCACCGGAAGTGGCGCACGGCCTCGCAAGGCGTGCGGCACGCCCAAGGCGGGATCCAAGACCGCGCGGGCCCTCGAGAGGGGATGACCGGACAAGAGCGTGGCTTCAGCTGCGTGGAAACAGGAAAGTGGGCGAACGCCCAGAGTTCTGTAGCCCGCACACCAGGACGCTCGAGGCTCAGCTTTCGCCGGATGGCGTCGAACGGGCGCGCCCCTGATCAGGGTGTAGGTCGCAAGGCCGGAAGCTCGATGGACGAACTGGCGGACCACCATGGTGTCGCGCCGGCCCTGTGCAAGCAGTGGCCGGCGTCGCCGTTTCTGGCGGCCCGACAGGCGATGCGCAGCGGACGGCGCGCCCGGCCATCATGTCCTGACGTCCTTGCGGCAGGCTTCAATCTTCCAGACGCAGCAAAAGAAAACCCCGCGCCATGGGACGCGGGGCGAGGCAGACGGGCTTGTCTGGAAAGGCAGCCCGCCTTGTCGAGAATGCGGATGAATGCCTACTTGATCGTGATCATCGCCTTGCCGGCTGCGCCAGTCACTTCGAACGAGTCGCCCGATTTCTTGCCTTTGGGATAGAGCGCGCAGTCCTCCGGCGTCGCCTCCGTCGCACTGCATAGCTTGTCGCCGTCGATGCGCCATGTGCCGGAGAGCTGTCCGTCCATCGCGGTGAACTTGCCATCGGGCGTGAAATTGACCTCGAACACGAAGCCCTGCGCATCCACCTTGATGCCTTTCGTGGTGGCTTCCTTCAGCGTGTCCGGCGTCTGGGCCAACGCCGGCGCGGCGAACAGCGCCGCGGCAAGAGCAAGCGTCAGTGTTCTCATGGGGAGGGTCTCCGGTGTCGTTTTCTGTCGTGTTGTGACGTGTTCTGTCTGGTCCGCTCAGGCAGCCCGCAGCGGCAGCACAATCTATCAGCTCGTGGTCCGGCAGAAAACCGGCGGGTGCAGTGCCAGGATGTGCGGGCAATTCCTGCGAACGCCGGATCACCTCCTGGCGATCGACGGCATGGGCCGTTTCGGCAGGCGTACCAGCACGAGATAGCCAAGCATCAGCGCCAGAGGCGCAAGCGCCAGCACGACGTTGAGTCCGGTCTCGGTCACCCATCCGGGCAGCAACTGCATCTGCCCGAGGAAGAATGAGCCTGAGGCGATGAACAACGACCCGCACATCCGCCAGAGATGCCGCGAAAGCCGGGCCGCGCCGCCGATCGACCCGCGCACGAGCACATTGATCTCACCTGCCGCTGCCGCGGCGCCAATGATTGTGAAAACGATGAAAGCCTGCGGCGGCGCACCGTCCACCGTGCCCGTCGGGCTGCTGGCGCCCATCAGCATGAAGAGCGCCCCGGCCCCGGCTATGCCGAGCGCCGCCGCCAGCCCGCCAACCTGCCATGGGCCGGCCTTGATCTGAGGTTGCTGCGCACTCTGCCAGCCGCTCAGCAGAAGATAGAGCGCCATGAGGCCCGCGACCGTGTTGGTCCGCTGCTCGACATCCAGGAAGGGCGCGACGGCTGCCGCGAGGAGGTAGCACACCAGCATTGCCCCGAAGAAGGCCTTGCCCGCTGTGCGATGGATGCGCCCCCCCTTGCGGCTGGCGAGCGCCATGAAACCCGTCACGATCCCGGCCGCACCGCCGCCAATGTGCAGCCACAGCAGGACGTCGGCGCCCACATGCATCCAGATCGGCGCATCCGGGGCGACCTGCAGGGTGGCGGCGCGGGAAGCGGGGGCCCAGAGGCTTCCGACAATCAGCACTGAGGCAATCATCGAGAGGCGCGACCATCGGGGCAACGACAAACTCCTCACTCGCGGCCCAACCGGCGCGGCGATGCGACTGTCCCCGATATCTGAAGGCGCCGCCATGATCGCCCGTAACACACGCATGATCCCGCGCGCCCCCAAAACGCGTGCGAGGCTGGCTGGCGGGCGGAAGGTTTCATTCTTGCGCGCACCAGATGGCGGGGGTGAGTCCTCGTTCGATCCGCCAGGCCCGGCGCAACGGCGATTCGCTTGCCTCCGCGGGAGGTTCGACTCGTGGTGAAGGCCTGCGGTTCCGAAACAATCAGGCCGCTCGCTCCGATCCCAACGTCTCGAGTTTCGCCCGCGGCCAGCTCTCCGCGGCGGTGAGGGTGCGGCGGACCGGCCAGAGGCGGGGGGAGCAAAGATGGCTTGCGCCTGCTTCCATGAAGTGAAGGGCATGCTCGGCCGTGAGATCGCCCTCGACGCCCACAAACACGCCTGCCGCGCGCGCCATCTCGACTGCCGCAGCGATGCGCCCCTGGATTTCCGCGCGCAGGCCCGGCTGGCGCAGGGCGCCGGGCGGCAGGCTGAAGCCGATCGCGGCCGGATGCAGCTTCAGGATCGAGGCAAGGTCGGGTTCGGCCCAGCTGAGGCCCAGCGCGATGCGTGGCGCCCAGGGCCGGAGGCTGCGCATCATGTCCTCCAGATAGATGCGCGGATAACCCGGCTCAATGCAGCTGATCCTGAGCACGCGATAGCGCAGGAGGCGGCGGTCGAACGTCGCCATCGCCTGCGCCATACGGGCAAGCGCGTTGGGCCCGTGCGCGCTCGAAACGTGGATCGCCACGCCGACAAGTGCGCGCCCGCCGCCTGCGAACAGGATCCGCATGTCCGCTTCGGACGCCAGTAGCTTGCGTTCGTCCATCTCGGCATGACGGTGACTGGTCTGGTCCCAGTCGAGCGGCAGGCCAGACCTGCGGTCCACCGGCGAGACGAAGTGGGTGGCCAGCGCTCCGCGCCGTGTGTCCCACACGGGCGTGTACCCCATCGCGATGTCGTTGTGGCTGCGCACAGGGGCAGGGTGAGGGGCGGGCTCGGCGTGCAGCATCGCCCCGAAGGCGGCGGCAAAATCGTCGATGCACATCGCATGGTGCTGCGCGTTGAGCTCCATGTCGTCGAGATCGGGGTCGCCGAGGAAATAGGCGTTGAGCTCTCTCGCGATGCGCTGCGCCGCCGCGTCTGCGAGAAATCCGGAAAATGCGCCGAAGACCAGGAGGAAACCGTCAGCCCCCGCCACCAGAACATCGTCCGGGGCGATACGGCGTGAGATGAACTGGCGCGCCACGCGAACGACGCGGTCATGCTTGGCTGGCCAGCGCTCGCCATATCGCGTGCGGATTTCGCTGAGGCCGATGAACTGGAATTGTGCGACGTCGAGCGTCGCCCGTCCGTTGGCCAGGCGGCGGATGCGGTCGGCGAGGTTGAGCCCGCCCGGTCTCTCGGTGGCGTCCTCCATAGGCAGAGCGTCGTGCAGGCAGGTAGGCAATCGTTTAATCGGATCCGGCGAATTCGCGCGAGGCTGCCCGGCCATGCGCCTCGTTTTGCCTCAGCTGCCTTGGGTGGCGCCGTCCTGCCATGTTAAGCATGGTCCGGGGCGCAGATGTGGGGTACCTCATGGCCGGGATTGTCCGTGCCGTCCTGCTGGCCGCTCTTGCCGGCGTGGTGGCCGCCTGCGGAGGCGGCGGTGCATCGAACCCGCGAGGTCCGCCGCCAAGTCCGCCGCCGGGGCCGCCGCCCCCGGGGCCGAATGCTCCGCCCTCATTCGTTTCGCCTGCGAGCATTACAGTGCGGGAAAACGTGCTCGGCGTGTTTGTCCGCGCCAATGCGATGGACCCCGAGAATGCGACGCTGACCTATGCCTTCGGCGGTCCGGACGCGGCGCGGTTCACCTTCAACCCGACAACACGTGAGCTGCGTTTCGCCGCTCAACCCGATTTTGAGGCGCCGGCGGACGCCAACGGCAACAACGTCTACGACGTCTTCTTCACCGTTTCGGACGGCGTGAACTCGGTGATGCAGAACCTCGCCGTCACGGTCGCCAATGTGGCGCCCGGATTCCGTGTGCGCCGCCTCGCCGCCGGTCTTGCCGCGCCGATCTTCCTCGCCGGACTGCCGGATGGTTCGGGCCGCGTCGCTGTTGTGGAGCGAGCAGGGCGGATCCGCATCTTCAATCCGGCGACCGGCGCCTTCGAGGCGGCGAACCTTCTGGATCTCACCGGCCAGGTCGACACGACCGGGGAGAAGGGGCTCCTCTCGATCGCCTTTTCGCCCAACTTCGCGGCCGATCGCGCCTTCTATCTCCACCTCAACCCGACCACCGCCAACGTCACCGAGATCCGCCGCTACACCGTTCAGGCGGCCAATCCCGCCATCGCCGAAAGCGGATCGGGCGATGCAATCCTCACCATCCAGCAGCCCTCGGCGACCAACCATAAGGGCGGCACGCTGGTGTTCGATCCGCAGGGGCGCCTGCTGATCAGCCTTGGCGATGGCGGCAACACGCCGAACGATTCGCAGCTGACCTCCAGCCTGATCGGCAAGATCCTCCGCATCGATCCCGCGACGGACGGCTTTCCCTCAGATGCCTCGCGCGATTATGCGATCCCGCCCCAGAACCCCTTCGCCAGCGGCGGCGGCCTGCCTGAAATCTACGCGATGGGCCTGCGCAATCCCTTCCGCATGAGCGTGGATCCCGTCACAGGCGACAGTTTCATCGGGGATGTCGGGCAGGGCACGCTGGAAGAAGTCGATCGCATTCCTGCCAGCCAGTCCACGATCATCAATTTCGGCTGGCCCCTGCGTGAAGGCTCGCTGCCTTTCAATGGCGGCGCCAATTCGCCAGCCTTCACCCTGCCGGTTGCCGAATACGGCCGCACGCTGGGCCAGTCCATTACCGGAGGCCTGGTCTATCGCGGACCGATCGAGGACCTGCAGGCGCAGTATCTGTTCGCCGACTTCATCACGGGAAACATCTGGTCGGCCCCCATTGCGAGCCTGCCCGTCGGCAGCGTGCTCCCCGCCGCCAGCCTCACCATCCGCAATACGGACTTCGCTCCCGATGTCGGAGCAATCAGCTCCATCGTCAGTTTCGGAACCGACGTGGAGGGCAATGTCTACATCATCGACATCGGGGGCGAGATTTTCAGACTGGAGCCCTTGCCCTAGCTGCCGGGCGTCAGGCCGCCGGCTCAGGCGGGGTGTTCTTCCATCAGGTAGACTGCGCTCTTGCGCACCGGGCGGTTGCGGGTGACGGACTTCCAGAAGGTCATCAGCGCGACGAAGGCGAGAAGCGCAAGGCACGCGGCGACGCCGGCCAGCTGCAGCTTCAGCGCGTTGGTCATCGGGATCGCGGTGCGGGCGGTGCCGAGCAGGTTGTCGCCGTCGAGATCCTCCAGCGCAACCGCGCGGTCCCCGCCTGCCGCGGCCACGAGCCCGGCGGCGCGGAGGTCGACGCCGTCCTTGACGCGGCTCACGATCGCGATCGCGGATTCAACCGAGGTATCGTGCGAAATCTCGCGCAGGATGCGGAACTCGGCGAGAAGCGGCTCGAGTTTCTGACGGTCGATCGCGGTACGGAAGATGCGCTCCACAACGGCCTGCGCGTCGGCAGTGTAGCGCAGTTCGTTGCCAAGCTCGGCGCTCAAGAGGCGCTTCACCTCCGCAACAGGCACGATCTCCTCGATGCGGCGGGTAAGGTAGAGCTTGAACGGAACGGGCGCCTGCGTGCGCGTGCGCAGCGTCGACATGGCGACCGATGCGCCTTCGCGCGCTTCCGGGTCGGCGAGGATGAGGCCGATGCCCGAGAGCAGGAAGGCGGGCACATCCGTGTTGTCGTCATTTGCCCAGCCGACTGCGGCCATGGTGTGCTGGCGCAGGTCGCCGAGGCGGTTTGTCGCCACGCGCGGCTCGGCCTCGTCCTCGATGAGGACGGTCGCAACGGCCGGGTCGAGCTCGGCCGGATCGAGACTGGCGACAGATGGCGCCACCGAGGGTTTGGCAGCCTCCACCGCTGCTGCCGGCGCGGACGCGGTGAACAGCGAAATGACCGACTTGGTCTGTTGCTCGTAAGCGTCCTGGACGTCGTCCGGAAGATAGGCGAGGGCCGCCTGCAGCATGGCTTCATCGCCGGCGTTTTCGGCCACGGCGATGCGCGCGCGCAGCGCCTCGCCGTCCTGGCCGTCCAGCATCGCGGGCGCACCGAGAAGGAGGCCGCGCACGCGGGCCATCTCGCGCTCTTCCAGCGCGGTCCGGACGAGGCCGGACCAGACCTCGCGGGGCGTGGCGTCGTCGGCAAGGGCGATGGACCGGAAACGCTCCTCCATTGCCTGACGCGTCGCGGCGACGGCTTCGGGCGTGTTCTGGAAGCCGGGGCGCTTGTCGCCATAGGCTTGCGAGATCAGGTGCGCGCCCATGAAAGGCGTCACGCACAGGGCGGCGTTGAAAATCAGCGCTGCGTAGGCTGCAAAGGGAATTCGGCGCTTGCGACGACGGTTCATCGAGCCGCTTCCGTAATCCAAACACAGACCGCGCGCGCGAACCCGCCCGCCATCCGTTCACGCACCCTTGCCCACACCCCTCTTTTTTGCCGGTAGCGGGCTGAGATCAAGAGGGCAAGTCGACAATTGCAGAAAAAATAGCGGTTAAAGCAGGCCGGATGGGTGTGTTGCGAAACGAATTGAGCGCGCTGCAAGAAGCCTGATGCGAAGCTGACCTCAGGCCTTTGCATTCAGCGCCACACCCGAGGCGGGGCGCTGCTGCGGGGCGTTGACGGCGCCGGTGCGGCCATAGCCGGAGGGCGCGCTGCGAACGGCGGCCACTTCTGAGGCGATCGAGCGGACCAAGCCTTCCGTAACGGCTTTCGATGCGGCAAGCGCAATGGCATGCGACTCCAGAGCGGCTTCAAGCGCCTTGGCCGATTGCTTGAGCGCTGCCTTGCGGTCGGCCGACAGGCCCGCCAGCGCGGTCGGGTCGGCCTTGATTCGCGAAACCTCGATGCGCCAGGCGTGAACCAGCCGCTCCTTCTCCTCCCAGTCGGCATTGGCTGAGGACAGGCGATGCGCCTTCACCGCCTCGGCTTCCGCGCCGATGAGCCGCACCAGCCGGCGCGTCATGGCATCGAGTTGTTCCGCCCGTTCATCGACCCCTGCTGAACGCTGATCCACGGTCATTCGAGCCCCTGCATCCTGAGGATTTCCTTCAGCACCGAATCGGCAATGCCGATCCCGCCGCCCTTGGCGATGGCGTCGGCGTACTGGTCGATCAGCATGGGCCGGAAGGTGGCCTCGGCATTGCCGCCCCCGAAGGGGCCGTCCGTCTCCAGCCCCTGGAACATCGGGCCCAGCATTTCGGCGATGAACATGCGCTCGAACTGCTGGGCGACATGTTCGGCCTGGGCGCGTGTTCTCACGTCGGCGACATTCGGCGCCGCCTTCTTCTGGGCAAGGAGGTCGGCTGGAAGCGGGGGGAGGCCAAGTTCGGCCATCACATCACCTCGATGTCGGCCTGAAGCGCGCCAGAAGCCTTGAGCGCCTGCAGGATCACGATGAGGTCGCGGGGCGAAACGCCGAGTGCGTTGAGCCCGCTGATCAGCTCGCGCAGCGGCACGCCATTCCCGCCCACCATCGCCAGCTTGGCGACGTCTTCAGCCACCGCAACGTCCGACTGCGGAACAACGACGGGCGGGGCGTTGGTGAAGGAATTTGGCATCGCGACGCCGGGGGTCTCCTGCACCTGGATGGTGAGGTTGCCCTGCGCGATGGCGACGGTGGAGACGCGCACATTCTCGCCCATCACGATGACGCCGGTGGTCTCATTGATGATGACCCGCGCGCGCTGTTCGGGTTCGATCTCGAGGCCTTCGATCTGCGCGATGAAGCTCGACATGTCGCGGAAGCTGGCCGGGCGGCGCAGGCGCACGGTCGCCGGGTCCGTCGCCGCGGCGGCCTCCACTCCCACAAACGCGTTGATCGCGCCGGCAATGCGGGTCGCCGTTGTGAAGTCCGGATTGCGCAGCGAGAGGCGCAGCTCCGGCTGCGCGGCAAGATCGAAACGCAGCTCGCGTTCGATCGTGGCGCCGTTGGGCACGCGGCCATTGGTCGGGATGTTGCGCGTGAGGGACGTGCCGGAATTGCCCGAGGCAGTGAAGGCTCCAACTGCAACCGAACCCTGTGCGGCTGCATAGGCCTGCCCGTCGGCGCCCAGAAGCGGCGTCGCCAGCAGCGTCCCGCCCTCGAGGCTCTGCGCATCGCAGACGGCCGACACGGTCACATCGATGCGCGTGCCATTGGCGGCGAAGGGCGGAAGGTTCGCGGTCACCATGACGGCCGCGGCGTTCTTGGTGTTGAGCGTGGAATCGCGCGTATTGATGCCTAGCCGCTCCAGCATGGATTCGAGGCTCTGCTGCAGCATCGCGCAATTGCGCAGGCTGTCGCCCGTGCCGTTGAGCCCGAAGACAATCCCATAGCCGATCAGCTGGTTGTCGCGCACGCCTTCGACGTCGATGATGTCCTTGAGGCGCGTGCCGGCATGCGCGGGCGCGCCGATCACGGCGATGGATGCAAGACAGGCAAGGGCGGAGGCGAGCGCGCGCATGGAATCCCAGGAGACGGGTGACGGAAATGTCCGACCGTTCTGGCCGCAGCGTACTTCGCGACGAGGATGGCCCCCGAAATGGCAACAAAGCCTTAAGCGGTGTTGCACGTCCGGAAACACTTCTTAAGCGGCCATTAACCAACTGGGTCAAATCTGCCGGGCAAGGAGTCCGCGATAGACCATGAAGGTCAGTTCCACCCCATCGACAGCCGCAACATCCGCGAGCAGCGCCGCAAGGCCAGCCGCTGAAGGGTTCGGCGATCTGCTGGGTGCTGGTGCGCCCGCGCCGCGGGTTGCAACGTCCGCTGTCTCCGGCGCGGCAGGCGTCTCCGGCGTCTCGGCGCTGCTGGCGCTCCAGGGCGTTGGCGGACCCGAGGCCCGCGCCCGGGCGCTGCGCAAGGGACGCCGCATGCTCGATGCGCTCGATCGCCTCCAGGTCGCCTTGCTTGGCGAGGGACCGACCCGTCGCCACCTCGCCCTCCTGCAGGGCGCGCTGTCCGAACAGCGCGATGCGACCGGCGATTTCAGTCTCGACGACACGCTGAACTGGGCCGAGCTGCGTGTTGCCGTTGAGGCAGCGAAGCTGGAGCGTCTGGCGGAGTCGGCCTGAGGCCGACCCGGCGATGCTGCGTTGCAGCAATGCAGGTCGCCGGTTGAACACCGCCTGAGCGGTCAGAAAATTGCAACAAATTCAATCGCCCGACGCGTGTGCTGGGGCGTTTACGGGCAGAGGTGCGTCCGCTATACAGCGCGCCCATCTGAGCCGGCCCGGCCGAAAGGCTGCTTTGGAGTTTGCGACATGGGTTCCAAGACGGCGACTTACCGCCCGACCGAGAGCGAGCCCTACATGGGCAAGAAGCAGCTCAAATATTTCCGGGAGAAACTCGTCGCCTGGAAGGAGGAGATCCTCCAGGGCAACCGCGAAACCATCAACGGCATGCAGGAGAATGTGGCCCCGATCCCGGATCTGGTGGATCGCGCCTCCTCCGAAGCCGACCGCGCGCTCGAACTGCGCACCCGCGACCGCGAGCGCAAGCTGATCGCCAAGATTGACGCCGCGATCCGCCGGATCGAGACGGGCGAGTACGGCTATTGCGAGGAGACCGGCGAGCCGATCGGCATCAAGCGCCTCGAAGCCCGCCCGATCGCCACGCTCTGCCTCGAGGCGCAGGAACGCCACGAGCGCAAGGAGCGCACGATCCGGGACGATTGAGCGGCCGACCTCTGGCCCATGCTGATATGCATGCTAGGTTGCACTCCCTTGGGGGTGCACGAGCATGCATCGCAACATCCTGCCGTCAGCAGTTCTGGCAGTGATGCTCTGCCTTGCCGTAACGGCCGAGACAGCTTCGGCGCAGCGGCCGCCGCGCGACACTCCTGCCAAGCCCGATTTCTCTGACCCGTTCTGGGCCGTGCCGCATCTGAAGCATAACCGGCTCGATATGTCGTTCTGCCAGTATCCGGACGCGGCATGGCAAGCAAACCTGGAAGGGTGTTGCAGGATGCGGGTCGAGGTGGCTTCGGACGGCGCCGCCCGGGTGCTGGACGGTCAGTGCACGGATAACGTTTTCCTGCTGCCAAGCCGCATGTGCCTCTCGCCGCAGAGCTACTGGCCCGCATACAAGAATGGAAAGGCCGTGAAGGGGACCGGCGAAATCGTCGTCAACTACGTTATGCCGACCGATGATCCCTCCCTCTTCGAGATCATGATTGCCGGGATGTTCGGCCAGAAGCCCCGGCCAAAACCGCTCAGGCCGAACGATGACATCTGCGAGAAGAGACCTGGCGACATGATCTCTTCGCTGCCGGAGCCTCGCGGCTGACTCAAGTCTTCGGCTCAGGCGGCTCAAAGGCCGGCAAGCGCCACTTCCACATGATCGCGCCGGCTCTCATCAGGAAGCCCAGCGCGACGGCGATGCCGCTGGCCCAGGTCCAGTCCACGCCCAGCCATCGCAAGCCGACAAACAAGGTGGCGCTGACGATCGCTGGCGTGACGTAGAGTTCGCGGCTCAACAGGACCGAAGGCGCGCCCGCCAGCACGTCGCGGATTATGCCGCCGAACGTCGCGGTCAGCGCGCCCATCACGACGCAGATCACCGGGTCGACGCCCAGCGACAGGGCCTTGGCGGCGCCGACGCAGGCGTAGACGCAGAGGCCGATCGCATCGAGCCACAACAGCGTCTTCTGGTGCACGCCGCGCCCGCGCGTCATGTAGACGAGAATCGCCACCATCGTGCAGACGATCGCATATCCCGCGTCCTGCACCCAGAACACAGGTGCGCCGATCAGCAGGTCGCGCAGCGTGCCGCCGCCGACGCCTGTGATGGCGGCGAAGAAGATGAAGGTGACGACGTCCTGCCGCTTCTGCGCGGCCATCAATGCGCCTGACGCTGCGAAGGTCGCAACGCCTGCATAGTCGAGCACGGAAAGAAGGCTGATCTCCATGCCGGACACACAGCGCGAATTGCCAACACGTGCAACCTGGGCTTAGCCTCGTATTCGCCCCGGGAGGCATGACCATCCGCCACACGCCCGCCCTCGTCCGATCCATCGTCGCCGCTGTCCTTGTCGCTGCAGGCTGGGGCGCGGCAAGCCTGGCGCAGACTGGCGCTGCGCCGCGGGCGAAGACCGAGGCGCAGTTTGCCGGCGGCTTCCGCCCCGACGCCTGCCGCTGGCCGCCCGGCGCGCGCGCGAAACAGCTTTCGGCCTGCTGCCAGATGGACCTCGAGATCGACGCCCAGGGCCGCCTGGTGCGTGGCGATGGCGAGTGCACCGATCCAAGCTTTCTGGCGCCCACCCTGCGCTGCCTCGCCGCCCAGGATTTCGTGCCGGCGACCCTCAACGGGCGGCGCGTGGCGGACAGGCAGCACCTCGAATACGAGTGGCGGGCGACCACGCCGGCCGGCGAACTCTGCAACCGGCTCAAGAGCAGCTGACGCGGGGCGCGTGCCCCGCTAGACAGGCGCTTCGGGACAGGACGGACAGGGGAGTTACGAGGTGGAATTCGGTACGAGTTTTCCAGGCAGCGGCGATGCCGCGCTCTACTGGTCAGAGCTGGCGCGGAACTGGGCGTCGGCCTTCACCTTCCTTGCGGCGCTTCTGGCGGGCCTGTTCGGTCTCTTCCGCTATCTCCGTTCCGAACGCATGCGTCAGACCGAACAGGTGCGGGAGCTCTACAAGACCTTCTTCGAGTCCGATCGCTACCGCCGCATCCGCTTCGTTCTCGCCTTTCCAGAATCGCCGGAATACGCCGCCCTGCGCACCGAACTCGCCACGCCCGGCATGCCTCAGGCGCTTGAGGGCGAGCTGATCGACCTCCTCAACTTTCTCGAATTCGTCTCCGGCCTGACCCGCCGTGGCCTGGTCTCGCGCCGGGACATCGACTGGATGTTCGCCAGCTATATCGAGCGCGTCGTGGCGGTTGATTTCGTCCGCGCCTACATCCTGCGCTCGGATTTCGAGGAACTGTCGGAAGAAGCCCGGCGGGCCGAGCCGGCGAAATAGCGAAAGGGTTCACGCCGCGCCTCCGGGCGACTATGTCCGGGGAATGGCAGCCATGAACCCCACTCCATGACAAACCGCTCCGCCGGCCCCGAAATCCTCCGCCTGATCGAGCTCCTGGCAAAGCTGCCGGGGTTCGGGCCTCGCTCGGCGCGCCGGGCCGCCCTGCACCTCATGAAGAAGCGCGATCAGCTGCTCACGCCACTGGCGGCGGCGGCGGCCGCCGCCGCCGAAAAGGTCCAGGCCTGCCTGACGTGCGGAAACTTCGACACCGTGAACCCTTGCTCGGTCTGTGCCGCTACGGGACGTGACACCTCCGTCATCTGTGCGGTTGAGGAGGTGGGCGACCTCTGGGCGATGGAACGCGCGGGCGTGTTCCGCGGCCGCTATCACGTGGTGGGCGGGACCCTGTCGGCGCTCGACGGCGTCCGCCCGGAAGACCTCAATATTGCCGGCCTTGTCGACAGGGCAGGCCATCCGGATGTGCGCGAAGTAATCCTCGCGCTCAACGCAACTGTGGACGGACAGACCACCGCTCACTACATCACCGACAGGTTGTCCCATCTTCCGGTGAAGGTGACCCGGCTCGCCCATGGCGTGCCTGTTGGCGGGGAACTCGATCATCTGGACGATGGCACGATCGCGGCTGCGATGGCGTCGCGGAGATAGAAAATTCGGTTGGGGCGTCCCATGGTGAAGCGCGAACATGTTCCGGTGCTGATTACGGTGGCGGCGATCGGCGTCGGTGTCGGTATCGGCATGTGGCTGATGCGTGATCGCATCAAGGCAGTCGCCCAGAACGCGAAGCAGGCCACCCGCCGCATCCGCGATCCGCTCGACGTGTTCGGCGCCGATGTGCCCGACGCCGCCTTCGAGGGCGTGGCCAATTATCCCTACATGCCCGAAGGCTGGCGCCCGAAACGCGGCGCGCGGGACTGAAAAGCCCGGTTTCGCCTGCCAGGACAAATCGTGACAGCGTGTTCGCTTCCGGCTTGATCGGAACAAACAAGGAACCTATGGTCCGGCGATGACGCTCGATACCGTTCACATCATTCTCGGCTTCATTGCTCTCGCAGCGGCCGCTGCGGCGTTCGTCTTTTCCCAGCGCAAGCCGCCGGACACCGCGCATCTCACCGCCGAGCTGGCCGAGAGACAGCGCGAGCTTGCCGATCTCAAGTCCGAGCGCGACGAACTCCGCCGTCGCGCCGAGTCGGCGGAAAAAGCGCTTGCATCGGAAACTGCAAAGTCGGCCGAGCGGGACGCATCGATGGCGCGTGAGCGCGAGCAACTCGCGAAGATGCAGAAGGACAGCGAGGAGCGTTTCAAGGCCCTCGCCGACGCGGCCCTGCTCAAGTCGCAGCAGCAGTTCGTGCAGATCGCCGACGAGACGCTGAAGAAGCACAAGGAGGGCGCCGAGGGCGAACTCGGCAAGATGTTGAAGCCGATCCACGATACCTTCGGACAGTTCCAGAAGAAGGTCGACGAGATCCAGAAAATGAGCGCTGAGGATCGCGCCAGGCTGGAGGAGCAGATCCGCGGCGTCAGCGAAAGCGTGCGCAAGACCGAGAGCGCCGCCGGCAAGCTGGCCAGCGCACTTTCCACCACGCGCCATGGCGGCCGCTGGGGGGAGGAGACCCTTCGCAATGTCCTCGAGATGTCGGGTCTTTCGCCCTATGCGGATTTCACTGAACAGACCTCATCGGAAACGGACAAGGGCAAGATCAGGCCGGATGTGATCATCCGCATGCCCGGCGGGCGCGAGCTTGTGATCGACTCGAAGGTCTCGCTTGACGACTATCTCGCAGCGTCGAACGAGAATGATGCCGCCAGAAAAGCCCAGCTCCTTGCGAGCCACGCCCAGAAAGTCCGCGCCCATGTCACCGGGCTGGCGCGCAAGGACTACTGGAAAGGTTTTTCCGATCGCGTCGACTTCGTCGCGATGTTCATGCCTGGGGAAAATTTCTATGCCGCCGTGCTCGAGCATGACCGGGAGATCTTCGACTTCGCGGCGAAGAACTCCGTCATCATCGTGACGCCCTCTACCCTGATCGCGCTTGCAAAGGCGGTCGCCTATGGCTGGCGACAGGAGCAGGCCGCCCGCAATGCCGAACAGGCCGTTGAGCTTGGCCGTGAACTCTACCAGCGCCTGTCCGTCATGACCGAGCACATGGGCAAGGTCGGCTCCAACCTCGACAAGGCCGTCGACAGCTACAATGCGATGGTGGGCTCCTACGACCGGAAGGTGATCCCCCAGCTGCGACGCTTCGAGGACCTGCAGATTCCGACCGAGGACCGTGCGATCGAAAGTCCGCCGGAAGTCAGCGTCAGGGCCCGCGCCACGCAGGCCCAGCTGCCCGAGCTGCCATCTGCGTCGCAACCGGCGCCGAAGTCGGATGATCCGTTGCTGGACGGCCTTCTCCCCCAGGCAGTCGGGGCCCGCCGGAAATAGTTAAGCCCAGCCACCAGCGGCCTTCATCTTGCAGCGCCGGCAGTGCGCGCCGCCGGAGCCGGGAATGCCAAGGTTTATCGCCATAGAGGGCCTGCGGGCGTGGCTCGCCTAGGCCGTCGTCGCCTGGCATCTTGTGCAGTTCACCGGCCTTGCGCGAGACGAAGGGCCGATGACGTGGTTTCCGGTCATCGGCGATTGCGCCGTCATGGTGTTCATTGCGATCTCAGGTTTCGTCATTGCCGGCCTCGTGACCGACAAAGCCGAACCTTATCCGGAGTACATCACCCGCCGCGTCCTGCGGATCTTCCCGGTCTACCTGGTGATCCTTGCAATCGCCTTCCTCGCCCTGCCACTCGGCGTCTGGGCCGAGGACCACTCGCCATGGTCGGCAGACCCTCTGTTCTACTATGACGAGATTCTCCACGGCCATGTCGACACAGTTGCCGGCCGTCCGCTGCAGCAGGCGACACTGCACATCGCCCTGATGCAGGGAATTGTCCCCGACAGCCTCTGGCCAAATACATCCATGGCTGTGCTCGGCCCGGCCTGGAGCCTCTCGCTCGAATGGCAGTTCTATCTCGTCGCGCCGGCTTTCGTCTGGCTCCTCGCAAACCCGCGGTGGCGCATGGCGACAGTCATTGCCATCGCCCTGATGGGCCTTGCCTGGCATTTCGACCTGTTCGGCGACTATCTC
This sequence comes from Pseudomonadota bacterium, assembly GCA_041166025.1. Classification (GTDB taxonomy): domain Bacteria; phylum Pseudomonadota; class Alphaproteobacteria; order Caulobacterales; family Hyphomonadaceae; genus UBA7672. The sequence continues at coordinate 14,287 of JBEAMJ010000060.1, read as the reverse complement.
GCCCCATCCTTCCTGCCGGCCGCCGCCTACGTTTTCCTGATCGGCATTGCGAGCCGGCTCGCCTTCGACCGTATTCGCAACCTGGGGATCGGGCCGGAGGCGATACCGCTGCTGCTTGCGCTCGGCGTCATCTATCGGGATGTACTCTGGCTGGCGCTCTGGTGCGCCGCCCTGATCTATCTTGCCCGCAGCGAGGCCTGGCGTTCCCCTGACGGGCAGGCGCATCCCGTCGCGGCCGTGATGGACCGGCTTCTTGCCTCTCGCGCCGCCGCCTATCTCGGCGCCCGGTCCTATTCGGTCTATCTCGTCCACATGCCGATGATGATGCTGGTCGGCTGGCTGATGACCCGCCATCTCACGCTTGAGGAAACCCCTGCGCGCATGCTGCTCGCCCTCGGGACGGTGCTGGCCACGCTCGCTGCGTCCGACATCCTCCACCGCCTGGTCGAGCGCCCGATGATTGCGCTGGGCGCACGGCTCGTTCGGCCACGCGCCGCTGCGACGGCCCCCAGCCCAGCTGAATGAGGCGAGAACCGGCCTCTGACAGCGCCTGAACCGGGCTTTCACTTGACGTTCCACCCGCCCCTCCATAGCTAGCCGTCATGGCGATCCGTCCCATCCTCACCGTCCCGGACCCGGTCCTGAAACAGGTCTCGAAACCCGTTGACGCCGTAACCGACGCGACGCGCGCCCTGATGGACGACATGCTGGAGACGATGTACGCGGCGCCCGGCATCGGCCTTGCGGCCATCCAGATCGGCGTGCCGCTGCGCGTCATCGTGATGGACCTCGCCAGGGAAGGCGAACCACCCCAGCCGCGCCATTTCGTGAACCCGGAACTTCTGGAGTTCGACGGCGACAAGCAGGTCTACGAGGAAGGCTGCCTGTCAGTGCCGGACTATTTTGACGAGGTCGAACGTCCCAAGCGCGTCAGGCTCCGCTATCTCAACTACCAGGGTGAACAGGTCGAGGAGTGGGCGGAAGGCATGTACGCCGTCTGCATCCAGCATGAGATGGATCACCTGCAGGGCACGCTCTTCATCGATCACCTGTCGCGCCTCAAGCGATCCTACGCGATCAGCAAGGTCAAGAAGGCGAAGAAGCGCGACGCTGCGTGAGACACAGTAGCGGCTGCTCGAAACCGGCCATCGATGCGATCTGCCCTAGCTATTGAGCGAGCGAACCTGCTCCGCGCGATTTGAAGGCATGACCATCGCAATCGTGTCGACCAGTCTTTCTGGAGTCACCGGCTTTGTCAGCAGCGAATCGCATCCGGCCTCCTTTGCCGTGCGTGCCTGTGATGGCAGGGCGCTGGCGGTCAGCATGACGATGGCGCACGGGGGTCGACCACTTTCGGTTTCGTGAAGCCTGATCGCACGCGTCGCGTCCAACCCGTCCATCACGGGCATCAGCAGGTCCATGAGAATGAGGTCGAACCGGTCACGACTCGCCGCGTCCACGGCCTCGCGCCCGTTGACCGCAATCGTTGTAATGGCGCCGAGGGCATCAAGTATGGTTGTGACAACAACCCGGTTGATCGGATGATCCTCCACAAGAAGGACACGGAGCGGTTGGTCGCGATCCGCAAAGGGCGATGAAGGCGGCGGCGCCGGCCCGGTTCCGACATCCTCTTCGTCCTGCGGCGGAACATGGGACAGGGGGATCAGGACTTCGAAGACGCTCCCGGTCGTCGATGAGCTGCTTACATGGATCTCTCCGCCAAGCGCATCCACGAGTGCTTGCGTGATGGCCAGTCCGAGTCCCAGTCCGCCATCGGCATCTTCCTCGAATGTCTGGCCGCGCTCGAACCGCTCGAAGAGCCTGTCTTGCGAGGCCGGGTCCAGACCAGGCCGTGTATCACTCACACGAAGGCGCAGTCTGGGGGCGACATTCTCTCCCGCTGTCGCTTTGATCCCGGGGTCCGCTAGCCCGACGCTCAAGGTCACACCGCCCCGCTCGGTATACTTGATCGCGTTGGACAGCAGGTTGAGAACGATCTGCCGGATCCTGACATCGTCCCCGAGAACGCGCCTGGGCGTAGCCGGACAAACCGAGAGCGTGAGCGAGAGGCCCCTGCTGCGCGCCACCGCCGCCATCAGCAGCGTGGCCGATTCCATCAGATTCGCCAGGTCGAACCTGTTCGCCTGGATATGAATCTTGCCTGAACCAAGGGCGGCGGCAGCGAGGACATCCGAGACCAGGCGCTCAAGCATGTCTCCCGATTGCCGGATCACCTCGACTGACCGCTTGTCGCGAGCGCTTAGTGCGTCCGTATCGAGCGTCGCTGCAAGTCCGACGATGCCGTTGAGTGGCGTGCGGATCTCATGGCTCACGTCCGCGAGCAGGGCGTCCTTTGCCTTGTTGGCCTCCCGCTCGCGCTCCGCAGCAAGTGTAAGGCGATGCGTCAGTGATCGCAGATCGGCATTCGCCGCTTCCAGGTCGCGATCCGAGCGATGCAGGGCCATCGCAGTAAACGTGACGGTCGCACAGGCACCCAACGTGGCAAACGTCGTCAGGAGCGCCGGTCCGAAAGGGAGTGACGTCCAGGCGAGACCTGTCAGGATCACGACGATCGCAAGCAGCGGCGGCGCGACGAGTACGATCATGACAGGGCGGCTCTTGTAGCCGCCAGCAACGCCGTAGAATGCAACCGAAAACAGCGCCACGAGACTTGCGATCCGCGCGACTTCGTGACCGCTGCCCCAGAGCAGCAGTCCGAGCGCGACCCAGGCCAGAGATACGAGGCAGATCGCCGCCAGGTGCGGCATCCTGAAGCGAAGATCGCCCGCCACCAGTCGCTTTCGTACACCCCATGCGAAGAGCTCGATCACCAGCAAGGCGCCAAGCCAGGCCAAGCCGATCGCGGACGTTGTGAAGATGAACAGGAAGCCCGACACGACCAGCGAGATGGGAAGGCGTATCCAGGCAATTGCCGCGTTGTGGCGTGCGTTGCGGACGACGCTCTGATCTCGCGCCACGTCGCTTGAGGCGTCGCTTTGTGACAGCGGTCCGGCCCCTTGCTGTGGTTTCAACGATCCATCACCAGACGGCCTGACCATATGCGGATGATGCGACGACGAACACTTGACCGCCGTCAAGGCCGCCAGCGTACGCCCCCCCGGACGCTGCGCCAGCCGGCAGAATCGCTGCGTCCAGCCTGCCGCGAGGACCGCTGGCGGCTAGAACGGTGCGACCTGATCGTAGATCAGCTTGCCGTACCTGTCGCGCTGCACCTGGCTGATGTCGCCGCGGCCGCCATAGGAGATGCGGGCCTCGGCGATCTTGGTGTGCTCGATCGTGTTGTCGGCGGCCACATCCTCTGGCCGGATCACACCGGAAACCAGAAGTTCGCGCAGCTCGTTGTTGATGCGGACTTCCTGGCTGCCGCCGATCACCAGGTTGCCGTTCGGCAGCCGGTCGGTGATCACTGCGGCGATGGTGAGGTTGACCGACTCCTGCCGGTTCACTGATCCCGTACCGTTCGAACTTGCCGTTGAATCGAAGCCCACACCCGGGTTCAGCGAGCCGGCGCCAGGCAGCGCATCCTGCGCGATATCCTCCAGCCCGAGCAGCGCTTCGAGATTGGCTTCCGTGTTCGAGGTGCGGCTACGCGCCGTGGTGTTGTTCACCTGAGCCGAGTCCTGGATTTCGATGTTCACGGTGAGGATGTCGCCCACCTTGGCGGCGCGCTGGTCATTGAAGAAGGAGCGCGCCCCGGTGCGCCACAGTGAGTTGGGAGCTGCTGTTTCGCTCACCGGCGCGGGCAGGGGCATGGAAACGCGCTGCGAGCCTGCAAGCGTCGCCGGGTTCTGGATCGGCGTCAGCGCAGGCGGGGCAATCGCCTCGCCCAGTCCCGCGCATCCGCCCAGAAACAGGGCAGCAAGGCCAACCCCAGTCGTGATCGTCGTCTTCATCGTCACATCCTCAGTTGACGCGCGCTTCGCCGGGCGCATGCGCCACGGCCTCGATGGTCCGTTTCGAATAGCTGTTGAGCACGCGCACGGCCTCGCCCTTGGCAGCCTCGTTCTGTGCAACGCCATCGACGGTCAGCTTCACGCCCGGCGTCACATAAAGCAGCGTTACCGGATCGCCTTTGCGGATCACGGCCGCGGCCTTGAGGTCGGACACCTGCAGCGCCTGACCGGCTTTCAACAGGCGCCTTGCCTCCATGCCGACAGCGGCATCGGGATCGGCGGGATTGCGAACTGGCCGCGCGGGATTACCGGCCTGCCAGCCAAGGTCGGCATCGGTGATCACGCCACCGCGCGGCACATCGCGCACGAGCACGAGCACCTGGCCGTCCACAGCCTCGCCCGCGACCTGCCGGGCCGGGTTTCCCGCACGCGCCGCATTGGCAGGCATGGCCTCGCGCGCATTGCCCGTGCGCGTCACAAGCACGGGCGTATCGAGCGGAATGGCAAGAAGGACGCCGGCGCTTTTTGCCGTCGAGACAATGAATGCAGGGTCGAGCGACAGTGTCTGTCCTGCCGGCGGCGCCGGACCGATGAGGATGCCGGCCGCTTCGCCGGTCACGGGCGCGACATCGCCGAGCCTGATCCACTCCGAGCTCACCTGCTTCGCCTGCGCGCCCGCCATCGGTGCGAGTGCAAGACAGGCGAGTGCGATGGCGGGGAAACGGATCATGTGGCCTAGCGCAGGTTGCTGGTGGAGCGGAGCATCTCGTCGGTCGTGGTGATGACCTTGGAGTTCATCTCGTAGGCGCGCTGCGCCGTGATCAGCGAGGAGATCTCCGTCACCGCATTGACGTTGGAAGCTTCGAGAAATCCCTGCTGCAGCGTGCCGAACCCCGGCGCGCCCGCAAGCCCGCGATTGGCCGGGCCCGAAGCGGGTGTTTCGAGGAAGGAGTTATCCCCGATAGCGTCGAGGCCTGCCGGATTGACGAAGCGCGCCAGCTCAAGCGCGCCCACTTCCTGCGGATTGGAGCCGTCCGCCATGATCACCTCGACCACGCCCTGCCGGTTGATCGAGATGCCGACAGCGTCCTGCGGCACGCTGATTCCCGGGGCGACGATGAAGCCGTCCTCGGTGACGATCTGGCCATCCGCCGACAGCGAGAAATTCCCGGCGCGCGTGTAGGCGTCGCGACCATCCGGCAGCTGCACGATGAAATAGCCTTCGCCCTGGATGGCGACATCATAAAGGTTCTGTGTCTGTGTGATCGAGCCCTGCTCGGTCACGCGGTAGACCGATCCCGCCTTGACGCCCACGCCCACCTGCACGCCCGTTGGCACGATGGTGCCGGCGTCGGATGACTGCACGCCCATGCGCTCGACATTCTGGTAGAGCAGGTCCTGGAACTCTGCGCGCTGGCGCTTGAATCCTGTCGTGTTCATGTTCGCGATGTTGTTCGCGATCACTTCGACATTGAGCTGCTGGGCCTGCATGCCCGTCGCTGCGGTGTTCAGTGCGCGCATCTGCGCCTCCTCGGAAAACGTTCAGTGAGGCCCCTAGCCGACACGGGCCAGCTTCTCGATCGATGCGCCGCGCAGCTCGTCGGATTGCGCGATCATCTTGGAAATGGATGTGTAGGCACGGCTGATCTCGATCATCTCGGTCAGCTCGAGCACCGCATTGACGTTCGATCCCTCGACGAAGCCGCCGCGAATGCGGGCCTCCGTCGCCGGTTGCGGAGTCTCGTCGGTTGCGCGCCACAGGTTCGACCCAAGCCGTTCGAGGCCGCCCGGCGTCTGGAACATCGCGACGCGCAGCGTGCCCAGGACAATTCCATCCTGGTTGATGGATCCCTCCCGTGAGACGGACAGCGGTCCGCCCTCGGGATCCACCGTGATCGGGCCGCCATCGCCCATGACCAGTTCGCCGGTACGCGTGATGATCTGGCCCTGATCGTCGAGATTGAACCGCCCGTCGCGCGTGAAGGCCTCGCCTGCCGCCGTCTGCACCACGAAGAACCCATCACCTTCGATCGCAAAATCCAGGGGATTTCCGGTCTGCTCCAGCGGCCCCGTCGAGAAGTCGCGCTGCAGCATCCAGGCGTCGGTGAAGGCGATATCGGTGGCCGTGTCCGCCGCCGTCGCGGGCTTCTCGGAGAGTTCGCGCGAGACGATGTGCTCCACCTTGAACCCGGCGGTCGTCATGTTCGCGAGATTGTTTGCGGTCGTGTCCATCCGTTGCCGCAGCACTTGCTGCGCGGACAGGCCGACCATGAAGGAATTGTCCATGGGCCGCCATTTGCCTCCGCGCTGCTGTTTTGCGGCGCCGGAGCCAGGCTGGGCTTCGGTCCGCGTCTTCTGCGGCGGACCATGCGAATTGCCCCGCACCATGAGCTCTGGCGGTTAACGGGATATTGCCGCGCGGCGCCGGTCGGCAGGGTTCGACCCGGCAGGAATTGCCCATCTCCATCAATCCTTAACCATCCAGAGAGGAATTTGCACCGCGACCCGCGCGGGCGGGCCAGGCTGATTCATCAGGACTGCGTCATGGCGAAGAAGGAAAAGACCAAGAAGGAAGAGCCCGCCCCAGAGGCCCCGGCAGAAGGCGCCGAAGGTGCGCCCGCAAAGAAGAAGCTGGCTGGCAAGACACTTGTCCTCTTCATTATCCTGCCTGCCGTCCTCGTCCTCGGCGGGGGCGGGGCAGCAGCCATGATGCTGCTGGGCGGGGGCGCGCCGGCCGCAGCTGCCGCCAGCGAGCCCGTCGAAGAAGGCGCGCATGTCGAGGCCGAGGGAGAGGACCACGCCGCTGCTCCTGCCGACGATCATGGCGGAGGCGAGGGTGGCGATCATGCCGCAGATTCAACCGGCGGCGAAGCGGGGGAAGGCGTGGACGTCGGCCACAAGATGCCATGCGAAACGGGCAACCCCTGCTACTACGCCATGCCCAAACTGGTCATGAACCTTGCATCGACCAGCGGCACGCGCGCGGTGATGATGGAGCTGGAGCTCTCGCTGGAATCGAGCTCGCCATCCTCCTTCAACAAGGTGCCGGAGCTGATGCCGCGCCTCAAGGACACGCTCAACTCCTTCCTGCGCGAACTGCGTGTGGAGGATCTCAACGGTTCGGGCGGCACGTACACGCTTCGTCGCGAACTGCTCAAGCGATTCAACACTGTGCTGGACCCGAAGAAGATCGACGCGGTCCTCATCGAAGGCATGCTGATTCAGTAGGGCAGACAGGACGTGGCCAGCGATACGACAGATGAGGATCTTGCAGCCAGCTGGGATGCCAGCGTTGGCAACGAGAAAGGCGGCGACGACGCCTGGGACGCGGCCCTTCCATCGGGCGGACCGGCCGGACCCTCCGAAGCGTTGCAGGCCGCTGCGCAGTCCGCCACGGCGCCCGAACGCATCCTCAATCAGGACGAAATCGACTCGCTCCTCGGCTTCGCCATGGAGGAGGAGGGCAGCGCGCAGCGCGGCGGCGTTCGCGCGCTCATCAACTCGACGCTCGTTTCATACGAGCGTCTGCCCATGCTCGAAGTGGTGTTCGATCGCCTCGTGCGCCTGATGACCACCAGCCTGCGCAACTTCACGTCCGACAACGTGGAGGTTTCACTGGACGCCATCCAGTCCATGCGCTTCGGAGACTATCTCAACTCCATTCCGCTGCCCGCCATCCTTGCCGTTTTCAAGGCGAAGCAGCTCGACAATTTCGGCCTTCTGACAGTCGATTCGAACCTCATCTATTCGATCGTCGATGTTCTGCTTGGCGGGCGCCGCGGCACGGTCGCCATGCGCGTCGAAGGCCGGCCCTACACCACGATCGAGCGTGTGCTGGTCACCCGTCTGGTCGAGGTCATCCTCAACGACGCGCGCAAGGCGTTTGATCCTCTGACCGCCGTCGACTTCGAGCTCGATCGTATCGAGACAAACCCGCGCTTCGCCGCCATCGCCCAGCCCGCAAACGCCGCCATCCTGGTCAAGCTGCGCATCGACATGGAGGACCGCGGCGGCCGCTGCGAACTGCTCCTGCCCTATGCCACCCTGGAACCGATCCGGAAGATGCTGCTGCAGAACTTCATGGGCGAGAAGTTCGGGCGCGACAACATCTGGGAAGGGCACCTTGCCACCGAGCTGTGGTCGGCCCCCACGACCCTGCGCGTCGTGCTCGACGAGTTCATGCAGCCGCTTGGCAAGATGATGAACCTGCAGGTCGGCGACACGCTGGTCATGAACGCGACACCGGAGTCGAAGGCGCACCTGATGTGCGGCGATATCCAGCTTACCACGGGCCAGGTGGGTCGCATCGGGCAGAAGGTCGCCATGCGTATCGAGCAGCCGATCACCCAGGCGGCCAAGCGGAAGATCATGGAGGCACGATGAGCCAGCTTTACGTCCTCGCCTTTGAAGGCTTTCTCGCGCTCCTGCTGATCATCGCGATCGCCTACTGCATCCGTCTCGACGGGAAGCTCAAGGCGCTGCGCACCGGTAACATGCGCATGCTGGAGGCTGCGAAGGAGCTGCAGTCATCGGTTCTTCACGCGGAGAACGCGGTCAGTGCGCTGCGCCGCTCAGCCGATGCGGCCGGCCGGGAGCTTCAGGGCAAGATCGACGAGGCGCGGGCCATGGCCGCCGCGCCCGCGCTCGTTCGCGAGGAACCGCGCGAGGTTGCCCGTCCACTCGATTTCTCCCTTCGCCGCCGCAGTGTCCTCTAGGAGCTCGCCATGACACTCAAGGCCATCACGCCCAAGGTCGGCGTCTTCTCCGCGGTGATCGCCGTCTCCGTCGGCGCCCTGGCCTTCAAGGGCGTCGACATCGCGCAGACCGCCTTCGCCGTCGAGCCGGATGTCGCCGCGGCCGCGCCCGTGGCCGAGGAAACGGCGCTGACCGCCGGTCTCGCCGATGACCCCGCCTCCGAGGAAGCCCCGCCTGCCGGCGTCGCCGAGCCGACGCCCGAACAATGCCTCACCACCCTCAATACTGCCGCACAGGAGATGGGGCTTTCTTCTCAGGAGATCGTGGTTCTCCGTTCGCTGCAATCACGGCGCGAAGCGCTCGACGCCCGCGAGGGCGAAATTGGAACGCGTGAGGCTGCTGCAGCCGCCGCCGAAGCGCGCCTCAATGAACAGATTGCGGCACTCAAGGGTGTCGAGTCACAAGTGCAGGCACTGCTCGCCCAGATGGACGAAAAGACAGACGCGCGCATGGCCTCGCTCGTCAAGTCATACGAGAGCATGAAGCCCAAGGACGCCGCCAAGATCTTCAACGGAATGGAGGACGATCTCCTCACGGACATTGCCAAGTCGATGAAGCCGGCGACGCTTGCTGCTGTACTTTCAGCCATGGAGGCCAAGCGCGCCGAGACGCTGACCCGGCTGCTCGCCAATCTTGCCAAGCGCCCCGCTAACCTTGAAGCGCCGGCGCCAACGCCTGCAGCGGCGCCCGCCGCGCCCGCGCCGCCTGCAGCTTCGCCGGCATGACGGCAGGACGCCCCCGCTCGAGCTGGGCGATCGGTTTCTCCGTCATGGGAGCGGCCGCGATCGCCTTTGCCGCTCCGGCCTTCGCCGAGCGCGCGGTGCAACTCAGCTTTGCCGAGACCCCGGGCTACGCGCGGATCACCGCGAAATGGGCCGATGGCGACGAGGCCGCGCCGCGCCTCAGCGCACGCGTCTCCAACCAGGTGCTGATCCTCACCTTCGATGAAAAGGTAAAGATCAATCTCGACAAGCTGAAGGAGGCCCTGCCGAGCTGGGCTGCTGTCTCCTATATGGACCCCGATGGCATGACGGCGCGCATCGGCCTCAAGCAGACGCCCCGCCTCGCCGTTTCGACCTCCGCTGACCTCGTCGCCGTCGACCTCATCCCCGAAGCGGTCTCCGCCACACCGCCGAAGCTGGTATCCCCGCTGGTCGCCAAGAAGGCGGCCGATGCCGAGGTGAAGCGCGTCGCTGCCCTCCCGCCGCCGGCGCCGATGGAAGCGCTCGAAGTCCGCGGCAGCGATTCAGGCGACAGCTCGCGCATTGCCTTCTACTGGGACAGCCGCACAACCCATCGCGTCCTCTCTGACACGCCAGGTGAACTCAAGCTGCAGTTTTCGCGGCGCGCCAAGGCCGACCTCGCCTATGTGCGCATCACGCCGCCGGCCAACCTCGCAAGCCTCGAGGGCGAAAACACCGACCGCGGCTATGTCGTGACGATGCGCTCCAAGGACAAGCTGCCGTTGAAGGCCTTCTTCGAAGGCGAGACGCTCGTGGTCGACATCTCGAAGCCCGCAGCGCCCGCCAGCGCACAGGAGCCTCCGAAAGTCACCCCGCCGCCGGCCAAGCTCAAAGAGCAGGGCGCCCCCATCGCCCTGGCGCCGCCGCCGCTCCCGGCCGCCGCCGAGGCCGCCCCGGAAATGTCCGCCACCAATGTGATTGGCGGACCGGAGCGCGTCACTGCGCTTGTCCCGGCCTGGTCCGATCCTGCGCCGCGCAACGGGGTGGTGGTCGTCAAGGTCGCTCCGCTTCCCAACGGCCTGCAGCTCGACCTGCCATTCGCCGCGCCCGCGCCTGCGACGGTCTTCGCACGCGGGTCCGTCGTCTGGGCGGTGTTCGCCGCGAATGCCGACCTCAGGATCGACGCGGCGAGCCTGCCTGGCGGCTATCGTGTCCGCACCATGCGCGTGAAGAACGCCACGCTCCTGCGCCTGGAAACGCCAAAGGGCCTCGCCGTGTCCGCCGAGATGGACGAATCGGCCTGGACGATTCGTGTCGCGCCTACCGCCATGCGGCCGCAGCGCTTCATCAAGGCCGAGCGCCGCAGCACGGAGAACGGCCGCGCCCGTGTCGAGGCGATGCTGGTCGGCGCCGCAGGCATCGTCTGGTTCGAGGATCCCGTCATCGGCGACCAGCTTGCCGCCGTCCTCTCCTACGGCCCGTCGACCGCCTCGCCGACGCCCCGCGACTTCGTCGAGGCCTCGTTGCCTGCAACCGCCCATGGCGTAGCGATCGCGCCCAAGTCCGACGATGTGCAGGTGACGCTCGAGGGCGAGCGCATTGTGATCTCGATGCTCGCAAGCTCGCAGACGGCGCCCGAAGCCCTGCTTGCCAGCCCTGCGGCGGCGCACGCCTCGGCGAATCCTGCCTTCATCGACTTTGCAGCCTGGGGCGCGGCCCGCGGCAAGCTCTACATCGAGCAGCTCGACGATCTGCAGTCGGTCGCAGTCTCGACCGACCCGTCCACGGCGTCGGGCGGGGAAGCCGCGATGAACCTCGCGCGCTTCCATCTGGGCCATGGCCATGCGCACGAGGCGCTTGGCATCCTGCGCGTTGCCGCGATCGAGCGGCCCGAACTCGAGCAGGATCCGGTTTTCCTCGGCATGCGCGGCGCCGCCAGCTACATGGCCGGCCGGCTCAAGGAGGCTGAGAGCGATCTTGGCCGCGGCGCGCTGCGCGGTGATGCCTCCGCAGCCCTCTGGCGCGCCCTCGTGGCGGCGCGGCGACAGGACTGGGAACGCGCGATCGAGCAATTCCGCGCCGCCGAAAAGCAAATCTACCTTTACCCTTCCGTACGCGCGGCGGATTTTTCAGTCGCCTGGGCCGAAGCGGCTCTGCAGCTCAATGATTTCGACGCCGCCCGCCGGCAGGCCAATCTCGCCGTCGCGAACGGTGAGCGCGAAACGAAGGAGCGCGGCCAGCTGGTTCTCGCCAACCTGAAGGCGCTGATGGAGGGCCCCGCCGCGGCCTGGGGGGATCTGGACCAGCTCTCCAGAACGGCCGTCGAGCCAGTAGCCGTGCGCGCTCAGCTGCGACGCCTCGAACTTGCCGTCCCCGCCGGAAAGTTGAGCGCCAACGAAGCGGCTGCTGAACTCGAGGCGCTGCGCTTCCGCTGGCGCGGCGATGAAGTCGAGATGGCGACGGTTGGAATTCTTGCCGATCAGTACATGCGCGTCGGTCGCTTCCGTGACGCTCTGCTGCTGGCGCAGTCGACCGCCATGCGTGACGCCAATGCGCCCGGCTCGCGCGAGCTGCGCATCAAGCTCGCCGACTATTTCCGCCGCCTGTTCCTCAACGGGGAGGCCGATCGGCTCGACCCGATCCAGGCGGTCGCGCTGTTCTACGAATTTGACGATACGCTGATGCCGATCGGGCCCGATGGGGATCAGATGGTGCGCAAGCTCGCCCAGCGCCTCGTCGCCTTCGATTTGCTCGAACCAGCGAGTGCGCTCCTGCAATACCAGGTCGACAATCGCATCCGCGGTGTCGGCAAGGCCGCTGTCGCCGTCGACCTCGCAACGATCTACTTGTGGGACAAGCGCCCCGACAAAGCGCTCGCCGCGCTCAATACGACGCGCCAGCCTTCATTGCCCAAGCCGCTCGCGCTCGAACGTCGCCTGCTTGAGGCGGCCGCCTATCGCGACCTCGGGCGCTTCGATCATGTCATCGAGCTGGTCGAGCCGCTCGAAGGGGCCGAGGCGAAGTCCCTGCTTGCTGACGCCTACTGGCGCGACCGCAGATGGCCGGAGGCCGCCCGGGCGCTCCAGTCCATGTTGCCGCCCGCAGGGCAGGCGACGGCCAAGCATGCCGATCTCGTCTTCAGGACCGCGATCGCGGCCCGCATGGCCAAGGATCCGGCCATGCTCGCCCAGCTTCGGGGCTACGCCGCCGCCATGCAGGGCCATGCCAACAAAGCCTCCTTCGACCTCATCACCGCCCAGGCCGACCTCGCCGGCGCCAGCCTCTCTGAAGCTGTCCGCCGGCTCGCCGACGCACCGCGGGTCGATGCTTTCGCCACCGCGCTGAAATCCCGCTTCGAAGCTGCAAAATCGGCAACCTCAGGTTGAAGACGCAGAATCGCGATCTCACGCTACCTGTCCGGCGGCCCAGCCAGAACTCCATGCCCACTGGAAGTTGTAGCCGCCAAGCCATCCTGTCACGTCGACGCACTCACCAATGAAGTAGAGCCCCGGAGCGTTGCGGGCCTCCATCGTCCGCGACGACAGCGCGTCGGTATCAACCCCGCCGAGCGTAACCTCAGCTGTGCGCCAGCCCTCCGTGCCGTCCGGGACAATGCGCCAGGCATTCACCATTGCAGCCACTTCGCGCAGCTTGGCGTCGGAAAGATCTGCCAGCCGCATCGCGCCGAAGGTACGCGCCGCGATCTGGTCGGCCAGCCGCCTGGGCGTGAGGTGAGCAAGCGCGTTCTCAAGCTGCAGCCGCGGCCGTTCCCGCCGCTCGCGCTTGAGCGTCTCGAACACATCATGGCCATGGGCAAGATCGATGACTATCTCCTCGCCCTCGCGCCAATAAGACGAGGCCTGCAGGATCGCCGGCCCCGAGAGGCCCCGGTGCGTGAACAAGAGCCCCTCGTCGAAACTTGCATTCCGGCAACTCACGCGCGCCGTGACCGACACGCCGGCCAGTTGCGACACGGGTGCGAGCTTTGGAGGCTCCAGGGTGAACGGCACAAGGGCAGGGCGCGGCGTGACCACGTTCAGGCCGAATGCGCGGGCGATGTCATAGGCATAGCCGCTCGCGCCCATTTTCGGGATCGACTTGCCGCCAGTCGCGATCACCACGGATAACGCCTGGATATCGCCCGCGGATGTCCCCGTCCGGAAGCCGTCGCCTTCACGCGATACCGTGCCGGGTTCGACGCCAAGCCGCACCTCGCCTCCGGCTGCCTTGAGGTCGTCGAGCAGCATGTCGATGATCTGCTGCGCCGACCCATCGCAGAACAGTTGGCCCAGCGTCTTTTCGTGCCAGGCAATCCCTCGGGCATCCACGCGCGCGATGAAGTGCTGCTGGGTGAATCGCTTGAGGGCGGAGACGCAGAAGTGAGGGTTCTGCGACAGGAATTGCTTCGGCGACATATTGAGGTTGGTAAAGTTGCAGCGGCCGCCGCCGGAGATCCGGATCTTCTCCGCAGGCTTCGCGGCATGGTCGATCACGATCACGCGCCGGCCGCGCCGCCCCGCCTCGATGCCGCACATGAGGCCGGCGGCCCCGGCGCCGATGACCAAGACGTCGCAGGTAACTGGCGCAAGTCCCATGCTCTGCAGCCTCGATCACCCGGTCGCGGCGGGCTTAAAGCATAAATCGGGGTGTCCGGCGACACTCGCGGCGAGGCGCGTCATCACTTGTGCTGGGGCAAGCCTGGTGCATTTGCTCTGATACGTCCGCTGTCCGTCGTCGAATGACTTGAGACAGCGAGGGCGTGTTCCTAACGGAGGTTTCTGCTCATCTGGTGTTGGTGTTTAAGCAGCGCGTCCGGCGTGCTGCAAGCGGCGTTGTTCGAAGGTGCGCTGTTTGATGGCCTCCCGTTTCATGAGGATGGTCTGGCTACGGCCTGAGTAGACATCGGCTGGCGTTAGATTGCCGAGGCTCTCGTGG
>JBEAMJ010000059.1:0-8063 GCA_041166025.1 Pseudomonadota bacterium | reverse complement strand
TTCATGCGCCCGATGCAGAGGATGCGGATGCGCAAGCGGGTTCAGCTCAGTGCGCGGCGCGCGCCGTCATTGGCGTGTCGCCTGCCCAGATGCGTTCGAGGTTGTAGAACTCGCGCACTTCCGGCCGGAAGATATGAACGATCACATCGCCCGCATCGATCAGCACCCAGTCCGCATTCGGCAGGCCCTCGACGCGCACCTGCGATGCGCCGGCCTCCTTGAGCTTGCGCGAGACATGATCGGCGAGCGCTGAGACATGTCGCGCCGAGCGGCCCGAGGCGACGATCATGGCGTCGGCCATCGGCGATTTTCCTGTCAGCGGAATGTTGAGGATATTCTCGGCCTTGTCCTCGTCCAGCTGCTGGGCGACGAGGCGCGCCAGTTCGAATGGGTCAGGAGACATCGCCTTCGCGGATGTCTCGGCCTTGGCCGCCTTCGCGGCGCTGGCCTTTGCGGCGGCAGATCCGGTCTCGGCTTTCTTGCCGGTCCGGGTGGTGCGGGTGGCTGACAGGGCTTTGTCCTTCGCGTTGCTGATGGCGCTCAAGCTACCATGTGGGGCCCGGAGTCGCGAGAGGAAAGGACCGTCGCGGTGCCCCATAGGCCGCGCGAGCGTTCGGCCAACCTAGAAAAACTAAACCCTTTTTATACTACCTAATTGATCGTGTTTAAGCTTGTCTGCTTCGCGTAGTCGCGGGTTACACCTTGTTTTCCACGAGGACGGGCAATGAAATCCAACGGTAAATCTTCGCTAAGTCGGTATGGTAACCATATCGGGTATGGCGTCTCGCTTGCCGTTTTGGCCTTTCTCGGGTCCGCGCCGGCCTTCGCCCAGGGCACGACCGCTGCCGAGGTCGTCGCGGACCAACCCGGTCCAAGCGCAGCAGAAGACCAGGCCCCGGTTGGCGCCGGAGCGGGCGCGCCGCCCGCAGTCGAGCCAGGTGACCGCGTCGTGGTAACTGCGCGCCGCGTCGAGGAAGATCTTCAGGACGTTCCGATCCCCGTCGCCGTGCTGGGCGAGGATTTCCTCGCCGACACCGGCGCCTACAATGTCGGCAAGATCAACCAGCTGGTGCCGTCGGTTCAGTTCTATTCGACCAACCCGCGCAATACAGCGATCAATATTCGAGGCCTTGGTTCGCCATTTGGTCTCACCAATGACGGCATCGAGCAGGGCGTCGGCCTCTATGTCGACGGCGTTTACTTCGCCCGTCCAGCCTCGGCGGTGATGGACTTCATCGATGTGGAGCGCATCGAGGTCCTGCGCGGGCCGCAGGGCACGCTTTATGGCAAGAACACCACGTCCGGCGCGATCAACGTCACGACGAAGGCGCCGCAATTCACCCCCTCGACCGAGGTGGAGCTGAGCTATGGCAATATCGGTTTCGTCCAGGCAAAGGCCACGACGACTGGTCCGTTGACCGACACGCTCGCCTATCGCGCCTCCTTCTCGGGGACGCAGCGCGATGGCGTTCTCTACAACGTCACCGACCAGGACGATCTCAACGACATCAGCAATATCGGCGGCCGTCTGCAGCTGCTCTGGACGCCGAGCGATACGCTCGACATCAGGTTCTCGGCAGACAACACGGTGCAGCGCCCGGAGGGCTATGCGCAGGTCTTTGCCGGCGTCGTTCCGACACAGCGGCCGCTCAATCGTCAGTACGCTGCCCAGGCTGCATTCTACAACTATTCCCCTGCCAGCCTGAACCCATTTGATCGCGTAACCGATGTCGACTCCGCGCACCGGTCGAACTCGGATATCGGCGGAGTTTCGCTCAACGTCGATTGGGATGTCGGCAACGGCACGCTATCGGCCATCTCGGCGTGGCGTTACTGGCTCTGGGATCCCGCCAACGATCGCGACTTCCTTGGCCTGCCGATCCGAACCCTGTCGCAGAACCCCTCGAAGTCCTATCAGTGGTCGCAGGAGCTGCGCTACGCGGGCGAGTTCAGTGACAATCTCAACTATGTCGTCGGCGCGTTCTGGTTCAACCAGGTGACCAAGACGCTCGGGCGCGAAGAGCAGGGCGCTGCCGCCTGGCGCTGGCTCACCAATCCGAATGCGACGAACACGCTTCTGGGCAATCTCGGCGCGCTGGATGGCTATGGTCAGCGCGTGCGGATCCGCTCGGATCACACCAGCGCCGCCCTGTTCGGGCAAGTCGAATGGCAGGTGACGGATCAGCTTCGCATCCTGCCCGGCCTGCGTGTGAACTTCGACGAGAAGAACGGTTTCTACCGGGCTGTTCCCTACGGCCAGCTCGATACGACCGGTCTTGGGCTGACGCCTGCACAGGTCACCGCGTTGCGCGCGCTTGAGCTCAGCATCTTGCAGCCGCTGTCCTACGATTCCGAAGGCGAGGATGACAACGTCTCAGGGCAGCTGACGGTCGCCTACGACATTGCCGACAATGTGAACGCCTATGCGACCTACGCGACCGCGTTCAAGACATTTGGCCTCAACAACAACGGCATCCCGGTCGATGGAAACAACAACCCGCTGCTTGACCTCGCCTCGATCAAGCCGGAAGACACCAAGCACATCGAGATCGGGCTGAAGACCGAGCCGCTGCCAGGGGTGGTCGCCAACATCACGGCCTACCACACGACAGTCGACGACTTCCAGGTCAGCGTCGTCAGCAACCAGGCAGGCACGCTGCGCGGCTACCTCGCAAACGCAGAGCAGGTCATCGTTCAGGGCGTCGAATTCGACGGGTCATGGCGTGTCAGCGACCAGTTCAACATCTACGGCAACTTCGCCTGGACTGACGCGAAGTACGAGAGCTTCACCGGAGCGCCGCCGGCGCTGGAGGATTCGGGCGGCGCAGTTCTCGTCGTCGATGCTTCAGGCACGCGCCTGCCGGGCGTTTCGGAATGGGCCGCTTCGTTCGGCGGAGAGTACACCCAGCCGGGATCCTTCAGCGGTCGCCAGGGCGAGTTCTTTCTAGCGACGGATGTCAGCTACCGGTCCGAATTCTCGTCGAGCCCGACGGAGTCCGACTACCTCAATATCGACGGCTATTCGCTCGTGAACGCCCGCATCGGCTTCCGCGGCGATGATGGGTGGGACTTCTTCGCCTGGGGCCGTAACGTCCTCGACGAGGAGTACTTTGAGATGCTCAACGCGGGCGGCGCCAGCTCAGGCTACTACGCCGGCCTGCTCGGCGATCCGCGCACCTATGGCGTCACATTGAGAGGGAGCTTCTGAGCCTGAGAATTCCGCAGGCCCGCGTCCTCAGGGGCGATGGGCTTTGCGGATAGAGGGGCGGGTTCGCAGACCGCGGCCCGCCGGTCCCGGCCCCCGTCCGGAATGGGATCATGTCCAGTGGTTGCGCCCGTCCTCTTGCGACCCGCCCCTCGACCATT
This sequence comes from Pseudomonadota bacterium, assembly GCA_041166025.1. Classification (GTDB taxonomy): domain Bacteria; phylum Pseudomonadota; class Alphaproteobacteria; order Caulobacterales; family Hyphomonadaceae; genus UBA7672. The sequence goes on along the minus strand of JBEAMJ010000059.1, from coordinate 4,697 downwards.
TCTGCCGCGCAATCCGCATGACGCATACCGCAAGGCGCGCGCCGGTCTTCGCCGGGGGCGCCGCTGCGCTTCGCCCGCAGGGACGGCATTTGGACCTCACGGCGGGCTAAGCCGGCGCCCGATCGTAGGTGACGGTTGCAGCATCGACTGGCTCGCCGCACTCCGAGCATGTCACAACCGGTGCGAAGCGATGGCCGCATGTCGTATGCCGCCGGCCCGGCTTGCGCAGTGGCGTCTCGACATGGGTCTCGGCCCAGTGCGACATCGCCAACAGCACCGGCTGCAGGGCGCGGCCGCGATCGGTGAGCGTGTATGCAAAACGCGGCGGGTGCGCCTCATACTGCACGCGCTCCATCACCCCATGCGTGACGAGATGCGACAGCCGCTCGGACAGAACCGCCCGCGGAGCGCCGCTCGCGCGCTGGAACGCGTCGAACCTGGTCGCGCCACGAAAAGCATCGCGCAGGATCAGCACGGTCCAGCTGTCCCCGATCACCACCATGGCCTGCGCAACGGGGCAGGGAACCCTCTCGATCTCGCTCCAGCGCATCGGCCCCTCCCAAAATCGTGCGCAACCTGTGTCCGGCTGGCAATTGACCCCTATACGGCGCGCGGGCATGGGTTGGTTCAGAATATGAACCTACAGGGTTCCGGGAGGGCTCGACAATGGACAGCGTCAGGCCGGCGCGCCCCGCGCGGCGTGCGATCAGCCTTGTCGCACTCGCAGCGAGCCTCGCTCCCGCGGCGCTAGCTCAGCAGCCCACGCCTGATGCGGTGGCTGCGCCCGATGCGAAACCCGTGTCGATCGAAGGCGTCCAGGCCTTCGAGGCTGCCTACTTCCGCCAGTACAATCCGGTCACCGCCGCTGACATCGTCAACCGCGTTCCTGGCTTCGAGATCGAGGATGGTGAGACGCTGCGCGGTTTCGGCGCCACCGCGGGCAACGTGCTGATCAATGGCGAGCGTCCCTCCTCGAAGGTGCAGATTTCCGAACAGCTCAAGCGCATCCCGGCCGAGTCGGTGATCCGCGTTGAGCTGATCTCGGGCTCGGCCTCCAATGTCGACGTCCGCGGCCAGACCCAGCTTGTGAACGTGGTCCTCAAGAAGGCGAAGCAGGGCGGCTCGCCGACGACCTGGGTCTTCGACCTCCGAGACATTCAGTATTCCGAACGTCTTGGCTGGGGGATCCAGTTCACGAAGAGCTTCGCGCTTGGCCCCGATGCCGATCTCACGCTCGACCTGCAATTCCCCAACATACGCGGCCGAACCGAGAGCTTCGAAGCCGCGCGCGATCCGGGCGGCAATCTCCTGCTCTACCGCGAACAGTTCGGCCAGCCCAACCACATCGGCATGCAGGGCTCAGGCGTCCTCAAATGGCGGATGAGCCCCCAGGACACGCTGAGCTTCAACGCCCAGTTCGCGCCGACCTGGAACACCACCAATCTTGGCTCGTTCGAATTCAGCCCGTCCGGCGCCTTTCGCAGCGGCCTCGCTGGCTTCAGCGACTACACGAGCAACTACACCGCCGAGATCGGCGGCGACTGGGAGCATCGCATTTCGCCAGAACTGTCGTTGAAGGGTATCGCGCTGGCCACTTTCACCGGCGTGAATCAGGACGACACCTTCTCCATCTACCGACCTGTCGCCGGCGTCCCTACACTCGTCAACACCCGCACCCAGGCGCGCACGACTGAGGCGGGCGAACGTGTGGCCCGGGGCTTCGCCACATGGCGCCCCTCCAGCGACCATACGATCGATTTCGGCCTCGAAGGCGCCTTCAACTTCCGCGACACCACGCTCGACATCTTCAACGATACCGGCGCCGGGCCGCAGCCCGAATTCCTTCCCGTTTCCGACACGCGGGTCGAGGAAACCCGCATCGAACCCTTCATCACCGATGTCTGGAAGATGTCGCCTCATCTGACACTGGAAACCGGCTTCATCTACGAGGCGTCCACCATCAAGCAGACGGGTGATGAACAGAAGGAGCGCGAATTCTCCTATCCCAAGCCTCGCGCCATCCTCACCTGGCAGGCCAGCGAGACCGACCAGGTTCGCACCTCGATCACGCGGGAGGTCGCCCAGCTCGACTTCACCGAGTTTGCATCCGCCATAAACGTGGTCGATGCCCAGAGCCTGATCGGGAATCCGGAGCTCGAGCCGGAGAAGACCTGGCGTGCGCGCGCCGAGTGGGAGCGCAAGTTCGGTCCGCGCGGGGCCGTCACGCTCGCCGTTTTCCACGAACAGGTCGAGGACGTGCAGGATTTCATCCCACGCACAATCTGCATCAACCCTGCGGGCGCATCGCTGGCCGTGTGTCCGGATGCCAACGAGCGAACCTTCGATGCCCCGGGCAATATCGGCGATGGAACACGCACGGGCATCGAGGTCCGCGGCGCCATGCCCCTTGCGCCTCTACTGCCCAATGCTGAGGTCCGCGCCTCAGGCCTGTGGCAGGAAACCGACGCCACGGATCCCGTCACCGGCGAAAGCCGTCCGTTCTCCGGCAAGCGCGACTGGAACTATAGCGTGTCGTTTCGCCACGACCTGCCGGAGCACAAGCTGGCCTGGGGCGCCTCGGTGCAGGGCCAGTCCGAGCGTTTCGAGTTCAGGTCAGCGGAAGCCATCCATGCCGATCGTCCCGGCGCGCGGCTCGACCTCTTCACGGAATCGACCGCGCTTATCCCCGGCGTCACGGTTCGCATCGGCGCCTCGAACATCTTCCATCCGGAAGAAACCCGGGTCCGGACCTTCTACCAGCCCGACCCGCTGAGCGCGATCGCGCCTCCCCGGTCCACCGGAATTGTCCGCCAGGTCGAGGAGCGCAAGCAGAAAGGCGGGCCGGAAGGAACCCAGGTGTTCTCGATCCGCCTGTCGGGAACCTTCTAGGCCACCGCAAAACTTTGCGCCCGCCTGTCGGGGCAGGCTATCGTGGACCGTCCTGGTCACATGAGAGACGCCCCCATGATGTACGCCGTGCTGTGCTACAACAACGAGGAAATGGTCTGCGGCTGGACGAAGGAGCAGGACGAGGCCGTTATGGCGCAGCTGTCCAAGGTCCACAAACGTTGGGAAAAGGCCGGCAAGCTCAAGCCGTCGATCCGCCTCCTTCCCACCTCAGCTGCCACAACGCTGCACAAGCAGAAGGATATGGTGCTCGACGGCCCCTTCGCCGAAACCAAGGAGACCCTGCTGGGCTTCTACATCATCGACGTCTCCGGCCTCGATGAAGCCGTTATCTTTGCCCGCGAACTCGCTGCCGCCAATCCGGGCGGCGCCTATGAACTCCGCCCTATCCACCTCTACCTGCCGGGCGCACCCATCGAGGGCGCTTATGAAGCCGATCGCCAGTACGCAGGCGACAAGGTCGGCGCCAGATGATCGACCAGGCCTGGACCGAGGCGACGCTGACCGCGTCCCGGCCCCAGGCCGTCGCGGCCCTGCTGCGGTATTTCCGCAAACTGGATGATGCGGAAGAAGCCTATCAGGAGGCCTGCCTGCGCGCCTTGCGCACCTGGACAGCGAAAGGCCCGCCGCGCGATCCCATCGCCTGGCTCATCATGGTCGGGCGCAACGCCGCGCTGGATGAGAAACGCAAGACACAGCGGCTGACTGAGCTGCCAGACGAGGCCCTGCTGTCCGATCTCGAGGATGTCGAAACGCCCATGGCCGAGCGGCTGGACGACAGCCAGTACCGCGACGATGTGCTGCGGCTGATGTTCATCTGCTGCCACCCCGACCTTCCGGCGACACAGCAGATCCCACTCGCGCTGCGCGTCGTCTCCGGCCTCAGCGTGAAGCAAATCGCGCGCGCTTTCCTGCTCGGCGAAGCGGCGATGGAACAGCGCATTACCCGCGCAAAGGCGAAGGTCGCCAACGCAGGTGTTCCCTTCGACACGCCCGGGCCCGTCGAGCGCGCCGAACGCCTCGCCGCCGTCATGCAGATGGTCTACCTCGTGTTCAACGAAGGCTATTCCGCCGGACCGAAAGACGATGCCCGCGCCGACCTTGCCGAGGAGGCCATCCGCCTCGGGCGCCTGTTGCTGCGGATGTTCCAGGCCGAGCCCGACGTGATGGGCCTCCTGGCCCTCATGTTATTGCAGCACGCACGCCAGCCAGCGCGGTTTGACGCCAATGGCGACGCCGTGCTGATGGAGGATCAGGACAGGTCGCTCTGGCGGCCCAAATTGATTCAGGAAGGCCTCGCGCTGATCGACAAGGCGATGCGTCACAACAGGGTGGGCGCTTACCTGCTGCAGGCAGCGATTGCCGCGCTCCATGCGCGTGCGCCGCGCTTTGCGGACACGGACTGGCCCGGCATAGACGCGCTCTATGCAACGCTTGAACGCCTGCAGCCCTCGCCGGTCATAACGCTCAACCGCGCCGTGGCCGTTTCGAAGACGAAGGGCCCCCAGGCCGCCCTCGACATGATCGATCCACTGGGCGAGCGTCTTTCTGGCTATTTTCATTATCATGGCGCAAGGGGCGGTTTGCTCCTGCAGCTGGACCGCAAGCGCGAGGCGCGTGAGGCGTTCGACCGCGCCATCGCGCTTGCAAACACGGCTGCCGAAGCCGCGCACATTCGCATGCACATCGACAGGCTGATTGCCGAGAGCGGCGAGGCGGCACGCGCCTGAGACCGGCGTTCCAGGGCGGGGGCAACCGCCGAGGAAAAATCCGTCCAGCGGCCAGAACAC
>JBEAMJ010000058.1:0-3015 GCA_041166025.1 Pseudomonadota bacterium | reverse complement strand
GCTCCAGCTTGCTCGGCCGAAGGCCCAGCAGCTGGAAGTAGATCTCGAAGATATCGTCGGGCAGCTTGTCATTCTCCGCCAGATGCCTGTCCGTCAGCGCGACCAGCGCATCGCTCGCCGGGGCATCATGGATGGCATGCACCAGCCGCGCCTGATAACAGGCCCAGCGCGACGCCCCATTCGTTTCTTCATCGCAGAAAACGATCTCGGTCTTCCGCCCGATCAGGAACATCGCGGCATAGACCAGATGCACGTCGAAATCGCGCTTCGGCAGCCTGTGCTTGCGCACGATGTCGACCAGCTTGAGATAGGCGCCCTCAGCCGCCTCGAACTCGCGGCGCGGATCGGTCCCCTTGCGCCAGTACAGGAGGCCGAGGTCGACGAAGGCCTCCGCCAGGATCTTGCAGTTCTGCGCCGCCCAGGCGTAGTTGCTGTGCGCCAGCAGGTCGGTGATCACCGCCGGCCCGCGCGCGATCACGGTCTGCGCGGCCTTCACATTGCGTTCGTAGTGGCCGCTATCGCCCACGCTATCCTCGCAGCCCGATTCGCCAGCTGGCTCAGAGCTCGATGATCTTCACGCCCTTCGGGCTCGCCGCCAAGGCCAGCTTGCCGCTTTTCAGCTTAAGCGCCTTCTCGCCGAACAGCTCGCGTCGCCAGCCCTTCAGCGCGGCGATGTCCGGCTCTGCCTCGCGCGCCAGCGCCTCGACATCCGCCGCATTCGCGATCAGTCGCGTCGCCACGCCCGCATCGTCCGACACCTGCTTTAGCAGCACTTTCAGCAGCTCCACCATCGCCCCCGGTGGCGGGCCGGAGCGCTCCGGCTCGTCCACCTTCGGCGCGTAGGTGTCGGGACTGTCCAGAGCCTGGTTGATCGCCTGCAGCAGTCCCGCGCCGTGCCGCGACTTGCCGAAGCCCTGCTGCACCGCCCGCATCCTCTCCAGCGCCTCCAGCGTGCGCGGCTTCTGCTGCGCGATCTCTTGGATCGCATCGTCCTTGAGGATGCGTCCGCGCGGCTTGTCGGTTTCCTGCGCCACGCGCTCGCGCCACGCCGCCACGTTGGCCAGCACAGCGAGATAGTCGTTGCGATACTTGCGCAGCTTCAGCCGCTTCCACGCGCTCGCCGGATCGAATTGGTAGATTTCCGGATCGAGCAGGGCTGCATGCTCATCCTCGATCCACGCCATGCGGTTCTGCTTCTCAAGCTTTTCACGCAGGATGCGGTAGATCCTCCGCAGGTAGACCACATCGCCACGCGCATAATTGAGTTGCTTCTCGCTCAGGGGTCGCCGCGCCCAGTCGGTGAACTGGCTCGATTTGTCGACCTGGCCACGCACCACGCGCGAGACGAGGTTCTCGTAGGAGATCGAATCCCCCAGCCCGCAGGCCATTGCCGCGATCTGCGTGTCGAACACCGGTCCCGGCACATGTCCGATCAGCCGCGTGAAGATCTCGAGATCCTGCCGGGCCGCATGGAACACCTTTGTCCGCGATGCATCCGCCAGCAGGCTGTTCAGCGGCGTGAGGTCCATCCCCCGTGCCAGCGGATCGACAAGCACGTCATAGTCCGACGACGCCACCTGGATCAGGCAGACCTGCGGCCAGTACGTCGTCTCGCGGTGAAACTCGGTGTCCACGGCGAGAAAGTCATCCTTCCCCAGCCGCTCACAGGCCTCTTCCAGCGCCGCCGTGTCCGTGATCAGGCGGATTTCGCCGGCTTCAGCGTCCTTCAAATCCGTCGTCTCCCGGATCGGCCCGGCCCGGACCAGAATCCGGTAGAGGGTGATATTGACAATCTTCACGGCGACATGCGCTTGTCCGCCGGTTCTAGCAAGCCAAATCCCCGGGATTCTGCGGGAAAAGCAGGAGTTTTGCGCCAATGCATGCCTACAGGACGCACACTTGCGGCCAGTTGCGCGCTGAGCATGTCGGCAAGTCCGTCCGGCTGTCCGGCTGGGTCCATCGCAAGCGCGACCTCGGCGGTCTCTTATTCATCGACCTGCGTGACCATTACGGCATCACCCAGTGCGTGGTGACGCCGTCCAACCCGCACTTCCAGCGGCTGGAACGCATCCGCGTCGAGTCCGTCATCTGCCTTACTGGCGAAGTGGTGAAGCGCGACGCCAACACCGTGAACCCGGCCCTCGCCACCGGCGAGATCGATCTGAAAGTTCAGGACCTCGCCATCCTGTCCGAGGTGGCGGAGGAACTCCCGCTGCCCGTCTTCGCCGAGCCGGAATACCCCGAAGACGTCCGCCTCAAATACCGCTTCCTCGATCTGCGCCGCGAGACGCTCCACGCCAATATCGTGAAGCGCACGCAGGTGATCGCCTCGATGCGCCGGCGCATGCATGAGGTGGGCTTCACCGAATACTCGACGCCGATCCTCACCGCGTCCTCGCCCGAAGGCGCGCGCGACTTCCTCGTCCCCAGCCGCATCCACCAGGGCAAGTTCTTCGCGTTGCCTCAGGCGCCGCAACAGTACAAGCAATTGCTGATGGTCGCAGGCTTCGACCGCTACTTCCAGATCGCGCCCTGCTTCCGCGACGAAGACCCGCGCGCCGACCGTCTGCCCGGCGAGTTCTACCAACTCGATCTCGAGATGAGCTTCGTCACGCAGGAAGACGTGTGGGACACGATGGAGCCCGTGCTCCGCGGCGTGTTCGAGGAATTCGGCGGCGGCAAACCCGTCACCCAGAAATTCCCGCGCATTCCGTACGACACGGCCATCCGCAAATACGGCTCCGACAAGCCCGACCTGCGCAACCCGATCGAGATGGAAAATGTCTCGGATCACTTCCGCGGCTCCGGCTTCAAGGTCTTCGCCGGCATTCTCGACAAGGACGCGAAAGCCGAAGTCTGGGGCATCCCAGCCAAGGGCGGCGGGAGCCGCGCATTCTGCGACAAGATGAATGCCTGGGCGCAGCAACAGGGCCAGCCGGGCCTCGCCTACATCTTCTGGCGCGAAGGTGAGGAAGGCGGCGCCGGTCCCGTCGCCAAGAACATCGGCCCCGAGCG
>JBEAMJ010000057.1:0-19889 GCA_041166025.1 Pseudomonadota bacterium | reverse complement strand
CTGCATCACGCGTTGGTCTCCGAACTGCCGCGAAAAACGCGAAAGCCCAGCCTTCGGATTGGCGCCTGGGCGCGCCACGACGAGGATCGGGACGCATTTCGCAATCGCCCGCCATTCCTTCCAACGATGGAAGTCGCGGAGATTGTCGCCGCCGATGATCCAGACAAATTTGGCCCGCGGCGCACGACGCTTCAGCGCCCGAACGAGATCGATCGTGTAGCGCGTGCCCAGCCGCTGCTCGATATCAGAGATGAGGACGCCGGGTCCGCCCAGCCTGTGCTGGGCAGCCGCAAGCCGGTCGACCAGCGCTGTCTGCGTGTGTTTCAGCGGATTGCCTGGCGAGACCAGAACCCAGACGCGGTCGAGCCCTGCCGCACGTCGTGCTGTTGCAATCACATGGGCGTGCCCCGAATGCGGCGGATCGAACGATCCGCCCATCAGCCCGATGACAAGATCACCGGGCGGGGAGGGCAGGCGCAGAAGAGAGGGCGGGCGGCGGTGTGCCATCGGTCAGAGCGGAAGGCTCGCCTCACGCGGCGGCGATGCATAGAAGTACCGGCCCGAGCCCGCCACATCGACGCGTCGGTAGTCAAAGCGACGGTAGCTGCGGTTGTCCCCGACTGCAGCCGCTACAGCGGTCCGTGTCGCCTCGTCCGCCCCTTGCAACGCTGCGGAGAGACGGTCGCCCGCTTCCGCCGCAACCAGCTCGGCATCCGAGGGGCGGTACTCCTGGGCATCGGCGCCGAGCTGCACCTGGCCGGCTTCGTAGGCGCCGGGCGCGGCTGCCGCCCTCGTGCGCCAGTCGGCGAAAGCTGCCGCCAGAGCCGCGGCATTGCCGACCGGCGGCAACGCGCCGATATCGCCCGACACGGACGGGCGATAATCGCCAACAGTGGCCGGCCCGGACGGACTTGCGCTGTCCGGGGCCGTTTCACTGGCCGGTTCGACAGGGATACCTTCGCCCTGTTCAATAGCGATGGCGGCAAGCTCTTCGGCCGGGATCTCGGGCGGCGGCGTGTTTTTGGGGGCCGCCGCCACCGTGATCGAACCCTTCGCGTTGGCGTTGGATGCGAGTTCGGTCGGCTTGGAACAGCCCGACACGAGGGTCATCGCAAGAAAGATCGTCACGGCTCTGGTCATCGCACGCCCTCTCAGACGCCGGTCACCAGCTTCGGCAGCAGGTCCGGCGAGGTCACCAGTGACCATTTTCCACCGGCGGCGACAATGGTTGCCTCCCACTCCTTGAGCATGGCGAGATACTTTTCGGGATGCGCGGGATCAGACTTGATGACATTCGCGGCGATGACGTGAATGCCGGTGAGGTCGAGGTCGATTTCGGACGTGTCGCAGCTCTTGCCGTAGTCGGCCAGCATGTCCGAGAACAGAACGATAAAGCGCTCTGACTCCGGTCGCTGCTTGAGCTCAAAGGATGCCTGTGCAAGCGCGCCGCGAATGTCCGTGAATTTCGCAGACTTCACCTGTCCAGCGTAGGTGTTGAACTCCTCGAACAGGCCGCGCTTGGCTTCGGCGGCCAGGCTAGGCGTCGATGGCAGCTGGCGCTGGAGAATGATCTCCTTTTCGGAGAACGAGCAGGCGCTGATCTGGCTTGCACCCACCCAGTCGCCAGGAAGCAGTTCGGCGACGGTGATGTTGGCGAGCTTGGTCGCGTCCGGGACAGCCTCAACATACGTGCCGGAAACATCGAACACGAAGAACACCGACCGGTTTGTCGAGGTGACAAGGCCGCAGCCGGCAAGCACCGACAGCGACAACCCGCAGGCTAGGGCAGCAAGGGGTCGCATCATGATGCCTTCTCGAGCTCCTGCTCCGGCTGGCGCGATTTTTCCCGACGCGACGTCTTGGCGGGCGCCCGCTCGTTGAGGACGAGGTCGTCCGAGACTTCCTGCGCCGCCCCGCTCTCAGCGTCCGAGCGTCCGCGCTGCATCAATCGTCGCTGGACGAACAACGGGAGGAAAATGATGAAGTCATAGATAGCCAGCACAAAGACGCCGACATTCTTGAACACCGACGAGATCGTCTTGCTGAGGAAGCCAAGGAATATCAGCACGAAACTCGCGAAGATCGAGACGATGAAAACCGAATTCCGGATGATCGTCTCGAGCGGCAGGGCCGCAGCCGCGAGCAGCCAGGGGATGATGCCGGCGAGGATCAGCTGGGCGAAGGTCGAGAGCTGCAGGCCAAATACGTTTGCCCCGTCGCGCTGCGGCGTGGCGCCATCGACAGGCGCGGGCGCTGCAGCCTCGGGCGCGGGTTGGGCCAATGCCGGGCCAAGCAGGGCGCGGTTGGCGAGGTCGCGTGTTTCCTGCTGCTGCTCGATGATCTGCTCGCGTACGATCGAGAGCGTCATTTCCATGACCGAGAACAACGCCAGGAAGGAGAACGAGACGATCAGCATAATGCGCCGGCCATTAGCCGACATCGCGTGGAAGGCTGGGATCAGCCGCGTGAAGCCGGCCGCATCCATCAAGATCACGCCGGTAACGAATTCGAGAAAGATGACAATGATCGCCGCGAACGCCGGCAGGCCAATCCCGCCAATGCGTGCGCCTTCGCCGACAATCTCGGCCATAGGGCGCTCGATAAGGAAGAAGTTCAGGAACACTCCTGCCAGCGCGATGGCGGTGATCAGCACCGCGATCAGCCACGGCACAACGATCGAGGCGCGTGCTGCGATCATCTTGCGGTCTTCCGAGCGAACGATCTCTTCAAACTCGCTGAAGGCCTTGTTCACGTCGCTCGCATTCTTGTTGAAGTCGTGCTCGATCTTGACCAGCTTCTCGGCGACTTCCTTGAGACGCGGGCTCTCGCTGCGGATGGTAATCAGGGCCGGGCGCAGCGGCGCCAACCGCTCATTCATCGTGCGCGCCGTGTTGGCGGCGATGTTTTTCTCGATCTTGGTCAGGCCGCGCGAGGATTCCATCGAGGGCAGGGCTGCGCGGAAGGCGCGCTCGGCGGCATCCTCGAGGTTGATGTCCGAAATCGCGTTCGCACTCGTCGCCAAGTCATGCGTTGCCTTGTCCAGCTTTTTGAGGATCGGGCCCGTCTCGCGCGCCAGCTGTTCCGTGCGCTTGCCCATTTTTTCCTCGAGCATGAGCATGCGGTCCTGCAGCTCGTCGGCTCGGTGCGAAGCGATCTTTTCGTTGGTGACCTCCCGCGCGCGTCGGCCGTGATCGAGCAAAGCCGAACCCCAGCGCGCAAACATGTAACCGAGAAAGAAGAATGTCTGGCGCACGATGCGATGCATCGGCTCGCGCGCGATCCACATCACCAGGATCAGCCCGACAATCGCAAGCGCCAGCGGCCATCCATAGGGAATGCCAAGAAAGGAGCCGGCGTCGATAGCGAGATTCGCCGGGCTCTCGATCGTCGCGTCGCTTTGTTGCACAGCCCGCCCTTCTGTTGCGTAAGGCCAGACCCCGCCACCCGGCGCCCTGCCTAGCATAACGGCGGCGCGTTGGGGCGTTAGTGTGGCAGCGACGTTACTTTCCTGAAATGATCCGGCGCCGAAAGCAGTTACGGGCGGGTCTGGCCCGTGCCGCGCACGACATACTTGAACGTCGTCAGCTGCTCGGCCCCGACCGGACCACGCGCATGCAGCCGCCCCGTGGCGATGCCGATCTCGCCGCCGAAACCAAACTCGCCACCATCTGCAAACTGGGTCGAGGCATTGTGCATCACGATGGCGCTGTCCACTTCAGCAAGGAAGCGTTCGGCTGCTACCCGATCCTCGGTGACGATGCTTTCGGTATGCTGCGAGCCAAAACGCGCAATGTGCGCCATCGCTCCCTCGATGCCATCGACGACGGCAATGGAGAGAATCGGCGCGAGATATTCCGTTGTCCAGTCCTCGACGCTCGCCGGCTCCATCGAATAGATCCGTCGTGCGCGCTCATCCCCGCGCAGCTCGCATCCGGCTGCCTCCAGCGCCTTGGCCAGGCGCGGCAGCAGGGCCGGCGCTACGCTGGCGTCGATCAGCATTGTCTCGGTCGAACCGCACACGCCGACACGGCGCAGCTTGGCGTTGACGATGATAGCCTCTGCCTTTGCAGGATCAGCGCTCTCGTGAATATAGGTGTGGCACAAGCCCTCAAGATGCCCGATCACCGGCACGCGGGCTTCCTCCTGCACGCGCGCGACCAGGCTCTTGCCGCCGCGCGGCACCACAACGTCCAGCCGGCCGCCCAGCCCCGACAGCATGTGTCCTACCGCAGCCCGGTCCGCCGTCTGTACGAGCTGAATGACATCCTCCGGCAGTCCGGCATCCTTGAGGCCCGCGCGCATTGCATCCGCAATCACGCGCGAGGAGTGAAGACTCTCCGATCCGCCACGCAGGATTGCCGCATTTGCCGCCCGCATGCAGAGCGCGCCGGCATCCGCCGTCACGTTCGGGCGGCTCTCATAGATGATGCCGATCACGCCGATGGGTCCGCGCACGCGCGAAAATGCGAGTCCGTTCGGCCGTGTCCAGCTCGCCAACACCGTGCCGACAGGGTCGGCAATGTCGGCCACATCGGCGACGCCTTCCGCCATCGCCGCGATGCGCGCGGGCGTCAGCTCAAGCCGGTCGAGCATTGCACCCGATAGTCCCTTGTCCCGCCCACCCGCCATGTCCATCGCGTTCGCCGCGAGGATGGAACTCTCCGCAGCGCGCAGCTGCGCCGCCATCGCCTTCAGCCCGGCGGTACGACGGTCAGCTCCCGCCTTGGCAAGGTGCGCCGATGCAGAACGCGCAGCTTCGCCCATCGCCAGCATCGTCCCTGCGAGAGCAGCGTCATGTGCAGAAAGTGGCAATTGCAGCGTCATGGAGGGTGCTCTAGCAGGCGGGTCTTACGCTGACCAGTTGCGCCAGGGGCGCGGGTCGTCGTTCATCAGACCGTAGATCAGTGAGTCTCGGATGCCGATATGCATCTCCCACTCGCCGCGCAGGCGCGCCTCTAGGGTAAAGCCGAGCCTCTCGAACACGCGGCGCGACGCCAAGTTGTCCGGGTCGATGTCAGCGGTGATCCGACGCGCACTGCACTGCTCGAACGCATGATCCAGCGCGAGGGCCAATGCCCGCGCGGCAAGATTCCGTCCGCGGGCGGCCGGGACGATCATGCACGCCGCATCCCATACATTGTTGCGTTTGCTCCGCGGGTAGACGGCCACGCGTCCGAGGGCAGGGCCGCCCATTGTCTCTGCGAGCGTCCAGCTGATGTCGTCGCCGTTCCCCGCCCAATCGCGAAGCATGGCGATCGTCTCACTGACGGAGCTTGTCGCTGGCCGTGTGAGGTAACGGCAGCTATCCGGGTCGCCGAAGATGGCGTGCAGGTCAGGGCCATCGGCCTCGGGGTCGAATGGACGAATGATGAAATCGCGTGTCATGACCGCCCTCTATCACCGTGGCGGCCCCGCCGAGTAGGGGCGTCATGGAGACCTTTCATCATTCGGTTCATTGGTCCTAATGTCTGCTGCAGGAGATTGCGGCATGGATAAACTTCGCGACAACGCCGAAGCTGGCCAATATGAGCTCGACATCGATGGCGAGGTCGTCTTTGCGCGCTACCGCCGCGAGGACGGGGTGCTGACCATCCTCTGGGTCGAGGCGCCGCCCGCGCTTCGCGGCAGCGGGGCAGCCGGACGTCTCATGAAGCTGTTGGCTGAAGCAGCTGCAGAAAGAAACTGGCGCATTGTGCCGGTCTGCGGCTACGCGGCTGCGTGGCTCCGGCGTAGTCCACAGTTCAACAGGCTCGTGGCCTGACGCCTCAACTGACCAGGACCAGGTCGTCGACATGGATCAGCGCCGGTCGGCCGCGATAGCCAAGAATTGTCTCGAATGCATCTGACTGTTTGCCGATCAGCCGCGCTGCGTCCTCCGACGAATAGGCTGAGACGCCGCGCGCCACTGTCACGCCATCTGGGTCGATCACGTCTACGGCGTCGCCGCGCTCGAACCGCCCGGCCACGCTGGTGACGCCGGCGGCCAGGAGGCTTTTGCCTGATTTGAGCGCTCGAGCCGCGCCAGCGTCCACCCTCACCGATCCGGTCGGCCTAAGGGCGCCGGCTAGCCATTGCCTTCGCGCGGTCTCGGGCGAAACATCCGCCAGAAACCATGTGCCTTTGGAACCGCCGGTCAGCGCGGCGATCGGCCCGCCATCGCCCGCGGTGTTGGTCCCAAGCGTGATCAGCGTCGAGCATCCCGCCGTCATGGCAATGCGCGCTGCATCGATCTTGGTCGCCATGCCGCCCGATCCGACGCCAGCGGAGGCATTGGCGCCGCCGGCCATGGCGACGATGTCCGGCGTCAGCTTTCGGACCTCTGCAATGTGTTTAGCATCAGGATTTGACCGAGGGTCTGCCTCGTAAAGCCCATCGATATCGGAAAGCAACACGAGCACATCTGCGCCGAGCATCTGCGCGACCCGGGCGGCAAGACGATCATTGTCGCCATAGCGAATCTCCTCAGTCGCCACGGTGTCGTTCTCGTTGACGATGGGAATCGCACCGCGCTCCAGCAGGGTCTCCATCGTGGCGCGTGCGTTGAGCCAGCGCCGCCGCTGCTCAGTATCGTGGAAGGTCAGCAGCGCCTGCGCCGTTGGGGCGCCATGCTTGCCCAGCGCATCGTCCCACGCGCGCATCAGACGCGGTTGACCGGCAGCAGCTGCAGCCTGCTTCTCCTCCAGCCTGAGCTTTCCCGCCTTCATGCCGAGCGCACGCCGCCCGAGCGCAACAGCGCCCGATGACACGATGACGATGGCCTTGCCTTCACCCCGAAGTTTCGCGGCGTCCCCCGCCAGCGCCGCAAAGCGCGCCACGTGGGGCAATCCCGTCTCCTGGTCGATCAGGAGCGAGGAGCCCACTTTGATGACGACCCGGCGGGCGGAAGCGAGGGGGGAGGTCACGGCGTCCACCCTTCTGCTTTCTGCGCCGGCGTCCGTTCCGCCTCGATCTCAGCCTCACGACGTTCGCGGCGGTCTTCGGAGATGATCTCGAAGAGCTTCTGCACCGTCTCCGGCACGCCCTTGCCAGTTGCTCCGGAAATTCGCAGAGGCGTTGACCCACAGGCCTTTTTGAGCTGCTTCGCCTTCTCGCTTATTTGCTCCTTGGTCAGCGCATCGATCTTGTTGAGCGCCACGATCTCCGGCTTCTCAGCCAAGCCCCCGCCATACTTCTCCAGCTCCCCGCGGATGATGCGATACGCCTCGCCAACATCCTCCTGCGTTCCATCCACCAGGTGGAGCAGAACGGAGCACCGCTCGACATGTCCGAGGAAGCGCGTACCGACGCCCGCGCCCTCTGCTGCACCCTCGATCAACCCAGGAATGTCCGCCAGCACGAAGCTCGCGCCAACGCCCAGCGACACGACGCCAAGGTTGGGCACGAGCGTGGTGAATGGGTAGTCCGCCACCTTTGGCTTGGCGGCGCTGACTGCGCCAAGGAAGGTCGACTTGCCGGCATTCGGCATACCGAGCAGTCCCGCATCCGCAATCAGCTTGAGCCGCAGCCAGATCCAGCGCTCCTCGCCCTCGTGGCCGGGGTTGAAACGGCGCGGAGCCTGGTTGGTGGACGACTTAAAGCGTGTGTTGCCCCAACCGCCAGACCCGCCCTTGGCCAGCAGCACCTTGTCGCCCAGCTTGTCCAGGTCGGCGATCAGCGTCTCCTGATCCTCTTCGAACACCTGCGTGCCGACTGGCACTTTCAGAACCAGGGTCGGCGCATCAGAACCGGTGCGGTTTGCGCCCATGCCATGCACGCCGCGCTCGGCCTTGTAGTGCTGGAGGTAGCGGTAATCGATTAGCGTGTTGAGGCCTTCGACCGCCTCGATGACCACATCGCCGCCACGCCCGCCATCGCCGCCGTCAGGTCCGCCGAACGGAATAAACTTCTCGCGCCGGAACGACACGCAGCCATTCCCGCCCGCACCTGACTTCACATAAACTTTGCACTGATCGAGGAATTTCATGAACTGGGCCTAATGGCGCAACTGCGGGCCGGGGTGGTCACGCAAACTAACCGGCGTAGCCCCTTCCGGCCACATATAACGCGTTACGGGAGATACCCGCTGCCGCGCCAACCCGAACAGCTCTTGCGTCCCCGTTTCGACGAAGCCCAGCTTGCGCAGGACGTTCCCCGACGCCGGGTTGTCGACAAAATGGCCCGAGACGAAAGTTTCGGCGGCCAGCTCCATGCGCGCCCAGTCCATCAGTCCGCGCGCCGCTTCAGTGGCATAGCCGAGCCCCCAATACGGCACGCCCAACCAATACCCGATCTCGAACGTGTCGCTTTCGGCTTCACCCACGCGAGTCACGCCGATGCTGCCGATGAGCCCGTCGATGGGCGCCGTGACCGCAAAGGAAAACTCCATGCTCGTCGTCCGTGCGGCGGCGATGAAGGCAATGAAGTCGTAGGCCGCGCCGATGGGGTAGGGGTGAGGCACGCGCCCGCACATCTTCGCCACGTCATAGTCGCCGGCGAGATAGGCGATGCGCCGGGCATCCGCCTCCTCGAATGGCCGCAGTTCCAGTCTTCGCGTCTTTATCGTCAGGGCCATGCCCGTCCCCTATCGACCATCTTTCTGGCCGTGCGTCAGGGGAGGAGACATGAAGAAGGGGAGGCGATCCGCCTCCCCTGATCATGCTTCAGGTTCGGATCGCTGCCCTGTGGCGAGGCGATCCGGATGCATCCTGGATCGCCCTATTCCGGCTTGTCGGATGGGATGATCGATACGAACATCCGGCCGCGCGCGCCCTCGCGGAATTCGACCTTGCCGGTCTCGGTGGCGAAGAGCGTGTGGTCGCGTCCAAGGCCGACATTCTTGCCGGGGTGGAACTGCGTGCCGCGCTGACGGACGATGATGTTGCCGGCAAGGACGTCTTCGCCGCCAAACCGTTTCACGCCGAGGCGCTTGGAGTTAGAATCGCGGCCATTGCGCGTCGAGCCGCCTGCTTTCTTGTGGGCCAAGGTGGGCTCCTATTTCGAAACGATGTCGGTGATGCGCACCACGGTCTGGTGCTGGCGATGGCCAAGCTTGCGACGGTAGGTGTTGCGCGGCTTTTTCTTGACCGTGATAACCTTGGCGGCGCGGTTGTGTTCGACGACTTCGGCCAACACTTTGGCGCCCTGGATAACCGGCGCACCGATATTGATCTTGTCGCCGTCACCGATCATCAGCACATCGGCGAATTCGAGCTTCGTGCCCACATCCCCGGCCAGCTTCTCGACCGTGATCTCCTGGCCGCCAGCGACCCGGTATTGCTTTCCGCCCGTCTTGATGACCGCGAACATCGAAATTCTCGTTTGTTTTCAGGGGGCCTTGCGGCCAAAATACAGTGCGCCACAGGCAGGCCTGCGGCGGGAAGCGGGCATATAGACGGGAGGCGCCCCCGCTGTCAAACGCCGATCGCGGGAATCAGGCCGAAAACATGCCATAAGGCCAATCAGGCGCTGGGGTCCCGCATCCGGTCGATGTCGGGGACAAGGAGGCTGACGGCGATCAGGCCGGCGGCATAGGCGGTGGCGCACATCACCAGCATGGGCAGGTAGGATCCGGTCGCATCCAGAACGAATCCGGTCAGTTCCAGCATGCCAAGGCCGCTGAGATTTCCAAACGTCGCGCCGAAGCCGACGATCAGGCCGACGCGGACGGGCGAGAAGAGATCGGTCGCGAGGCCGAAGACATTGGCGGAGAAACATTGGTGGGCGGCCAGGGTCAGCCCGAGGAGAAGAACCCCGACCCAAAGATCGGGCGCCAGCATCACCAGCGGCGCAGGCAGGGCCACGATCGCCGACATCAGCATCGGGAGTTTCCGGGAAGCATTGAGCGACCGGCCCGCGCGCATCAGGCGGGTCGACAGCCAGCCGCCGAACAGAGATCCGCATGCCGCCATCAGAAAGATGGCTGCAACCGGCAGGGCCAGCTCGGCCTGCTCGACCCCGAAACGCTTGTGGAAGAGGTCCGGTCCCCAGAAGAGGAGAAAGGCCCAGACAAAGTCGGTGAGAAACTTCGCCGCCGCAATGGCCCAGGCGCGGCGGTCGCCGAGAATTCGGACAAAGTCATCGAGCCGTCGTTTGCGGACAGGCGCGTTGCTCATTGCAGCCGGCGCATCAAGCTTTGGGGCGCGTGGCAACATGAACCAGAAGATCAGCCAGACGAAGCCGACTGCCCCGGTAATGATGAACGCCGCCTTCCAGCCCATGGCGACGGCGATCGCCGGGACGATCAGCGGCGTCGCAACTGCGCCGATGTTCGGGGCGGTGTTCATGATGCCGAGCGCCAGGGATCGGTCGCTGCCGCGAAACCAGGTCGCAACCGTCTTAACCGCAGCCGGGGTGCCGACAGCTTCGGTGACGCCTAGCACGATGCGGATGCCCACGAAGCCGGCCACCGTTGTAACCAGCGCATGCGCCATACCTGCAAGGCTCCAGGCGCCGACACCAAGGGCGTAGCCCCAGCGCAGGCCGAGGCGATCCACAAACCATCCCGCGGCCATGATGGAGCAGACAGTCGCAAGCTGAAAGGCGGACACGATATGGGCGTAGTCGAGGTCGCTCCAGCCGAACTCGTCCTCCAGCGTGGGCTTCAGCAATGCGATCGCCTGCCGGTCGATGTAGTTGATCATGCCTGCGGTGAAGACGAGCGCGAGGGCCGCCCAGCGCAAGCGGTCTGATGCGGAGAAAGTCCGCTGGTCCACTGGCGCCATCCGCAAAAGCCCCGATCCCGCTGCCTTATCTGGGCCGACTGTAGAGAGAGTTGCCCGCGACGCAATTCATTCGGGAGACTACCCGAGACCCAGTTCCGCCATGCTGACCACGCGATGCTCGCGCGCACTTATCTCAGCAGCAACCCCGATCGCGACGGCGCGCAGGCCATCCTCGGCGGAAACGGCCACAGGTCCTTGCCCGGCGACAGCGTCCAGAAAAGCCAGCAGCTGGTAGTAGACCGAGCCATGGTGCGTGCCAGCCTCCAGTGCGGCTGCGTCGACCGGCACGTGCCGCGTGCTCGTCTGCTTCGGGTCGCCGAGCGGTACGCGCGGGGACAGGACCAGGTCGCCGGACGGGATGAAGCATTCAAGGCGCGCCGCGTCGCCAACCGCCGTCAACGCCTCCTGCTGTTCGGCGCCCTCAGCGAACATGCAGAGGTCCAGCATCGCTCGGACGCCATTATCGAAATCGACGATCGTGAAGCTGTTGTCGATGATGTCAGGCGTGCGGCCTCCATAGCGTTCGTCGCGGTGGTTCACGTCCATCGCCCCCGAACAGACAACACGCACCGGCTCGGCGCGCACGATCAGCCGCATCAGGTCGAAGAAGTGACAGCACTTCTCGACCATGGTGCCCCCCGTATTCGCGCTGAATCGGTTCCAGTCGCCGACCTTGACCAGGAAGGGAAAGCGGTGCTCCCGGATGGTCAGCATGGCGAGGCGGCCGACAGCGCCCCGATGCACCTCCCGCACAAATTCCGCGACAGGCGGCATGAAGCGATACTCCATCGCCGTCCAGAAGATCCCGTTGTGTCGCTTCGCGCGCTCCACGACCCAGCG
The DNA here is from genome assembly GCA_041166025.1 of Pseudomonadota bacterium. Lineage (GTDB taxonomy): Bacteria > Pseudomonadota > Alphaproteobacteria > Caulobacterales > Hyphomonadaceae > UBA7672. Next base: position 8,349 of record JBEAMJ010000057.1, on the reverse strand, counting down.
TGCATCCTCCAGTGTCGTGCACAGCGGCTTCTCGCAGAGAATGTGAAGGCGGGCGTCCAGCAGAGGCTCAAGCACTGCCCGATGCGTGAAGTTGGGCGAGGAGACGATCACGGCGTCGACGATTTCCGCCGCCGCCATCTCCTTCGCGCTGGTGAAGGTAGCGATGGGACCGTGCGCCTCGCCCGCCTCGGCCAGGCTTGCGCGGAGGGAACTCGATTCCGGATCAGCCAGCGCTACGATGTGGGCATTATCGACAAGCTTGAGATTGCGGATATGCTCTCGCGCCATCATCCCCGCACCCACGATGCCAAAGCGAAGTGCGGACATGACTGGACCTTGGTGACACCGACGGGGCGGACGCATTGAGCGAGAAGATGACTCCATCACACGCCCGCCGCCCGCTCGGCAAGACCGGCCTCAGTGCGCCGCCGCTGGCCTGGGGCCTGTGGCGATTCCGCGGAGATAGTGTGCGCGCCGCCCGCGAGCGCGTCGATGCAGCGCTGGAAGCCGGCCTCGACCTGTTCGATACCGCCGATGTCTACGGTCCCGACAATGGCGAACCCTTCGGGGCGGCCGAAGCCTTGCTTGGCCGCGTCTTGACCGAAGCGCCTGGGCTACGCCACCAGATCGTGCTCGCGACCAAAGGAGGCATCGAACTCGGCGCCCCTTACAATTCGAGCATAAGCTACCTTCTCAGGGCCTGCGAGGCGTCGCTCAGTCGCCTTGGGGTCGAGACCATCGATCTCTACCAGATTCATCGGCCCGACCTGCTGGCGCATCCGGCCGAAGTGGCGTCGGCGCTGGAAAAACTGCGGCAGAGCGGCAAGATCCGTGAGGCAGGGGTCTCCAACCACACGCCTTCACAGGTTGCCGCACTGCAGACGCACCTCCCGTTCAAGCTGGCCAGCACACAGCCTGAGGTCTCGCCTCTGGCCATTGCCGCGCTGAACGACGGGTCACTGGACCAGGCGATGCAGCTGGACCTGGCCGTGCTGGCCTGGTCGCCGCTTGCAGGTGGGCGTCTGATCTCGGGCGAGGGGGAGCGACCCATAGAAGTTCGGCGCGTCCTGGCGCCGATCGCCGCGCGCGCCGGGGTAGATGTGAGTGCAGCGGCCTATGCGTGGACGATGTTGCATCCGGCCAGGCCGATCCCGCTTGTCGGTTCGCAGACGCCCGCGCGAATCCGCGCCGCGCGCGAGGCCTTCAAGGTCACCTTCACGCGTGAGGAGTGGTACGCCGTCCTTGTCGCCGCCCGCGGAGAAAAACTGCCATGACCGGACAGGTAGAAGCGGCTCTTCCGCCTTGCGAAGTCTCATGGTTCAGCGCGCTCTGCGATGACGACTATGAATTTCTCGGCGTTCCCGATTCAGCGTTGAATTCGAGCTTCGAGCATTGCCGCAACATCGCCCTGGCAGCCGAAACCGGCGGCTTCGATAATCTGCTGCTCCCGTCGGGCTATGCGCTCGGCATCGACTCAATCGCCTTCGCCGCCGGCCTTGCGCCGCTCCTGAAGCGTATGCGCCTGCTCGCGGCCATTCGCTGTGGCGAAATGTGGCCGCCGCAGCTGGCGCGCCAGCTTGCGACGCTCGATCAGATGCTGGGCGGCCGCCTGACGGTCAACATCATCTCGAGTGACCTGCCGGGCGAAACGCTTGCTAGCGGGCCGCGCTATGGCCGCACGGTCGAGACCATGAAGATTCTCGGCGCCCTTATGGATGGCAAAGCTGTTGATCACCAGGGCGAGTTCTACAAACTGAAGCTCGATCCGCCCCGCATTCGCACCGTTTCAGGCCGCCGCCCGGCCTTCTATTTCGGCGGACTTTCCGACGATGCCTGTGAGGCGGCCGCCGAAGCCGCAGATGTCTACCTCATGTGGCCGGACCGGATGGAAACGGTGCGCGACATCGTTTCCGATCTGTCATCGCGCGCCGCGCGTCGCGGCCGCCGGCTCAGGTTCGGCTATCGCGTTCATGTGGTCGTTCGCGAAAGTGAGGCTGAGGCCCGCCTCGCGGCCGACAGGCTCCTCAGCAGGCTCGATGATGCCGAAGGCGCTAGGATTCGCAGCCGGTCGCTCGATAGCGCCTCCTACGGGGTTCGCCGGCAGGCCGAGCTGCGCGAAGCCGCCGGCGCTGAAGGTTATGTTGAGGACAATCTCTGGACCGGAATTGGCCGCGCGCGGTCAGGCTGCGGCGCCGCCATCGTCGGTGATCCTGATCAGGTGCTGGCCAAGCTCAATGCCTATCGCGCGTTAGGCATCGAGGCCTTCATCCTCTCGGGCTATCCTCACTTGCACGAGGCAGACCTGTTCGCGCGGCATGTACTGCCGCGGCTCGACCACGGCCCGCTGCATGTTGCGACATGAGGTGTCGGCTCAGAAGTTGACGGCTTTCACCGCGGCGCCGTCGATCCGCAGATTTGCGCCCGTGATGTAGCTGGCGCGCGGACTTACAAGGAAGGCAACCGTATCGGCCACCTCCTCGGGTCGTCCATGCCGGCCCAGCGCGCTGAGGGCCGCGGCGCGCTCGAACAGCGCCGGGTTGGCGTTGCGGATCTGGTCCCAAACACCGCCCGGGAACAGGATAGGTCCCGGCGAGACGGCATTCACCCGGACGCCCTTGGCTCCATTCTTTGCCGCCAGCTGACCTGTCAGTGAGATAAGGGCAGCCTTCATCGTGCCATAACCATCCTCGCCCGGAGGCAGGATCGTGAGGATAGACGCTATCGAGGAGACGAACAGCAGCGCTGCATCCTTGCCCGCGTGCAGTTGGGGCAGGGCGAGGTTCGACATCCTAACATGCTGGAGAAAATCTGTCTCAAAGGCTTCGCGCCAGGCCTCTTCGCCTTTCTGCTCGGGCCGGGTCGAGACATTGCTGATTGCGATGTCGAGGCCGCCAAGCTCGCGCACGGCGCCCTCGAACCAGCTCGAAAAGGCTTTGCCGTCACGCACATCCAGCGCAGCGCCGAAAGCGCTTACGCCATGTGTCTTGAGGCTTGCTACGGCTTCGTCGACCGCAGAGGGGGTCCGCGCACACAGCGCGACGTTCGCGCCTTCGCGCGCCAGCCGTTCGACGATCGCGCGGCCGATCCCGCGTGTGCCGCCGGTCACAATCGCGCGTTTTCCTGTGAGGCCGAGGTCCATGCGGTGTCTCCTGCGAGGGCGAGGCTAGTTGGAACTGCTATTGACGGAAAGTACAATAGCGCGGCGAGCAGTCAATCGCTAGCGCGCCGGCCCTGGCGTTCCCTGCGGCCGCTGCGGCGGCATTGAGCCGCCCCCGCCCTGACAGCCCCGATGATCATGGCGACAGTGAGCTCTTCCACCTCGCTCCGTGACGCCGCGCCTGTCTGGAGATAATCGCCTGCCGCCATGGTGAGACCGAGGCCGATCTCTGTCAGCCGGAGCGCATCCGTTCTGGAGATGTCGAACTCCTTGGCGAGGCGTTTGGCCAGGTAGCGGACATTGGTGGTATGCTCTGAAGTGCGAACCGCACCGACCTCTTCGACCAGGGAGGGTTCATTGAGCAGCCGCCGCACGAAAGCGCCCCGATTTTCGGCCTCAAGAAGTGCAATATGCGTCGTGTTGCGAACGAGTTCGGGGAAGGTGCGCGCCGACATCGCCGCATGCATCTGTTCACGCTGGATGCGCTCGAGATCGCGCTTCAACAGCGACTTCAGAAGATGCGCCTGGTTTGAAAAGTAGGTGTAGACCAGCGCCTTGCTGACGCCAGCGTCGCGAGCGACGCGCTCCATACTGAAACCCGACAGGCCCTCTTCGGTGACGAGGCGCGCCGCATGATCAAGGATCTGGGTCTGCCTGGCTTCGGGTTCGAGGCGGGTGCGGGTTCGCGCGATTGTGCGGGCTGGCATCTGTATTCCGGGGATGTCCTGTTACCCTTGCATGTATCGAGGCTGGGCGGCCGGTTGGTCAACCGGTTCCCATCGACGGCCCGATCACAATGCGCGAGGCCCTATTGACGACTCGTCCAATAACGAGGAACACTGACACGAACGAAGACCGGACGCTCTGTCCGACGTTGGTGAGGACCCGATGACGTCCTTTCGACGCGTGGATTTCCCGCGAATGTGGCCTCCAGCCCCGGCAGTTGCGGCGTTGTACGCAGCGATGCTCGCTTCATGCGTGGCGCCGCCTTCCCCATCTTCACGTGCGCTGGAACCTTCCAGCGCAACGGCGGCTCATGGCGAGCAGATTTATCTTGCTGCCTGCGCGGCGTGTCATGATGGTGCGGTGCTGCAGGCGCCGCGCCGCGAGGCGCTGGCGATCTTGCCAGCCGCCCGTATCGAGGCGGCGCTGACCACCGGTATCATGCAGGCGCAGGCGGCGAGATTGTCGCAGGATGACCGCAAGGCCGTCTCGACCTTTCTCTCGCAGGCGCAGCCGCTGGCTGCAGACATCAAGGGCAGGTGTGAGGCTGGGAGCGTTGGAACGCTCGCGCCTGTAAGAATTGCAGACTGGGGCATGGGCGCCGCCAACGCCCGCGCGGTTCCCGCATCGGGAACCAACATCAGCGCCGCGAACGCCTCGCGCCTGGAGCTCGACTGGGTGTTCGCGTTTCCGAACGGGACGCGCGCGCGCGTGCAGCCAACACTTGCGGGCGACACCCTGTTCACCGCGGACCAGACCGGGGCAATCTATGCGCTGGATGCAGCGCGCGGGTGTGTCCGCTGGCAGGCGCAGACGGCGCAGGAGATCCGATCCGGACTGGTAATCGGAACGAACGCTTCAGGCGCTGCGGCCACCCTGTATTTCGGCGATTTCGGTGGAACCGTGCATGCGTTCGATATCGCGACCCGCAAGCTTTTGTGGAGCGCAAAGCCGGATCCTCATCCCCAGGCGACGATCACCGGCACGCTGCGCCTGTTCGAGGGGCGGCTCTACGTGCCTGTCTCCTCACTGGAGGTCGTCGCAGCGGTGGATGCGAAGTATCCGTGCTGCACATTCCGGGGCGCTGTTGCCGCGCTGGATGCAGCAACAGGCAAGACGATCTGGAAGACTTACACGATCGACGAGCCAGCGAGCTTGCGCGGCGCCAATCGCGAGGGAACGGCATCGTTCGGTCCCTCCGGCGCGCCGATCTGGTCATCCCCGACAATCGACACGGTGCGGCGCCGGCTCTACGTCGGCACAGGCGAAAACTACTCGCAGCCGGCCTCCGACAAGAGCGATGCGATTCTCGCTCTCGATCTGGCGACTGGTAAAATCGTCTGGTCCTACCAGGCATTGGCCGAGGATGTCTGGAATGCAGCTTGTGCGGCCGGCGCCAACTGCCCCGTCAATACAGGGCCTGACTATGATTTCGGCGCGCCGCCGATTCTCGCAACATTGAAGGACGGCAAGAGCCTGCTATTAGCCGGCCAGAAATCCGGCTATGTCTATGCGCTCGATCCGGACCGCCAGGGCGCTCTGGTGTGGAAGGCAAAGCCCGGCCGCGGCGGCATCATGGGCGGTGTCCATTGGGGCATGGCGAGCGATGGCGGCGTCCTCTACGCGCCAGTCTCCGACCTCTCCGTCTATCCAAAAGACGCGCATCTTCCGGCCCAGTCGGGTGTTCATGCGCTTGACCTTGCAACTGGCGCCAGGATCTGGTCGCAGGTTCTGCCAGATATGTGTGGCAAGACGTCGTGGCGGTGCTCGCCCGGCGTCTCGGCGGCTGCAACACTGGCGCCGGGCGTGGTGTTTGGCGGATCGCTCGACGGAATGCTGCGCGCCTTTTCCGCGCAAGACGGATCGGTGCTCTGGAGTTTCGATACCAATCGTGAGTTCGATGCGGTGAACGGTGTGCGCGCCTATGGCGGCAGCATTGACTCGAGCGGTCCTGTCGTCTCCGGCGATCGGATGTATGCGACGTCAGGCTACGACAAGTTTGGACAGAAGGCCGGCAACCTGCTTCTGGCGTTCCGGATCGAATAGACGCGAAAGCGCGGGGGAAAGGGAGAATGACATGAGGTGCGACAGGCGTAAGGTGGTTGCGGCCGGGCTGTTCGCGGCGCTGGTCGCGCTGGCAGGATGCGCCGCTTCCGAGAAGAGCACGATTGAGGTCGTGCCGGCCGGCCCGCTTGTGCGCGGCATTGCCTATGTCGGGCAAACGGTGAGCGACATCGAGAAGGCGACCACCTATTATCAGTCCGCAGCCGCACTTTCGGTGGTCGACCGCAAGGATCTCACGGATGCGAGGGCGCTGCAGCCGATTGCAAACAGGCCGGTCAGTGTAGACACGCGCCTTCTGCGCGGCGCTAACGGCCAGATACGCCTCATGCAGTTCAAGTCACCCTCGGCGGCTGCGAAGGCGTCGGGCCTTGTTCCGGTGCAGGGCCCCGGCATCACCCATGTGTGCCACCAGTCGCCGGATGACAAAGGTCTGTTCGCGAAGTTTGTCGCTGCAGGCGCCAGCCCCGTGTCGCGCACCAAAGAGCTCGTCCAGCTACGTCCCGATGTTCCGGTGCGCTATGGCTACCTCCGCGATGCGGATGGCACGATGGCGGAAACCGAACAGCTCATGCTGCCCAACCTCACCTGGACCTACCGGATGCGCCACGTGGCGATCGTGGTGGCGGACATCGATCGCACAGTCGCCTTCTATACTGCGCTCCTGGGTCGCGAACCGCGTGAGCGGCGCTCGAACCTTGTGAATCCGACGCTCGATCTCACCGCTGACCTCGACAATGTGAAGCTCGATGTTGCCTGGTACAATCTCAACAATCTCGAGTTGGAGATCTGGGAATATCTCAATCATCCCGTCACCGGCCCCGTCACCCCGCGGCCTGTAGATGCGCTGGGCTACAACATGATCGTGCTGGATGTTTCCAGCGCCGATCTTGCAGCTGCCAAGCTCGTGGAAGCCGGCGGCGTCCTTCTCGCCAAGGCGACCCCCATGGATGGCGGTCGGATGGCGTTCGGTCGCGATCCGGACGGCAACCTCATTGGCCTGTTCGAGGTGAGCGAGGAGTCGCCCTATTCGGCGGTGAAGCTGGGCAAACTTGCCAGCGGGTGATCGCCGGCTCAGGCCGGTCTGACCCCGGCGCGCTGTGCAGCCTCCCGAAGACGCGCAGCTGCATCCTCAGGCGTGAGATCACGCTGGGGCATGCCAAGCATTTCGAAGCCGACCATAAATTTGCGCACCGTCGCCGAGCGCAACAGCGGCGGATAAAAATGTGCGTGCAGCTGGAACCCCGCCTCTTCGGCCAGCCCGGCAGGCTTTTGGTGCCAGCCCATCGTGTAGGGGAAGGGTGCGTCAAACACGGCGTCATAGAGGCAGGTGAGATCGGAAACAACGCGCGCAAGACCGGCCTGTTCGTCATGCGTCAGGCCGGCAAGGTCGCTGACCGGACGACGCGGCAGCACCAGTGTCTCGAATGGCCAGGCCGCCCAGAAGGGCGTCAGAACGACGAAGTGTTCGTTCGCGCAGACCAGGCGTTCGCCGGAGGCCAGTTCGCGCTCGAGGTAGTCGAGTAACAGGACACGGCCCGTGTCGGCACGCCACCGCAGCTGGCGCTCTGTTTCGCGCACAAGCTCCGGGGGAGGTGATGCTGTGGCCCAGAGCTGGCCGTGAGGATGAGGATTGCTTGCTCCCATCATCTCGCCGCGGTTCTCAAAGATGGTGACGGCGCCGATGTCAGGGCGCGACAACAGTTCGATCGACTGTCGCCGCCATTCGCGCACCACCGCCTCGATCTCGGAAACGCTGAGCCTGGACATCCCACGCCCATGGTCGGGCGAATAGCAGATCACGCGGCACAAACCCGTCTCCGGCTGCGCCACCAGAAGTGCCTCGCCCTGCGGTGCCTGTGACGTCGTCAGCAGGGCCGGGAAATCATTGTCGAAGACATAGACGCCCTCATAGTCCGGATTGCGTTGCCCGCCGGAGCGCGCGTTGCCTGCGCACAGATAGCAGTCCGGATCGTGCGAAACGGCCAAGGCGCGGACCGGCTCTGACACCTCGCCCTGCCAGGGGCGCAGCAGGCGATGCGGCGACACCAGCACCCAATCGCCAGTGAGGAGGTTCTGCCGTTTGTGTGCGCCGCCGGTCATGTCTCGATCTCTTGGGCGCCGCCGGAAATCCCGCAGACGAAGGACGAGGCCTTGAGATCGGTTGCCCCGCGATAGCGCGACACGATTGTTTGCGCGGCTGCTTCCACGGCGCCTGCATCGACCAGGGCGAGGACCGCGCCGCCGAAGCCTCCGCCCATCTGACGCGCCCCATGAACGCCCTCCGTGCGGGCCGCGATTTCGGCAAGCAGGTCAGTTTCGCCGCACGTCACGTCGAAGTCGTCGCGCAGGCTGGCGTGCGAGGCATTCATCAGGTGACCAACCACTGCCACTTCGCCTGCGGACAA
>JBEAMJ010000056.1:0-4475 GCA_041166025.1 Pseudomonadota bacterium | reverse complement strand
CCCCGCATGTTCCAGGCCGGCTTCAGCCTCAGATACTAGGGCTGATTTCCTCCGCATCCTAAGGCGGCTAGACTGGCCTCATGGCCACGCTTGCTGACGTTCGCAAAATCGCGCTCGCCCTGCCGGGGGCGGTGGAGCTGAACGACCACGGCGGAAACTGGTTCAATGTCGGCACGAAGACCTTTGTCGTCTACGGCTTTCCCAGCAAGCGCTGGCTATTCAAACTGCCGAAGCCGCGACAGGAGCTCCTGTTCGAGGCGCGCCCGGAGATTTTTCAGCCTTATCGCGCCGGCGCCATGCTCTGGAGTTACGTCGACATCGCGCAGCTCACGCGCGCCGAGGTCGTCGATTTCGTCACCGATGCCTGGACGACCATCGTTCCCAGGAAGGTGGCTCACGCCTATCTGGCTGGCAGGGCATAGTGCTTGCGCGTCACCGGATTGTCACCTCTGCGAGGGAAGCTGGCATACGTGCAGAAGGAGTTGGCGATGAAGCGTGTACCTGTTCTGGTTGGCGGCATCCTGCTCGCAGCCTGCACCAGCATGACGCCCACATCCACCGACGGCCTCGACAACTCCCTCCGCCTCAACCAGATCCAGGCCATCGGCACGCACAACTCCTACAAGCTTGCCATCGATCCGCCGCTGATGGAGATGATCGGCAAGCGCAACGCGGCCACGGCGCTGACCCTCGACTACGCGCATCGTCCGATCGCTGAACAGCTTGACGCCGGCGCGCGCCAGGTCGAGCTCGATCCCTATGACGATCCCGACGGCGGCGCCTTCGCCGATCCGCTCGGTGTCCGTCTCCTGGCGCAGCAGGGCGTCACAATACCACCGCCTGATGTCGCTGCTCTCGCAAGGCCCGGCCTCAAGGTGCTGCACGCCTCCGACATTGATTTCCGCACCAGCTGCGTCACCTTCATCGCCTGCCTCGTCCAGGTGAAGGCGTGGTCGGACGCCAACCGGTCCCACACCCCCATCCTGATCATGATCAATCCCAAGCACACGCCGATCTCGTGGGAAGGCGCAACGCCCGTGCGCGCGTTTGGCAAGGACGCCTTCAACCGCATGGAAGCCGAGATCCTCTCCGTCTTCCCGCGTAATCGCATCGTCACGCCGGACGAGGTGCGCGGTGCACATGCGACATTGCGCGAAGCGGTTCTCGCCGGCGGATGGCCAACGCTCGGCGCATCGCGTGGCAAGGTGATCTTCGTCGTCGACGATGCGCCCGCGCGCTGGGCTGGCTATGTCGAATGCCATCCGTCGCTGCGCGGCAGGGTGGCCTTTGTCGGCGCTGGCGCAGCCTTCGAGGCGCCCGAAGCCGCCATCCTCGTGATGAACGAACCGCACGAAGACGAGGCCCTCATCCGCGAGCGCGTCGCGATGGGCTTCATTGTGCGCACGCGCGCAGACGCCGACACGCGCGAAGCCCGCACCGGCGACACGAAGCGCCGCGAAGCCGCCCTCGCATCGGGTGCACAATACATCTCAACCGACTATATCTGGCCCGACCCACGCTTCTCTCAGGGCTATACGGCACGCCTGCCGGGCAATGCTGCGGCCCGGTGCAATCCGGTGAGCGCATCGACGACGTGCAAGCAGGGCCAAAACCCATAGCGGGCTTTGCGCCAACACCCCGCCGCGTGAGTCTGATGGCTGATTCTGGGCGCTCATCCTGCGCTGCCGAGAGGGGATCGATCGGATGCTGGTTTGGCGTTCGCCATGGAAGCCCTCCGACGGGGCGCCTCCCGCGTCCCCGGGCCCTCCTTGCGGGCTCACGACCACAGCATCCCCGGCGGTCATCACCGGGCTGAAAGCGGGTGGCTGGCCGCCCCCTGTGCCTCCCCCGCAATTCTGCTATCCTGACCCCGTCAAGCGCCCCGACACGGCACAAGAGGGCGCAGGGCAGATACGAGTCGAAACGCAAATAATCAGAGCCAGGAGAACAACATGGCCAGATACGGTTACACCCCTCCGGAAGCCACGAATGCCCGCAAGGAAGCCCAGGGCCGCCAGATGACGCTGGTCGGCGCCGTCATGGTCGGCTTCGGCGGCATCGGCATCATCCTTTCGACGATCCTCAAGGTCGTGTGGCTAGGCATTCTTGGCGGCCCGATTGGCGCGCTGTCCTGGCTGTCGCTGCTCATCGGCGCCGGCGTGTTCTGGTGGGGCTTCACCACCATACGCGACGCCCGCGCGAACCGTCATTGACGCATGGTCGCAGAGCCCGCCGCTACCCCCGATGCTGATCGCCTGAAACGCGGCCAGCGCCAGTTCATGACCGGTCTCGCGCTGGTCATGGCCGGGCTGGTCTTCGGCGGCGGGCTTGCCATGGTGTTCTATTTCCTCGGCCAGCGTCCCGGCGCAATCGTCTCCGCCGTCATCGGCGTTGGCGCTATCCTGCTGGGCATCCTGATGCAGGCTGCGGCCGCAAAGCTGCTGCGGAGCAAGGCGCCATGACCTTCGCCTGGATGGGCTGGACCCTGCCGACCGCGCTGTTCTTCGGCTTCATCGCGCTCGCCCTGCTCACGCTTGGGGTCCTTGCGAAACTGGCCCCGAACAATGAGCCGCGTGTGGGCATCCTCGGGGTCGCCACCCAGCGCGGCGACCGCTTCTTCCTCGGCCTCCTCGGCGCCGCCTTCATCCACCTTGCCTGGATCGGCCTTGCGCCGGAGGACTTGCCGCTCTGGTTTGCCACCATCGCCGCGGTGGTTTACGCAGGGCTGGTTTTCCGGTTTGCTTGAACCGCAATGAGTCCGGAGCCGAAGAGCTCCGCGAGGGAGGATATGATGGTGTTGAAGCGTTCGCGCGGGCTCATGCTCGCCTGTGTCTCCGCGTTGGCGCTCGCCGCCTGCGGCCCGCAGCAACCGGCGGCCGCGAAAGACCCCAATCCCAATGGCGCTGCCGAGATCGCGAAATTCCTCGATGCCGAGATCGGCAACCTCTCCACGCTCGATCGCGCCGGGCAGGAGGCCGAACTCACCTGGTTCCTCAACGCCGCCGCGCCCTATCAGGGGATGGAAATCACGGTCGTCTCGGAGAACATCTCCACGCACGAGTATGAATCCCGCGTCCTCGCGCCGGCCTTCAGCGCCATCACCGGCATCAAGGTCACGCACGAATTGATCGGCGAGGGCGATGTCGTCGCCAAGCTCGAACAGCAGATGCAGTCGGGCCAGAACATCTACGACGCCTACATCAACGACTCCGACCTGATCGGCACGCACTGGCGCTACCAGCAGGTGCGCAATCTCACCGACTGGATGGCCGGGGAGGGCAAGGCCGTCACCAGCCCGACACTCGACATCGCGGATTTCGTGGGCGCCAGCTTCACCACCGCGCCCGACGGCAAGCTCTACCAGCTGCCCGACCAACAGTTCGCGAACCTCTACTGGTTCCGCTATGACTGGTTTACTGACGCCAGGAACAAGGCCGACTTCAAGGCCAAGTACGGCTACGACCTCGGCGTTCCGGTCAACTGGTCCGCATACGAGGACATCGCCGAATTCTTCACCGGCCGTACGATCGACGGGAAGAAAGTCTATGGCCACATGGACTATGGCAAGAAGGACCCATCGCTCGGCTGGCGCTTCACCGACTCCTGGCTCTCCATGGCCGGCAATGGCGACAAGACCAACGGGCATCCCAATGGCTTCCCGGTCGATGAGTGGGGCATCCGCGTCGATGACAATTCGCGTCCTGTCGGCTCGTGCGTCGCGCGTGGCGGCGACACCAACGGTCCCGCCTCGGTCTACGCCGTGACCAAATATCTCGACTGGCTGAAGAAGTTTGCCCCGCCCGCAGCGCAGGGCATGACCTTCTCGGAGTCCGGCCCGATCCCGTCGCAGGGCGAGATCGCCCAGCAGATGTTCTGGTACACCACCTTCACCGCCGACATGGTCAAGGAAGGTCTCCCGGTTCTCAATGCCGACGGTTCTCCCAAATGGCGCATGGCGCCATCGCCCCACGGCGCCTACTGGGAAGAGGGCCAGAAGCTCGGCTATCAGGACGCTGGCTCGTGGACCCTGATGACGACCACGCCAACCGACCGGGCACAGGCCGCCTGGCTCTATGCTCAGTTCGTCACCTCCAAGACAGTGGATGTGAAGAAGAGCCACACCGGTCTCACCTTCATCCGCGAGAGCACGATCCAACACCCGTCCTTCACGGAACGTGCGCCGAAGCTCGGCGGGCTGATCGAGTTCTACCGCTCGCCTGCGCGCACGCAGTGGTCGCCCACCGGCACCAACGTCCCCGACTATCCGAAACTGTCTCAGCTCTGGTGGCAGAACATTGGCGACGCCGCCGCCGGCACCAAGACGCCGCAGCAGGCGATGGACGCGCTCTGCAAGGCGCAGGAGGACGTGCTCGCCCGCCTCGAACAGCTCAACGTGCAAGGCGACAAGGGACCCAAGCTCAATCCCGAAGAGCCCGCGCAAGCCTGGTTTGACCGTCCCGGCGCGCCCAAGGCCA
>JBEAMJ010000055.1:0-36273 GCA_041166025.1 Pseudomonadota bacterium | reverse complement strand
CGCCATGCGCGTGACGATGATCGGAGCGGGCTATGTAGGCCTGGTGTCGGGCGCGTGCTTTGCCGATTTCGGGCACACCGTCACGTGCGTGGACAAGGACCCGGGCAAGATAGAGCGGCTGATGCTGCAGGACTACAAGGGCGCGAGGCGGCGAGCGGTGGAACCCGTGGTGACCGCGGCGCCTGGACCAAGCTGGAACGCGGAGAGCAACCGATCAGCGGTGCGGCTGTGCGTCCAGAAGATGAGCGAGTACAAAGGCGCGCTCGCGCCCGGGCCCCACGCAAAGCTCAAGGCGGTCTATCTCGCCGTCATGAAACAAGAGACACGCGAGGAGCAGGAGCGCGACGAGTCCCTCGGCATCACTGCAAAAGCCTTCGGGCGCTATCTTTCAACCCTTGCCGAAGTTGAAGCGCCCGACGCTCAGGTGATCGCTGACCATATTGACACCCTGCATGCCCTTACGCTGGACCCCTCGCTGGCGGATGCCGACAGGACGTCCTAGGTCGCAGGGTTCCAGTCAGTTCTCGAGGCGGCGGCCTCGAGCGTCATAGCCTGAGACAGATCGCGCCGCTGCATCCGGTCACAGGCGCCACCTCGCTTGCCGGCGGCGCGAATGCGTGGACGGGATTGATGCAGATCAGTCATCAGCTAGCCGAAGCCATGTTCCAAGGTCAGGTCCCTGGCCCGTCCCCCAACCCTGGGCCAGGGATGGAGGGGGCGCCAGGCAACTGGCGCCCCTGACCGCTTCGACTGATGTGGCCCGTCCCCGACAACCGCTTTTTCTTGCCCCGCCAGCGTGTACGTTTTGTGACGGTCACTCCACCAGGGCCACAATTGCGATGGCGTAAACGACACTCGTCACACCGCGACTAGGCCGCCTCACGCGGCAAGACCACCAGCGCATCATCCGGCGCAGGACGCTGCAGCTCCAGCGCTTCGTCCATCGGCGTCGTCAACCAGGTCTTGGCGTTCTCGGGTGCGATGATGACCGGCATCGCCTTGGGATGGATCGGCGCGACGACGGCGTTGGGCTCTGTCGTGAGAAAGGAGAAGAGCAGGTGGGGGCCCTTGATCGGCTTGGATTTGGGGCCGCGGTCGCCGTCCCATTCGCGCCAGATGCCCGCGAAGAACATGGGGCCGCCGTCAGGCCGCGCAAACCAGCGCTCGGCGCGCGGCCTGGGCTTTTCGGGATCTGGCTCGGCAAACTGGGCCACGGGTATGAGGCAGCGATGCGCTTCCTTCAGCCAGGGCTTCCAGAAGCCCGACTTCGTGTTCCGGACATTCGTGACGTAGATGGCGTTTGCTGCAGGGGGTGGTGGAAATCCCCAGCGCATAGCCTCGACTGCAGGCTTGCCATCCTGCAGCCGGATCACCAGCCCTTCGCGATCCGGAAAGACGTCCGGCGCCATGTTGTGAAAGCGCAGCGGGACCTTGATCTCCGAGAACTGGTCGATCGACCAGCCGGGAATGGTCTCGCCCCTCAGGATTGCCTGACGGTAGTGATTGCACATCAGATTGCCGCCATGTGTGAACGCCACGCCTCCAGCCCATAGGCGCTGCAAAGCGCTAGCCCGACGCGGCGGGCGAGCGGCGTCGGTCGATGGAGACGGTCAGCAGGGAGAACGCACAGCGACGGGTCATCGATCAGCGCGGCGAGGATAGTGGCCGGGGTCGGGCAGCCGTTCGTGCAGAGGATTTTGGCGATCCGGGCCGGCTTGTTCATGCACGCAGCCAAGACGTTACAGGTGTCTGCGTCAATTGGTGCTTGCCGCGGAGCATGGAGCTACCGCCGGATTTGACGCGGCGCAAAGTCCTCGCCCCGGCTGTGTGTCAATGGCACGCCACAACAGCCACTGGAGGCGATGCGCGTGTCCAGAGTCCTGCTTGTCGACGACGATGACTTGCTGCGCGAGACGCTCGCCGAGGCGCTGCGTGCCGCCGGCATGATCGTATCGGAGGCCGACAATGGCGCAACAGGATTCACCATGGTCGCGGGCGGCGGGTTCGATCTCGTCGTTACCGATCTCTATATGCCAGACGGAGACGGCCTCGAACTGTTGATGCGGATGCGGGACGCCGCAATTGCGACGCCTGTGATCATGATGACTGGCGGCGTCAAAGATGATTTCGGCACTCCTGATCCGGTGACCGAGCCCAGTCTCAGGGCGGCGCGCATCTTCGGCGCCGTGCGCACGCTGCGCAAACCGGTCTTGCCTTCTGAGCTGATGCGCGAAATTGGGGCGGTCGCCGCGCAGCCGGGCCATGACAAATAGAACGCCGCTTTCGCGCGATTTTCAGAAGCCTGCTACGACTTCCCGGCTTCGGGACACCACCCGATCGTGACCGAACTCTGCGACAAGCTCCTGGCCTGCGCTCCTCTCACAGATCGCCCCGACCGAGTCGAGGGCGCCCCGCCGTTTGATCTGGGCGCTGTCGAGGGGATTCTGGCGTCGGCGCACGAAGTTTCTCGCATTCGCGCAATAGGATTTGTGCACATAACCAATTGGCGCAGGACCATAAAAGCGATCGGCATGTAGCCGGCAGACGCTTAGCGCTTCTACTATTGACACGACGAGTGCAATAATCGATCGTTGCTCATTCCTTGCTGCGACCAAAGGAGGGCGATATGGTTCGACTTGCGGACCTGCCGGAGTTTGAACGGGCGCACCTCCGCGCCAAAGCGATGGAGCCGCTCGGTCCCACCCCGTTCGTCCGCGCCGACCTCCCCATGAACAGGCGCCGCGTCGTGCTGATCACTACGGCCGGACTGCATGTGCGTGACGACGAGGCGTTCGAGCTGACGGACGCCAGCTACAGGCTGATTCCCGGCGATCTCAGGGGAGACGAGTTGGTGATGTCGCACACCTCGGCCAATTTCGACCGCACCGGGTTCCTCGAGGACGTCAACACTGTCCTCCCCATCGACCGTTTTCGCGAGCTGGCTGATGAGGGCTCCCTTGGCTCGCTTGCGAGCCAGCACGTGAGCTTCATGGGGGCCATGCTGCTACCGCAGGCCTATGAGGCCAGCGTTCGCCACCTGGCCGGACTTCTGAAGCGCGACCATGTCGACACTGCCTTCCTAACTCCCGTCTGACCCAATTGCACCCGCGCAGTATGCGCGATTGCCTACTATCTTGAGAGCGAGGGCGTGCAGACCACCGGCATCAGCTTAGTCCGCGAAAACACGGAAGCGCTGAAGCCCCCGCGCTTTCTCTGGACAAGCTTTGCGCTGGGCCGGCCCCTGGGCAAACCCAATGACGCTGCGTTCCAGCGTCGCGTCATCCTTGCGGCGCTTGACCTGCTGAACCGTCCTGAGGGTCCGGTGCTTGAAGACTTTCCCGAGGACGCGCCTATGGCGCCGGCTCCTCCGAACGCAGGGGAGGCGGACGGGGTGTTCTGTCCAGTCAATTTTGCCGTTCCGGATGCCGCTCCTTTGACCTGGACTTCCCGTCTTGCAAACGAGTTGTTGATGATTCGACCTTGGTACGAACTCTCCCTGCGTCGTCGCAAGCGCACGTCGTTCGGCGCCGCAAAGGCGCCGGTCGAGGACCTCGCGCGCATGGTCGGCGAAGCAGCGGACGCCGGCGCGGCGACTGTTGGGGACCTCAAGGCGCTCAAGCACGCGCTGGAGGATCTGAAGGTCTACTGGCTTGAGGCGATGACGGCCCAGCCGGGCGACTATCCGCCCGACGGGATCAACCGCCTGCTCTGGCGGGAGACCGAGCTGGGCCGCGCCATGCTGGCAATCCATGGCGCTTTCGCAGGAAGCGGCAATCCACTGCTCATTGCTTTCGCGCGTGCGCTTGCCCCGCGCTACGCCATCGAGGATTGAGCGAGGAAGCACAATGAAAATCACGCCCCTCACTTCCCACACTGGCGCTGACATCTCGGGGGTCGATCTCACCAACCTGTCGGAAGCGGAGTTCGTAGCGATCTACGCTGCATGGCTCGATCACGGCGTCATCCGCATGCGCGGCCAGAAGCTGGACGTTAACCAGTTGCAGGCATTCAGCGCCCGCTTTGGCCCCCTCGAAGAGATGCCAGGATACTCCCGCCTGCCGGAGGCCTTGCGCGATCGACTCGACAGCCGGTTTGTCACGGTCATATCGAACATCAAGGAAGACGGCCGCCCAATTGGCGGGCTCGGCAATGCGGAGGCCTCATGGCACTCCGACATGACCTACAACCCGACGCCGCCGACCGCGAGCGTGCTATATTCTGTGGAGATTCCCCCGCAGGGCGGCGACACCTATTTTGTGAACCAGCACGCCGCCTTTCAGGCCATGCCGGCGGACCTCAGAGCGCGCGTGGAGACCATTTCGATCAAGCACGACGCCTCGCACACTAGCATCGGCGAGCTGCGGGCGGGATACAGCGAACCCGCTTCGCCGGTTGAGGCGCCTGGGGCCGTCCATCCCGCGGTCATCACGCACCCGGAATCAGGCCGTAAGGCGCTGTTTCTCGGGCGGCGCGACTGGGCGTACGTCGTCGGTCTGTCGCTGGAGGAGAGCGAGCGCCTTCTGGACGAGGTGTGGAAACATGCGGCTCCCGGGCATCTTGTCTGGCGCCATATCTGGGAGGTCGGGGATGTCATCGTCTGGGACAACCGCACCGTTCTGCACCGTCGAGACGAGTTCGACGACCGCCACCGCCGTCTGATGCGCAGGTGCCAGGTGCTGGCGGCGGCATGACCCCTTCAATGCAAACCGGCCGCCCACTCCAGTCGTTCGCATTCCTGCGCGAACGGCGAACCGCGCTCCTGCTTCTTTTCCTCGCCTTTGCGCTGTCCATCCTCGACCGACAGATCCTGTCTATTCTTGCGGAGCCCATACGCAAGGAATTCAACCTCTCGGACACATCCCTGGCGCTGCTGAGCGGCTTCGCATTCGCGATGTTCTATGCCACGCTTGGCATTCCGCTCGCGCTGATCGCCGACCGCGGCAATCGCAAGCGCATCGTCGTCTGGTCGCTGGCGATTTTTTCTGGAATGACGTTCCTGACCGGCCTCGCACAGAATTTCTGGCAGCTGGCGCTGGCCCGCTTTGGGGTCGGCATTGGCGAGGCGGGGGTCAATCCCTCCAGTCACTCCATTCTGGCCGACTACTATCCGCCGGAGAAGCGCTCCTCCGCATTGTCGGTTCTCGCAATGGGCGCGAACGTGGGGACGCTGCTGGCTCTGGTCGCAGGAGGCGTGGTCAGCCAGCTCTATGGTTGGCGGACGGCGCTTTTCGTGGTCGGCTTTCCAGGGATTCTGCTGGCGCTTGTCATGGCGGCGGCCCTAAAGGAAGCGCCCCGCGGCTTTTCGGAGAACCGGCGGGCGGCCGCGACACCGCCCCCGCTGCATCAGTCGCTTCGCTATTTGTGGGGCAGCCTCGCAATGCGCCACATCATCCTTGCGTCAACGGTTTCGGCGACGATGACCTATGGCGTTTCGGCGTTCCAGCCGGCCTTTTTCGCGCGCACCCACCAGCTCTCGCAAATGGAAACAGGGTTTCTGCTAGCGGGGCTGCTTGGCGTCGTCGGCGGCGTCGGCGCGCTCACGGGCGGCTGGCTGACCGACAAGCTGCAGACCCGCAATCCCGCATTCGGGGTCTGGATGATCGGTATCGCGCAGCTTATCTCGCTGCCCTTCACCGCGGTCGCCTACCTTGCAGGCTCGCCGGCCCTGGCGCTGGCGTGGCTGGTTGTGCCGGTATTCTTCGGCAACTTCTTTCTGGGCCCGTCGCTGGCGCTGATACAGACCCTGGCGCCCTTGCGCATGCGAGCGATCTCCGCCGCCGTGAAGATGCTGTTCATGAACCTAGTGGGGCTCAGCTGCGGTCCATTCATCGTGGGCGCCGTGAGCGACGCGCTCAAGCCCGCCGTCGGCGACGACTCGCTGCGGTACGCGCTGCTCTCAATCCATGTCCTCGGTTTCTGGAGCGCGCTGCATTTCTTCCTGTGCGGGCGCAACATGGCAGCGGGGATTGAAGCTGCAAAGGAGGACTGAGGGTGCGAAGCATGCGGCCGGTGTTGCGTATCCTGGCGATAGGGGGACTTGCGCTCCTCGCCCTGATGGTGGCGCTCATCCTGTTCCTCTTTCGACCGTGGGCGGACCATGCGCCCGGATACTGGTTTCTCAACGCGATCCCGTCCACCCGTACTTGGATCTTCACGCACTACGAGAAGATCTGGCCGGTGGATCAGCTTCATTCATCCGCCTCCCCCCGCACCTATCTGCGTACGCTGCGGCCGCTGGAGACCGTTCGCTACGGATATGCGGACGAGACGCGCACAGTCGGGGACTATCTGGAGCGCGCGAATGTCGATGGTCTGTTGGTCCTGCATGGCGGGCGCGTAGTCTTTGAAGTCTACCGCAACGGCCTTACGCCGGACACGCGCCATTCACTATGGTCGGCTTCGAAGAGCTTCACTGTGACTGTCCTTGGAGCGGCTTTGAGGGACGGCGTGGTCGCGAACCTCGATGATCCCGTACAGAAATACGCACCGCAATTCAGGGGAACGGCATATGGAGGTGTGCCGATCCGGCATGTGGCGATGATGTCGTCCGGCGTGCAGTTTTTCCATGATAGCGGCTGGCCCAACCGGAACGACATGTATGTCCGGCTCGCCTTCCAGGGCGAGAATCTCGATGATTTCGCCGCCGGCCTGGGTGCGCGGATCGCGTCCGGCACGGATTTCAACTACCTCGCCACGGACACGCATGTACTGTCGGCGGTCCTTCGTGGCGCATACGGGCAGCGCTATTCCGACATCGTGCAGCAGAAGCTCTGGAGTCCGGGAGGCTTCGCAGGTGCCGCCACTTGGTCGAAACACGCGGACGGCGAGGCTGGCGTCCAGTTCGGGCATTGTTGCCTGCAGGCGACGCTGCAGGATTTCGCCCATCTCGGGCAGCTCTATCTGGACGATCTTCAGGTCGCCGGCGATCGGCTTGCGCCAGCGGGTTGGGTCGACCTCGTCATGCGGCCGCAGGCCGACTTTCAGGAGCCTGGCGAAAGGCCGCGCGGCTATGCCATGCAATGGTGGGTGCCAAAGGACTATGACGGGGAGGCGATGGCCCTAGGCGCGTTTGGGCAGATCCTGTGGGTCGATCGCAAGCGTGGCGTGGTCGTCGCCCAGGTCGCCGCCTATCCCAACAATCCACCGACGGAGGCCGAAGAGAACGCGGTATTTCGCGCCATCGCCGCCGCCGCGGTCGGGATGGCCCCTGCCGCTACCTAATTATGGCGCCCGGTGTCCGTAGCTGGCGCCGCGCCAGATTTTGTCTCCCCTCGCGCCTGCGATCGATCTCTCTGGCCCTGACGACGCAGTTCCTGAGCTCTTGATTGGCCCTTTGGCGCGCTCTGTCGCCGCTGGAGGTGACGGAGATGTTAGAGCGGACAAGAGCGGATCCCGACTGCCTCGATCGCAATGCCCGGTGTCATGCAAAATCTCTGCGTGGTTCCGACCAAGAGCGACAAAGACGAGGCAGGTGCCGATGGACAAGGTTGATGCAGCGGCCGCACGCGTTGCTAACGGTGTTCAGGCAGCCGACGTCGCGCGTCGGTTTGATCGGCCCGTCTCTTCGAGCGCGTCCCTGCGTTTTGGATCCGACTGGACTGCATTCGAATTTTCGGGCCAAGCGCAGATAGTCCATGCCGGTTGCTGGGCGAGGTCCTGCGAGCGCCAGTAGACTGGCAAGGAGTAGGTGGTGCAAGTCCACTGCGATGAAGGAGTAGCAAACCACATCGGCCCCGAGCCGTCCGTGGGAGCGCGCGAGCGCGCCGGCGAAGCGTCGGCAGGGGAGATCGTAGGCCGGGCATTGAGCCGCGAAATTCGTCTCATCCTGGGTGCCGACGCTTTGCGGGAAGCGGAAGGCAATATGGGAGGGCGCGTCATCTGCGAGCGCCCGACCAGCCCGGCGTGGTCGTCGAACCTCGCATGCGAAAACGCTCTTTGTGCAGGAACTGGGAGATCTCATGGCTGACAATGGGCGATGTCAGAATGCATCTTCGCTGGTCCGCGTCGGGAAGGCGAGGAGCCGAAGCCGATGATGCACGGCCGTGAGAAGTCTGATCCCGCCGTAGTAGCTGCGAAGCCGACGAACAAAGCCGGGAAACCGGCGGCGGAGCCGGTGGAGCCAAGGACGGGAACCAAGAGGAACGCGGACCAGCAAAGCACGCTCCGGACCCTGGGCCGGGCGCGTGTGTCACAGGCGCTGGGTCGCGTACGGCAAGCAACAAGGCAAAGGAAGAAGGAGAAGGTCACAGCGCTCTTGCACCACGTCACCGTCGATCTGCTTTGGGAAGCGTTCTTCGCGCTAAAACGCGATGCCGCCCCCGGCGCAGACGGAGTGACCTGGGAGGATTACGAGGCAGACTTCGAGCCGAAACTCGCGGATGTGCACGACCGGGTCCACCGCGGAGCCTATCGCGCGCAACCCTCTGGGCGACAGTATATCCCGAAGGCCGATGGAAAGCCGCGCCCACTCGCTGTCGCCGCCCTGGAAGACAAAATCATCCAGAAGACGACCGCGGCGGTGCTGAACGCGATCTAAGAGGAGGACTTCCTCGGGTTCAGCTACGGATTCCGCCCGCAACGCGGCCAGCACGACGCGCTGGATGCGCTAGTCGTGGGGATTACGAGCCGACGCGTGAACTTCATCCTGGACACCGATCCCCACACAGGGAAAATGGCTCAGGCAGGTCGTCAAGGGCTTCTTCGCGTATCACGCAGTGCCGACAAATCTGCCGGCGCTGGGGGCCTTCCGGGCCCACGTAACGCGCCTCTGGTTGCGCACCCTTCGCACACGCAGTCAGAAGGATCGCTACGAATGGGACCGGATACGGAAGATCGCTAACGACTGGCTTCCTCAGCCGCGCATCCTTCACCCCTGGCCGAACGTCCGCTTCGCCGTCAGACACTCAAGGTAGGAGCCGGATGCGGGAATCCCGCTCGTCCGGATCTGTGCGGGGGGCGGCCAGCGATGGCCGTCCCTACCGCGAATGCAACCCAGCGTCACTCCTGCAGGACCGATCTGGAGCCATCCAACCCTATCGCCGCAGTTGCGGCTTGCCATCCTCGACAAATTCTTGCGTTGCATCATTTCCATAAAACTCGACGCCTCGATGCGAGCGGACGATATGACGGATACAAGCGCGATCGCGCCGGATGTGTTCGGACTTGGCGATAGATCCAGGGCTCATCGGTCGTGTTTCTCTCCGGTAACGACACCTCCTGCATTGCAAGTGATCTCGCTGTATGGTGCGAAAACCACGGAATCGGTCTTCTCCTCTGTGCGCCTTGCATCATCGAAAAGTATCGCGGTGAGGCGTGCCGGCTCCTGAGCGTGCTGCCCAAATGTCTGCGTGATGTGCTGATTGTCTCCCGTCAGCGACCAAGAATGACCTCGGCGCTCTGGGACATGGCAGCGTGTGGACAGGTCGCCACTGAAGACACGACGAGGGCGACCTTTGGAGCCAGTCACGACCACATGGTGCGCCGATGCGCATACGGCTTCACTCAGCGCTTCCGCAACCCGACGCGTTGCGATTTGGCCGGCGCCCTGCCTCGCGCGGTTGCCCGCGCGACCTGAATCTCATTGCAACGTGTCAAATATGATGGCATACATCGTGCCAAAATATCCGTGGGCGTTTTGCTGCACGGTGCAGGGGCCGTAAATGACACTTGATCAAATCACTGCTCAGATGAGCTCGCGCGTGGCCGCCAGGGGCGGGATCAAGGGCAAGACCATCAAGTTCAGTTTCGGCGACGATGGCTGCGTGCGGGTCGTCGGCTCATCGGAGCCTGCGACTGTCGACAATGAGAATGGCGCGGCCGACTGCACTATCCGCGTCGCCATATCAGACTTTCTGGACATCTCTGCCGGCAGGCTGAACTCGATGAATGCGTTCATGGCCGGAAAGCTAAAGGTGGAAGGCGACATGAGCCTTGCCATGCAGCTGGGCACGCTCCTTAGCTGACAAAGGGGTTCCCTAGACTGCAGAGCCTCGCTCACCGGCGCATGAGGTACCGGCAGGCGGCGTGAGGCATCTCTGATGGCCGTTGATCGGACACATCGAATCCAGGGCTGAGGACTCACGCGTTTTTCTGCATGTTCAAATGGGTTGGTTGATGCTGAGCATACCGCG
Source organism: Pseudomonadota bacterium (assembly GCA_041166025.1). GTDB lineage: Bacteria > Pseudomonadota > Alphaproteobacteria > Caulobacterales > Hyphomonadaceae > UBA7672. The sequence continues at coordinate 26,143 of JBEAMJ010000055.1, read as the reverse complement.
CAGATATGTCCACCACGTATTCGGCATTCTCCAGTCGGGCCTGACATCAGCGCTCGTTTCCGCAAGTGCGAGTGCGACATTGGTTACGCCGGATTCGTTCTTCAGCCATTGGTTGAGCGCTTGGCTGCTTTCCTGGGCAATGATGGTTCCGATCGTCGTGGTCGCCGCGCCGGCGATTCGCAGGCTTTCCGATTTCCTGACGCAGGACCGAAGCTGCCGCAGGCGTCCGGAGGGTCCGGGGTGAGCGGTCAAATCCATCGCCGAAAAAATAGAGCAGGCAATTCAGAGTGGTTGGCGGCGCTAGCTCCGCGTTAGCGCTGACCCCACATAGCGCTCACATTTTGGAGGCGCCTGCGGCGATCATGCCGAAGTGCCGCGCACGCTTGCCGGGACGAGTCTTGGGGCTCAGCAAGCGATATTCAGCACGCGGGCCTCTCGTTGATCAGATTTGTTCCAGTGAGGCTTTGTTGAACAGGCCGGTCGGTCGATCCGCATGCGCCAGATCAAGTTCGCGGCGGCCTGAGCCGAGCCTCAGCTCGCCAATCCGCTGAGGTCAGGGCGTGTTGACGCTCAGATAAAATGGCATATAAAGTGCCACTTTAAAGCCTTCGCGCATCGGCATTGCCAAGAATTCGTCTGTGCATTGGTTGTTTCAGTTGAGGAAGACTGTTTGTGGCGTGGCTGACAGCCTACGCACCTTGACGGGGCAGTCGATGGCTTCCCGCGCCAGTCGCGTGTTCGCCCCGGGGGCAGTTAAGCCCACGTCCGTGGCGAGTGAGTGTCAAGACGCGCTGCTGTGGGCTACGTGCAAACTGCGTCGATAAAGACCCATCCACGCGGCGTGGCCGCATTGGGCGAGCACCGGTGCCTCCAAGAAATGGGAAGTTGGCCTAGATGTCGCTCCGTTCGCTTCTGATCTCGCACATTGCTGAGAGCCTGACGAGCGAGGCACGCCTAAACCGGCGGCGTAAAGTCTTGGAGCTCAAGCGTCGCAGGGCAGGAAAACCGCATGTCGTGAGTTACTTTCACCAGGCAGATGATCCCTATTCGTGTCTGCTGGCCCAGATTCTGCCGCAGCTTGCGGATCAATACGACGTGTCCATCGATTGCTATCTTGTATCGCCACCACAGGATGCGGCCGTGCCCGAGCGTCAACTCCTGGCGGGCTGGTCGCGCCAGGATGCGTCATTGCTCGCCAAGAAAGCGGGTATCGTCTCACCGACCCTGGAGACCCAACCCCCACCAGACCGCGTCGCGCTGGCCGAAAGAAGGCTGGCCGCAAGCATCACCGAAGGGCGATTCGTCGCCGAGGCTGGCCGCATTTCATTGGCGTTGTGGTCGGATGGCGATCTTGGAGGCCGTGAGACGGACGCCACCCCCATAAAGGCGGAGGGTGATGCCGTACGCTTGTCATTGGGACACTATCTGGGCGGTACTCTCAACTACGAAGGCGAGTGGTACTGGGGCCTCGATAGACTGCACTTCCTCGAAGAAAGGCTAGCAGGCCTCGGGGCTCGTCGCGCGAGAGAACCCCTGAGGGCGATCTACCCTCAACCTTCTTCTCCGCGCGCTGACGCCGCGCGTACAGAAGGCGGCGAACTTCACTACTATCTGTCGTTTCGCAGCCCCTACACCTACATCGTCGCGGAGCGTGTGAAGGCGCTTGCTGACGCCTATGGGCTCGAACTCAAGCTGAGATTCGTTCTGCCCATGGTCATGCGTGGATTGCCTGTGCCGCGAGCGAAACGCAACTACATCACAATGGACGCTGCGCGCGAGGCGCGCCGGCTCGGCGTTCCGTTCGGTCGTGTTGCCGACCCGGTAGGCCGGCCCGTCGAACGCGGCTACTCACTTCTGCCTTGGGCGATAGATCAAGGACGAGGCTATGAGTATTGCCACGCATTTATGCGTGCGGTCTGGTCGCAGGGCGTTGATGCCGGGACCGATAACGGCCTGCGGAGCATCGTGGAGGAGGCTGGCCTCAGCTGGCGCCCCGCGCGACCTTTGATCGGGACCGAAGGCTGGCGCGAACAGGCCGAGGCCAATCGCAAGGAGCTCACAGCGTTGGGGCTATGGGGCGTGCCCTGCTTTCGGTTCGAGGATACAGCGGTCTGGGGCCAGGATCGCCTTTGGGTGATCGAGGACGCGATCCGCGCGCGCCGCGCATGAGTCAATGAGGGAGAGAAGTGATGCAGGTATTCAACGACGTTTATCCAAGCGATATCGCCCAGATTGAGGCGCTCCGTGAGAAGGGACCTGAAGGACCGATCTTCATGGTCAATCTGCTGAAGTTCAAGGACAAGGCAGAGTATGAGGATGGACGCGCCACCACGCTGACAGGCCGTGAGGCTTATCAAATCTATGGGCGGGCCGTGACGGAAATCCTGCCGAAGTTCGGTGGCCGCGCTGTCTTCGCGGCAGACGTCACTTTCCTGTCGCTGGGGCGCGTTGAAGAATTGTGGGACGAGATCGCCATTGCCGCGTACCCGCAGCGCGCAGACATGGTGCGGATGTCGTTCTCGCCGGAATGGCGCGAGGCATCCGTACATCGCACGGCGGGCCTCAAGGGTCAGCTGAACATCGAGACAAAGCTGGCGCACGTCGACGTCCTGCCGGAGTGGCTGTCGATGCTGGTCAAGAGCATGAAAGCCTGACGCATGAAGTGGCGATTCATCGCACTGGCGGGCGCTGGTCTTCTCGCGAGCGTGGCGGCAGGCACGTTCCTGTTCCAGAAGCAGATTGGCGAGGCGATCTTTCGCCAGGCCGTGCAAGACAATGTCGGCCGCGATCGCGCGGCCGAGTTGCCGGACGGGTTGCACGTGTTCGTTTGCGGCTCAGGCTCGCCCATGCCGGAACCGTTGCGGGCTGGACCATGCCTTGGTCTGGTGGCGGGCGATCAGGTGATCGTAATTGATGCGGGATCGGGTGGTCCGAGGCGACTTGCCCGCATGGGTTTTCCTGTTGGTCGGATCGACAAGGTCTATCTCACGCACCTGCATTCCGATCATATCGATTCATTGGGCGAGCTGATGCTTCAGGCGTGGGTCGGTGGTTCGCGCGGGCAGCCCCTGCCCATCGCGGGCCCTCAGGGTGTGGAAAGCGTTGTGGCGGGCTTCAATGCCGCCTATCGCATCGACAGCACCTATCGGACGGCCCACCATGGAGACAAGATTGCCAATCCTGCGGGGTTCGGCGGCGCCGCTGAAACGATCCCCGCGCCAGTAGGGCCGGGCAGGACCGCCTTACTCCATGACCAAGATGGCGTCAGGATCACAGTGATCGGTGTTGACCATGCCCCGGTTGAGCCTGCCTTCGGGTACCGCATTGACTACAAGGGTCGAAGCGTCGTGATCAGCGGCGACACTACCTATTCAGATGAACTCGTGTCTGCAGCGAAGGACGTCGACGTACTGTTGCACGAGGCGCTTCAGCCAGTGATGGTGGCGCAAATGCGTGATGCGGCTGCGGCAAAGGGGCAGGCCAATATCGCGAAGATCATGGGTGATATTCTGGACTACCATGCCTCGCCGGAAGACGCTGCGCGTGCAGCGGCGGCTGCAAACGCAAAGGCGTTGGTGCTCTACCACATCGTGCCGCCCTTGCCGTCTTCTCTGCTGGATGTGGCGTACCTGGGCGACGCCCCGGTTCACTACAAGGGGCCAATCCGCGTCGCCGAGGATGGGCTCCTGATTTCGTTGCCGGCGGGAGGGACAGCGATCAACCAGTCTGTGATCCGCTGACGGCCAGCGGGAGGCAGGGCAGGAATTGCTGCTTCGTCCAGACTGGTTTCATGCTAGCTTTGGGCCGGACAATTGCAGGGAATTTTGATTGACGGATCGCATTCAGACCAAGCCGAAAGCGTCACGCCCGGAGCCCGGCGGCGCGCCGCTCCTGGAGGATGAGGCTGATGGCCGCCGTCAGCGCTCCAGCCGTAGCCGCGAGCAGATCGTGCGCGCGATGATCGACCTTATTCGGGCAGGCGACATGCAGCCGTCTGCCGCCCGGGTTGCGGAGAAGGCAAATGTCGGCCTTCGTACGGTGTTCCGCCATTTCGAAGAAATGGAAACACTCCATCGGGAGATTACTGCGATCGTTGAGGCTGAGATCCTGCCTCTGATCGAGAAGCCATTCGACGGCAAGACCTGGCGTATCCAGATGGGCGAACTTCTAGCCCGGCGCGCACAGATCTACGAGCGTGTGATGCCGCTGAAGGTCGCGGGGAGCTTGCAGCGTTTCCGTTCACACTTCCTTATGGATGACTACAGACGCTTTCTCCGTGGGGAACGCGATGGCTTGAAACGCGTGTTGCCGCCAAAGATCGTGAACGATCCTGTCTTGTTTGCGGCAATTGAGCTTGCCTCTGGCTTTCAGGCTTGGCGGAGGCTTCGCCAGGATCAACGCCTTTCGGTCGGTGATGCACTGAATGTGCTGCGCTTCACGGTCGACAGGCTGCTGGATGGCAGATGATGCGTAGGCTGCTGCTGGCGGTCGCTGGAGTTGTGGGAGCGTGCACGGATCCTCCCGAGATTTCTGCGGCGGGACAACGCACAGAGGCTCCTGCTTCCCAGGCGCGCCCGTGTGGGATTGCGCCGGATCAGATCGGCCAGTTCGTTACGGCGCCAGAGGGCAGCTTTGAAATGGGCGCAAACGGCCTCTATCCCGAGGAGGGGCCGCCGCGAACGGTTCGCGTCGCCGCATTCGCGATTCAGATTCATGAGGTGACCAACCGCCAGTTCGAGCAATTTGTTGCGCAGACAGGCTTCGTGACTGATGCCGAGAGCAGCTCTGCGTCGGGCCATCCTGGCGGCGGGTCTGGCATGTTCAGGCACACCGGCGAGGGGGACGTTCCTCAAGGTTGGGTGCTGATGCGGGGCGCCACGTGGAAAGCACCGGCAGGACCGGGCAGCGGTCTCAGAGGCAGGCTGGATCACCCTGTTGTGCATGTTTCCCTTCGAGATGCTGAAGCCTATGCGGCTTGGGCCGGTGGCCGGCTGCCCACCGAGGAGGAATGGGAATACGCCGCCACGCTAGGGATGACGGAGCCGGCCGACGTGACATCAGGCGCATATGACGCGCAAGGGCACCCCATCGCCAATACATGGCAGGGGATCTTCCCCGCAATCAATGATGTTGCCGATGGCTTCATCGAGGCGGCGCCGGTTGGGTGCTTCCCCGCCAGCGGCATCGGGGCTTACGATATGATCGGTAATGTGTGGGAGTGGACGGCCACCGCTTACGGGGTGCGACAGAACATGATCAAGGGAGGATCATTCCTGTGCGCCGAAAACCTCTGCAGACGCTACCGTAGCGCCGCCCGTCAGGGGCAGGACGTCGACTTCTCGTCCAACCATATCGGCTTCCGCATTGTGCGTGACATCGCTCAGTAGACTTTCAAAGCAGGTCGCCTCGACGCCACGTCAGTTGGGCCAGAAAATGTAGTCATCTTCGGGTGTCACCTTTTCAGCCGCGGTCCTGTCGATGGCGATCGGTCCCTCTGTTGTATGAGGATAAAGCGGCGGGCGGGCCGTCGCCTGGTGATCCGCCAGACGTTTCTTCAGTTCTGCGACCTTGTCTGGGTTCTTGTCGGCAAGGTTGGTCTTCTCGGTCGGATCGGTTGCCAGATTGAAGAGCCATGTCTTGGCGGGCTTCTCCGATACCTGCAGCTTCCAGTCGCCTTGGCGAACCGCCTTGTAGTAGGCGCTCTGCCAGAAGATGACTTCATGGGGCTTCGTTCCGGGCGCGGCCGCTCCGGTTGCGAACGGCAGCAGATCAACGCCATCAATCTCAACGCCGGTAGGAATGGTTCCGCCGCCAGCTGCGGCGAATGTTGGCATGAGGTCGATGTGTGCAACCGATGACGTAACCTGGGACTGCGGTGCAATGCGGCCGGGCCAGCTGATGAACATCGGAACGCGAATGCCGCCCTCGAACAGCGTCATCTTCCAGCCCCGATAGGGTTGGTTGATCTCGGGCAAGCCGATATAGCCCGCCCCGCCATTGTCGCTGGTGAAGACGATGATCGTGTTGTCAGAGAGGCCTTCGGCCTCCAGCGTGTCGAGGATGCGGCCGACGCTGCGGTCGAGTGAGCGCACCATGGCTGCATAGACACGCAAACGCTCAGGCTGGATGTCGCCAACAGCTTCATAGTCCGCTTTCGTCGCTTGCAACGGCGTGTGGACACCCCAGTGCGCAAGCTTCAGGAAGAACGGCTGGTTCCTGTTCTTTGCGATCACTTTGATGGCTTCTTCGGTCCAGTAGTCCGTAAGGTACCCTCCGGGTTCAAACCAGGGCCCCTCATTGAAGGACGCGGCGTACTGCATCCGCGCCCACAGGAAGGCATCGATCGGATCGAATGGCAGCTTCGCGTTGACGACCCCGGGATCGTCCTCCGGAAGATGAAGACCGGATGCCATGATAAGCGCTTCGTCAAAGCCCTGCGCGTTGGGGCCGAACTCTGGCCCGATGCCCGTATGCCATTTGCCGATGTGAACGGTGTGATAGCCCGCGTCCCGCAGGACTTCAGCCATCGTCACCTCCGAACCCGGCAGGCCTTGGAGCGTGTAGGTTGGCGCCTTGTCGGCTTGTTCCTTGTTGAAGACGACGGCAGGCAGGCCGCTGGCCTCTGTGTCGGAAAGCATGGAGACCATGCTTCCCATGCCATCGGGCGTCGGGGTGAACTCAAAGCCCGTACGCGTTGGATAGCGGCCGGTCATGATCATGGCGCGCGATGGCGCGCAGGTCGCTGTGCCTGCATAGGCCTGCGTGAACACGGCTCCGCGCGCCGCGAGGCGGTCGATGTTCGGCGTCGGCACGCGTCCGCCGGCTACGCCGCCGCCAAAGGTCGAAATGTCGTTGAGGCCGAGATCGTCCGCGAGAATGAAGATGATGTTCGGCTTTCGCTGGTCTGGCGCAAGCGAGGCCTCGGATGGGCCATCCTTCCAAGGAATGGAGATGTTGGGCCCGACTTCCCTCTTGCCAGTATTGCCCACGACGAAGAGAACGATGGCCTTGCGGTTAAGCCAGGCGACCCCGCCACCGACAAGGACGAGAGCGAGAAGGCCGATCAGAATCTTCTTGAACATAAGCGGTTCCCGTTTCAGAGGCCGGCCAGCAGAGCTTCACATCCCGTGCCTGCGCAGAGGGCCGAGATTTCGGACCGGTCGCCCGGCCCAAGTGCGCTGAACTCGTCACGGATCCACTTCAGGCACTTCGCCTGGTAGGGAAAGGTCGGCTGTGTCCATGGACGACCGTCAATGGTGGTGTCAAAACTCGGCGCTCCGTCCATCACCGCCTTTGCATTGGCGAGAAGGAAGGGCGCATAGACGCGCCCGATTTCAGTCAGGAGCGGCCGGATGCCGGCGCCTAGCACGTCACGCGAAAGCCAGTCAGCATCGGTAGGAGCAAGGCCGGACAGATCCTCCACACGGTCAAGCCAGCCCCGCACACGCCGCGACGTTGCTGTCGTAATGGCCGCCGAGGTCGGCTCAACGATGGCCAGCTGTGTCAGTTGCCCGTAAAGCGCAAAATCAGCTGAAGACGGCCGCGCGCCAAGAACATAGCCCTGGCGCTGGATCAGTGCATCGAGCGCGACAATCAGGCGGGCATAGCTGCTTTCAATCGTCTCGGCAGTCGTGGGGTTTGAGCCCACAACATACAGGCGATCAATCTGTCGCTTCGAGATGAAATCAGACGCCGCCGCGGCCTCATCGTCGGACATGGTGGGCTGGTTCCAGAAGATCAGCAAGGGTCCCGCATTGTCGGCATCCGTCTTGTGGGCCCAGCGAAAGTGAAACATGCACTTCGTCAGCCATTCGTCCGCGTAGTCCTCGATCAGGAAGTTGAGGAAGGTGAGCACGGGATCGGACGGCAAGACGGAGCGATCAGCGTGTTGCTTCTCGAGGCGGCGTATGATCGGCGTTGAGTCGACTGCCGCCTCAAGCCCGCCATCTGGCTTGGGAAAATAGAACGTCGGCAGAAGTTTTACCGCAGGTTCTGGATATCCAGCAGGAGGATTGCGATGGCTGGCCCAGATAATGGCATGCGGAATGCGGCGGTAGCGAAGCAGGGCGAGCATTTTGCGGGTATAAGGCGAGCCCGGCGCGCCCATCAGCTCAATCGGCCCTGCTGACCCGCTCATGCGGCGACCTCCCTGGCGCAGGCGCGGGCGCATTTGCCCCGTGCCATTCAAATGGCAGTTAGAGTGCCAGAAGCAAGATCCGTCAACCGGAACAGGGCAGGCCGAGTTTCTACTTGCCCTTGAAAACGGGTGGCCGCTTCTCGATGAAGGCAAGCCTGGCTTCCTGAGCGTCCTCACTGGCAAAGGCGCGGCGGATATTGGCAAGCTCAAATCGGAGTTGTTGCTCCATGTCGCTGGACTCCATCGACTTGACCATGCCGCGCTTGAGCAGACGCAGCGTGATGGGCGACCAGCGACACAATTCGTCGCAGTATTCCGCCAGGCGTTCGCTAAACTGCGCATCGTCCACGACCTCGCCCGCCATGCCAATGGCGACGGCCTCGTCTCCGGTAACGGTGCGGTTCTCCATCATGAAGCGCATGGCGCGCTCGTAGCCCATGGCCTGAGGCAGGGTGATGGTAAGTCCGCCATCGGGTGAACCTCCAATCCGGGTGTAGCCGGCCATGAGGCGCGCGCTCCTCGCGACCAGGCGAACGTCGCAAGCCATCGCGAGTCCAAGTCCTGCCCCGACCGCGACGCCATTGACGCCACCGACAACCGGCTTGTCGCAACGCTTGCGGATCGCCAGCAGGAAGTTTCCAACCCAGCCCAGATCATCGAGCTGCGCGTTCTGTGGGCTGAGCGGCGAGGTGCGCTCCTTCATTGTAAGGTCGAGGCCGGCGCAGAACGCGTCCCCGGTTCCGGTGATTGCGACAATCCATACATTGTCGTCCCGCGCCGCGTCGTCGACTGCGTTGATGATCGACCAGGCAAGCTCATCTGATAGCGCGTTCTTGAGATGAGGCCGGTTGAGCCTCACCAAGCGCACATGGCCCCGGTCAGAGATTTTCACCAAGTCTGTCATCGTTTCCCCTCCTCAGTTCGAATGACTGGGTGCGCGAGAGATGCGCTCCATCCCCGTCCTTAGCGCCAGTTGCGGTCGCGTGGTTTAGGTGCTGGCGTCATTGACATAACGTTCACCGCAACTGGCCGCGTCAGCAAGACCAGACCGCCGGGCGTAAGACGCGCATCGATCACACTGCGCGGCGCAGCCTCGAGCGCCTGATATGCCGCCTGCAGACGAGCCAGACACCGGGCGCGATAGGGCGAGGCTGGGGTCCGCCAGGCCACACCGAGATTTGTCCAGCGGACTTCGTTCTTCCCCGCGTGTACTGCATCGCTGTTGGCGGCGAGATAGGGCAGGTACTCGTTGCACGCCATCGCAAGGAGCGGATCAAGGTCTGCTGGCGCGTCGGTTACGACAGGCGAAGCAGCCAGCTGTGCGGGTGTTGCGGCCCAGAGCCGGCAGACCCAGGCAAGCGTATGTGGCGCACGTGCGCGAAGAATGGCAGCGGGAGTGGGATCTGAGGAGAAGTGCCGGAAGAAAGGTCCGAAGAGACCGAAGTCCGCTTCGCACGGGCGCGCGCCAAACAGGAAGGGACGTGCGGCAAAGATCGGCTCGAGAATGGCAAGTGTGCGCAGATAAAGGTCTTCGATTTGCGGCGCCGTCGTCCTGGCAACGCCGTCCTTCTTGAGAAACACACGCCGCTGCCGTCCCAGGATAATTCGCCGGCGCAGGAAAAGAGGTCCTGGCGCATCGCGCAGCAGTGTGCGGGCGAGTTGCGAGCTCATCAGCCGGGCGTCTTCCGGGAAGGCCCAACGATAGTAGAGCGCAGGACGCCAGAGCCACTCGTCGAACATGTCCTCCAGCAGAAGGCTGATGAAGGCGGTCGCCGGGTCGGCTGGCTTCAGGTGAGGCTCTGATGTCCTGGCTTCGAAGTCAGCGATTATGTCGGTGGTGTCGGTCAGCCAGCTGCCGCTGGGGGTTTCGACCTGTGGCATCTGGGCAATGCCGGTTGCTCGGGCGCAGCGGCGAAAATCGGCGAGGTTCATCTCGACATAGTCGAAAGCAATGCCCTTGGCGCCGAAGTAGGCCTCAAGCTTCCCGGTAAAGTAGGACAGCTTCAGCCCGTGTAGCGTATAACGCTCGCCGGTTGTCATAGCCTTGCCGCGCGCTTCCGTGCGCGACGGCGCAGAAGCCAGAAGACGGGCAGGGCAACCGCTACAATGAAGACGGCGCCGGCCGCGATCAACGTACCGGCATGAAAGGATAACTGCCGCGCAATCGCGTTCCGGCGAACTTGCAGCTCGACCTGATAGCCGTCCGGAAGGGCGAGGACGCCGGAACGCGTCGCGTAGGCCTCATACTCCGCCAGCATCGACTTGAAGAGGTCTGGCATTGCTGTTGAGAGATCATTTGCCTCGGCGGGGTCTCTGGCGTGATCGTAGAGCCGCCATGCGCCGTCGCCGACCGGCGGCATGTTGCGGACGATCTTCCAGGAATCCCTGAACAGGGCTGCATTTCCGGAGACCTCGACGCCAACGGTATCCGCAGGGCCGTAGATGCGGTCCGCTTGGCCTGTAAGCATGGGCAGAAGGCTGCGGCCGGTCATGGGCCGCGCCCCTTCAGGTGTGCTTGCGCCAATGCCGGCAAGCTCCAGCAAGGTCGGCGTAACATCGGTGACAAATGTCAGGCCAGCATGTCGTTCGCCGGCCGGAACGCCGGGCCCGGCCATGATCATCGGCACGCGAAGGCCTCCACCGGAGGTATAGAACTTGTAGAGCGACCCCGGCGCCGAGAGAGCTGATGCCCATTCAGGTCCGATGAAGCCGAGGCTGCCCGGTTCGCCCATTCCCTCAAGATTCCAGTTATAGCCGTTGAGGGACATCCAGATATCCATCCACGGCTCATGTACAGGATCGCTGGGCTCTGGCCCGTTGTCCGACGTTATGACGAAGATCGTGTTGTTCAGTTCGCCACGCGACGCAATGTGATCGATCAGTCGACCGACATGATGATCCATCGCCTCGATCATGCCTGAATAGACCTCCATCGCGCGTGCATATTTGGCTTGGTCGTGAGGACCGAGCGATGACCACGCACGCGCCTCGGCTGGCATGGCGGCGTAGGGCGCATCGGCTGGTACAATCCCCGATGCAACGGCGCGATCCCAACGTGCGCGGCGGATCGCTTCCCACCCCGCGTCGAACTTGCCGGCATAGCGGTCGGAAAACGCCTTGGGCGCCTGGACAGGAATGTGCACCGCCTGGAAGGCGAGATACCCGAAATAGGGAGTGCTGCGATCTCCCTCGTCGATGTACGCGATCAGACGATCGACGAGCAGTTCGGAGGAATAGAACTCATCCGGCAGCTTTGCGGGCGCGCCGTCTTCGAACCATGGCGCGTCCTTGTAGTACGGCATGTAAGCCTTGGCGGCCCAGTTGTCGGCGCCGGAAGCGTCGAGTGCGAGTGATCTGTCGAAGCCATGATGGTTGGGCAGATCCCCCTTGCCATGTCCAAGGTGCCATTTCCCCGACATCAACGTGCGATAACCTTCCGCCTTGAGACGGTCCGCGATGGTGAAAACACCAGGTTCAAGGCGAAGGGTGTAGCCAGGCTTGCCCTTCAGTTCCGACGGAAGGACCTCCTCGATTGTCGATACGCCCGTGCGGTGGCTGTCCATACCGGTCAGGAGCATGGCGCGCGAGGGCGAACATAAGGGCGAGGTATGGTAGTTTGTCATCATCGCGCCGGAGGCGGCGAGGCGATCAATGTTGGGTGTGTGCGCTTCGCCGCCATAAGCGCCGAAATCCATAAAAGCAGCGTCGTCAACGAGAATCACAATGATGTTGGGGCGACCCGCAGCGATCGGCGCCTCCTCCTGCGCCGACGCGGACAGGAGGCCAGTTAGCCACAGGATGGCCGCGGCGAGACCTCCTCGGATGATTTCGCGCATCATTTCACCTCGGCGCTGTACATGTGAGTCATGGGATATTATGACATCAAGAATGTCAATTTAGGGAGGCGCAGATGGAGTGGCTCATTCTGCCGGCCGTTGCCGGATCCATGCTCCTGATATGGCTGGGCCTTCCGGTGCTGTTGAGGTCGATGGGCCTGCATCGCCGCTTTGCCGCCCCGAAGCGGAACCTCAGGGGCATGAGAGCGCTGGTCATCGCAACCAGCCACGACACGCTCGGCGATACTGGCAAGAAGACCGGCGTGTTCGCTTCGGAGATGACGGCCCCCTACTATACATTCCTGGATGCTGGAATGGATGTCGATGTGGCGAGCATCAGGGGCGGGGTCATTCCTGTTGAACCCATGTCCGTGAAATGGCCTCTGAAATCCGATCACGATGACCGCTTTCTAAAAGACAAGGACCTGCGCCGAAAGGTTGCTGCGGCGAAATCCGTAAGCGAGGTGGACGGCGCGCGGTACAACGCCGTGTTTCTTGCTGGCGGATGGGGCGCTGCTTTCGACTTCGAGCAGTCCCCGGAACTTGGCCGATTGCTTCTTCAGGCGGAAGATGCGGGCGCGGTGATCGGAGGCGTTTGCCATGGACCGCTGGGTTTACTGGCGGCCCGGCGCGGCAATGGCCAGCCGCTTGTCAATGGCCGAGCACTGACTGCGGTAACAGACAAGCAGGTCAGGGAATTGGGCATCACGCATACGCCACGTCACCCGGAACGTGACCTGCGCGCCGCTGGGGCGCGGTTCGAATCCTCGACCCGGTTCAGAGACATCTTCGCCAGTCATGTGACCGTCGACGGTCGCCTGGTGACCGGCCAAAACCAGAATGACGGAGCAGAGACAGCCGACCGAATGATGCAGGTCGTCCTCAATGCCGCCCGCAGGGAAGGTTGACGGACATGACGATGGTCTTGCGCGCCTTGGTGGGTGTTGCCGGCCTGCTGGGCGTTCTGATTGCCTCGCTGATGTGGATGGCGCCGGAGGAGGCTGCGGCTCAACTGGGTGTTGCCGCGACAGGTCCATTGGGCCTGGCCAGCATCCGGGCTGACATGGGTGGGTTCTTTGGCGCTGGTGGGGCATTCGCCCTGGCGGCAAGCTTCAAGGGCAGTGGCAGCCTTCTGCTGGCGCCAGTCGTGCTGGTGGGGCTTGCGCTTGCAGGCCGCCTGGTTGCCGTGGCCGTGAATGGCTTCGTGTCTGAGATGGGGCCGCCTATGGTGATCGAAGTGGTGTTGTGCCTCGTGTTTGCAGCGGGTTGGCGCCTGCTTCCGCGCTAACCCTCATGCAGCGGGTATGCTCTCCCATTACCGGAAAGGAACCCTGATGGGCCCGTCCAGTCCCATACAGTATCGGATGATGCGCTATCCCGATGGCGCCGGCCTCAATGGCGTCTGGGAGCGAACGATGGATCCCGTGCCCGTCCTGGCCGAAGGCGACGTGCGGTTGCGCATGAGCCACATCTCGGTCGACCCAGGCATGCGCGGATGGATCACGCCCAAGCGGAGCTACATGCCGCCGGTCAAACCGGGCGAGGTGATGCGCGCGTTCGGTGTCGGAGAGGTCGTCGAGTCCCGGGCAGAAGGGATTGCCGCCGGCGACTGGATGACGGGCTTTACGGGCGTTCAATCCGAGGCCGCCTTGTCGGCTCGATCGCTTCGGAAAATCGACACGCGGTTTGCATCTCCACGCGACTATCTGAGCGGGCTCGGCATGACCGGCTACACCGCATATTTCGGCCTCCTGGACGTCGGTCAGCCCGCTCGTGGCGAGACGGTTGTTGTCTCAGCCGCCGCTGGTGCGGTTGGTTCAATTGTTGCTCAGCTTGCGCGCATCAGGGGGTGTACCGTGGTGGGAATCGCTGGTGGCGAGCGCAAGCGTCGCTTTCTGCTTGACGATCTCAAGGTGCATGAGGCGCTGGATTACAAGGCCTCGCCGATCGCCGAGCAACTCGCTGTTGCCGCCCCGAACGGGATCGATGTCTATTTCGATAATGTCGGCGGGGAGACGCTTGACGCTGCGCTCGGGCTGATCAACCGCCATGGCCGGATCGTCGTCTGCGGCGGCATCTCTCAGTATGGCGACATGGACGCCGTGCGCGGACCATCGAACTATCTGCAACTTGTCGCCCAGAGTGCTCGAATGCAGGGCTTCACAATGCGTGACTATATCGACCGTATCCCGGAGGCGTTCATGGCGCTGGCGCAGTGGCGCGCATCCGGAGAGATCCTTTTCCGTGAACACGTAGTGAAGGGGATTGAGCGCTTCCCTGAGGCGTTCGACATGCTTTTTTCGGGCGCCAACGAAGGCAAGCTCCTGATTGAGGTCTGAGTATGCGCGCTCGCCGCGCTCAGCGTACTTGACCGCCATAGAAAAAACTGACACTAAGAGTGTCAATAAACCGGGAACTCGACGTGAAGACTTTTCTTGCGTGGATTCCAGCCGCCATTCTCTATGTGCTGTTTCTTGGCTGGTATCAGAACTGGAGCGGCCCGCTTAGCTCCGCTGAGATCAGCGACATCATGGAAAGGATTCAGGAAAGCGAAGTTGGAAAGAGTGACCGCAATGAACTCGGGACATTGCGAAAATTCCTGGAGGAGGATGATGGGCGTGAATTCTACATGCTCAATCTGGTTCGGGTTGCTGCCGGGAGTGTCAAAGGACCGGATGGCGCAGAACGCCCGGCCAGAGAAGCCGTCGAGAGCTACACCAAGGTTTTCATGCCAGCGTTATTTGCGCGTGGAGGGCATCCGGCCATCGTAGCGCGCAAGCAGGGCGGATACTTCGATGCTTGGGGCGTGGAGGCGGATCCTGGTTGGTCAGTTATCGGCTATATGCGCTATCGTAGCCGGCGCGATCTTGCCGAGCTTGTATTGGATCCCCGCTTCAGTGGAGCCCACGATTTCAAGTTCGCCGCCATGCCCAATACGTTTTCGTTTCCGACCCAACCAGAGCTGCTGATCCTGGCCAGCCCGCAATTCTGGGTCGGTGGGCTGCTCGCACTGATCTCTGCCTTCGCGCAAATTGCCTGGCTGCTTCGCCTTAGCGCGGCGCGTACGTCCACCCCACATCATTAGGAACTATGCATCCATGAGGCTCTTGCGCACGCCAGACGACCGCTTCGAGGATCTACCGGATTTCCCCTACGCCCCTCGCTACACGACCGTGCGCGATGAGGATGGTACCGAGATCCGCATCCACCATGTCGATGAGGGTCCCCCCGGCGCCGAACCAATTCTCCTGATGCACGGCAACCCGACCTGGTCGTTCCTGTACCGCAGGATGATTCCCGGCCTTCTGAAGACGGGTCGTCGCGTTATCGCTGTGGACCTGGTGGGTTGCGGACGCTCAGACAAGCCTGCTGCGAAGTCCGACTACACGCTCGCGCGCCATTATGACTGGATGTCTAAGTGGCTTACCGCGATGGACCTCAAAAAAATCACGCTGTTCTGCCAAGACTGGGGCGGGACCATCGGGTTGCATCTCGTTTCGCTGCACCCTGAGCGCTTTGACCGCGTGATCGCCGCCAACACTGGCTTGCCGCTAGGCGAGGGCGAAAGCGACTTCATGAAGATGTGGGTGGGCATGATGCGCGAGGCGACCGAGTTCCCCTGGCACATGCTGACGGCAGGCATGACGCGCAAGCTGACGGACGCCGAACTAACCGCCTATCGTGCGCCGTTCCCGACGGCTGAATACGAATCCGGGATCATCCAGTTTCCCATGCTGATTGCAGTCCAGGTC
Organism: Pseudomonadota bacterium; assembly: GCA_041166025.1. Classification (GTDB taxonomy): domain Bacteria; phylum Pseudomonadota; class Alphaproteobacteria; order Caulobacterales; family Hyphomonadaceae; genus UBA7672. The sequence continues at coordinate 10,418 of JBEAMJ010000055.1, read as the reverse complement.
GACAATCCGGGCGCGCCGCTCAATCGCGAGGCTTGGGCGCGTTTGGCCTCGTTCGACAAGCCCTTCCTGACTCTGTTTGGCGAACTCGATCCGGTGGCGCGCGGCTGGGAAAAGCGCGCCCAGGAATACTTCAAGGGCGCGAGGGACCAAGACCACCGGATCATCGCCGGCGCCAGCCACTTCATCCAGGAGGACGCGGGCGCGGAGCTCGTCGATCACATCACCCGCTTCCTGTCCGTGAGCTGATCGTCATGTCGCTGCTCCCTGTCAGCACAAACGCCGACTATCGCGGAGCGCAGGCCTCGGCCTGGTTCCTGATGCTGGTCGGCATCATGGAGTTCATCCCGGGCTGCATCCACTATTTCCTGCCGGATGGCGGAGCGGGGGTCATTGCGGGCCTGGATCTCTCTGCGCGCGGTGACACAATCATCTCGGTGTTCGCCTGGTTCGGCGCGCTGCAGATCCCATTTGCGATGATGCTCTTCATCATCGGCCTGCGCTACCGTACGCTCGTACCGCTGGGCCTGCTGGCGGTGATCATCGCGCGTGGGCTGATGGCCTATGACGGCTGGTTTGGCAAAGCTTCACACTCGGGCCATCACCCGCCGGAGCACTATGCCAGCCCGGTCGCGGTGGGTCTGTGCCTCGTCTTTCTTGCATTGTCCCTTTCGCGAAAGCCCGCCAGCCCAGTCGCCTAGAGCAACTCTCCGGAGTCCAGAATGCCCACCGTCGAGCAGAGGAAGGCCGGATATGCCGGCGTCCGCAATGCGACCATCCGGACGCTGATCCCTTCGCCCAGCGAACTAGCTGCGGCCGAGCCCGAGGTCGGGTTGATGCGCACGCCAGGCGGCGTTGAGTTCGTGCGCACACCCGATGCGCGTTTCGAAAACCTGCCGGGTTACGCGTTCAGTCCCAACTATGTGGAGATCGACGGGCTGCGGATGCACTATGTCGACGAGGGACCGCGAACGGGAGAGACCGTCCTCCTGCTGCACGGCCAGCCGGCATGGTCCTATCTCTATCGCCGCATGATAGGTCCGCTCGCAGCTGCTGGCTATCGCGTGATCGCGCCCGACCTTATCGGCTTTGGCAGGTCCGACAAGCCGATCGACCTGCGTTTTCATCAATTCGAGCGGCAGGTCGGGCTGGTGAAGACTTTCATCCAGGCGCTGGGCCTCGACCGCATCACGCTCTTCGCTCAGGACTGGGGCAGTTGCTTCGGCTTGCGGATCGTCGGCGACCGTGGTGACCTTTTCGCCCGCGTCGCCATCTCCAATGGCGGCCTTCCGGTGTTCACCCCGCCGATCTTCTACATCCCCGAACCGGTCGAGCTGGACGCAGCCGCACCGACCATCTTGCAGGCGCTCGGTCCGACGCTTGGCGAACCATTCCCCGTGGCGTTCCAGGCATGGATCAACTTCGCGCTCACCTCGCCAGGTTTCGATCCCGGCCAAATGATCGCGTTGATGTGCGCCCGCGGCGCCAGGCCGCTCGACGAGGCCGAGATTGCTGCCTACAACGCTCCGTTCCCGTCCATCCTCTACCGCGCAGGCCCGCGCGCCTTCCCTTCCATGGTGAACCAGTGCGGCCCGCGCAATGCCGTGGCCTGGGGCGGCCTTGCCCGCTTCACGCGTCCCTTCCTCCATGTCCGCGGCACGCTGGACACGCAGTTCGGCACGCAGGAAATGCAGGACGACATGGTGCAGGCGATTCCCGGCGCGCGCGGCCAGGCGCACGCGGCGCTCGAGGCGGGTCACTTCATCCAGGACAACAAGGGCGAGGAGCTGGTCGAGCGCATCATCACGTTCATCGCCGAGACCCCGCTTTTGGATGCGCAGCCATGAAGCGATCCTCCCTTTCGGGGCGAGCCCGATGAATTCCGTGCTTCCCGTCGCCTGGTCGCCTCGGCTTTCGGAGCTGCTGCCCGCTGACCCGGCGGTCTATCGCGGACCCAGCCTGCCCTTTGGAGTCGCGCTTCTCATCCTGTTGGCGACCACGGCGCGGAGCCTCATTCATGTCTTCCTGCCGGACGGAGGCGCAGAGACCATCGCCACCATCGATACATCGGTTGCGGGCGGGGCCAACATCATCGGCTTGTTCGGACAATGGGGTGCAATCCAATTGCTGCTGGCCGGTCTGATCGGGGTCCTGCTGCTGCGTTACCCGGGGATGCTGCCGCTCGTCCTGTGCGTATTCGCGGCTGAGCCCCTTTTGCGGGCGTTGGCCGGTCATCTGAAGCCGATTGAGACGGTCGGCACGGCGCCGGGACATGCCTTCAACTTTGCGCTTCTGCCGATCGTTCTCGTCGCACTCTATCTGTCGCTTTGCCCCGCCCGAACGAAGGACGCCTGATTATGTCCGTATCATCGGACCCCTCAACGCCATTCCCCTATCGCCTCCATGGTACGCCCGGGTCGCTCTACACAGGCAAGGTGCGCAGCTACCTGGTCAAGCAGGGGATCCCGTTCGTAAACTGCGCAGCGGGGGAGGCGCGTTTCCGCGAAGAGATCGTGCCCAGGATCAGCCGCTGGATCGTTCCGGTTCTCGAGGCCGAGGACGGCGCCCTGATCCAGGATGGATCGGACATCATCGCGCACTTCGAGGCGGGGGGCACAACGCGGCTTCCTGCCTATCCGGCGACGCCCCGCCATGCGCTGATCGGCCAGATCTTCGAACTGTTCGGCGGTGAGGGGATGCTGCGGCCGGCGATGCACTATCGGTGGAACTTCGACGATGTGAACCGCGCATTCGTCTCGGTCGACTTTGCTTCCTCGTTGGCGCCGACGGGCGCGCCGGTCGAGCTGCAGGCCGGCATCTTCGACATGGCGAGCCAGCGCATGCGCAAGGCGATGTCGAGCTTCGGCGTGTCGCCTGAGACCATCCCGGCGATTGAGTCGTCCTATGCCGAGTTCCTTCGGTTGTTCAATGCACATCTGCAGGGCTCGCCCTTCCTGCTCGGCGGGCGACCGACGATCGGCGACTATGGCCTGATCGCGCCGCTCTATGCGCATCTCGGCCGCGATCCCTATCCCGCACGCATCATGCAAACCTCCGCACATCGTGTCTGGCGTTGGGTCGAGCGCATGAATCGCCCCGACCAAGACGCAGGCGAATACGGACGCCCGCCTGAAGCGTTGTATCCGGACGATCTTGTCCCAGAGACGCTAAAGGCCCTGCTTTGCTATATTGCTGAAGACTATCTACCTGAAGTGCGCGCATTCGTTTCGTTCGCGAACGACTGGCTGGCCGCGCGTCCTGATCTGGAGGCGGGAACGACCGGTCTCGATCGGGTGCAGGAGCGCCGCATCGGCGAGGTTGACTTCGACTGGCGCGGCCACCGGATCAGGGTCGGCGTCATGCCTTATCGCCTCTACCTGCTGCAGAAGATCCAGGACATCGCTGACCGCGCAGAGCCAGAGGCCGCTGCACGAATGCGGGCGCTGCTGGAAGAGACCGGGCTCTCGGACCTACTGCGACTGCGAACAGCAAGACGCATCGAGCGCCGAAATCACCTCGAAGTCTGGGGAGCAAGGCTATGATCATCGAGCAGATTGAGGTGCGGCGCAAAGCATTTGGTGAAACGAGCGTCACCTCGCACGCGGTTCCCTACCTGGCGGAGGGCGAAGTGCTGGCACGTATCGAGCGCTTTGCGCTCACGGCCAACAATGTTTCCTACGCGCTTTCAGGAGACATGATAGGCTATTGGAAATTTTTTCCGGTTGAGGAGCCGTGGGGCATCGTTCCTGTGTGGGGCTTTGCTGATATTGTTCAGTCGCGATGCGATGCGCTGCCTGTCGGCGAGCGAATTTGGGGATTTTTGCCAATGGCAACCCATGTCGCGCTGAAGCCAGTCCAAGTCGCTGCCGGTTCGTTTACCGATGGCGCGGAACACAGGGCGCCCTTGCCGGGCATCTACAACACCTACCAGCGCACGACGGGTGATCCGCCCGAGATGAAGGCGCTTGAAGATGAACGCTGCATCCTGTTCCCACTGTTCACGACATCCTTCATCTTGTGTGACTATCTTGTCGACAACGCGAATTTTGGTGCGCGCCAGATCATCGTTGGCAGCGCATCCTCGAAGACCGGGCTCGGGCTCTGCAACCTGTTGATGCGGCTGAACGGCGGGCGTCCGCGTGTCATTGGCCTCACCTCGGCGCGAAATCTCGATTTCCTCCGCAGTCTTGGCATGTGCGATGATGTCAGAACCTACCAGCAGATCGGCGATCTCGACGCCTCCTTGCCAACGGCGTTCGTGGACATGTCCGGCAGCGCCGAGGTGATCAGCGGCATTCACGGGCACTTTGGTGAAAATCTCAAGCTCAGCACGGGCGTGGGTGCAACACACTGGCAGGGGCCGCGCTTCCGGGGTGAGGGCGCCTCTGTCCCGCACAACTTCTTCTTCGCGCCAGCCCAGTTCATGAAACGCGAACAGGAATGGGGGCCAGGGGAAGTGATCCGCCGCGCCTCGCGCGAAGCGGCGCGGATGTCGCTAGAACTGCGAGGTGCGTTGTCGATTCAGCGAGTGACTGGGGCTGAGGCCGTCGCGCGGGCCTTTTCACGACTGGTAGCCAACGAGATCCCGCCGAGCATCGGCATAATCGCCAGCGTCAATTCTTGAGGGGATAGGCAATGCGGACGAAACGGGTACGCCAGATCACAGTGATCGTGCTGCTTGCGATGGCGGCGCTGCCTGGAAATGCAGTCGCGGACGCCGAGAAAGCCAACGCGTGCCGAACAAAACTCACGCCGATTGGGCAGAAGATGTTCGACGCCACATCGCCTCATGTAACACGCAGTTCTCAGCTGCCCGAGCTGCTTCGCACGCATGTTAGTAGCCTTGTGCTAAGTGGAAAAATCTCACGATCAGATGCTGAAGCGAATGCCCAATCCGTAGGCGCCTGCCTCAGACTTCTGCGGAGTTGAACGGGTACGCCCAGGCTTCCGTGATCACCATGATTTCAGCGCGCATGGCGAGCTGGAGATCGGAAGATATCCGGGCGTGCGAAGGTTCGAGGGCCTCGGCGGGTGCAAGAGAACATAAAACTGCACCGCCACGAGTAACACGTCGCCACCATGTGCCGCGTGACTCAGCCTCCGTAACGTCACCGACCTTACGGAAGACAGCATGCACAATGCTGGCAAGCTCGATTGCTGGGGCGGTGCGGCGAAACATGCATCATTAGTCTGTGCTTCGGGCTCGATGGAGAAGAGAGATGCACGCCGTGAGGCGCCCCCCGACCGTCAGCAGTCGGGGTGAAGGTTCCGTTCACTGGCAGGGGTCCTGGTTGGAGCCGATCCAGTGTTACGAGGGCCCCTCAGTCCGCGTGTCGGCTGAGTGTAGTGATTGAGAATTCTCTCTCACTCCGTGCAACGCGGCCCCCTCTGCGCCATCAGAAATTGGCCCTCCTCGACCAGCAGAGGAGAGTTGGAGTGGACGGGGAACAAATCTTCGGAAGCCCGGTGTGGCGCGATCCACGGGAGCAAAAGATGAAGACGCCGGGCGATGTGGCGGAGATATTGCGCCTGAAGGCGTATGGCTGGGGAAGCAAGCGGATTGGCTGGGCTATGGGCTACAGCCATCGCACGGTCGGGCACTGTGTTCTGGTGGGCGGGGCGGCGAGCTTCAAGGCGCCGAAGCGGCGTAAGCTGCTGGATGGGCACCAGGATTGGCTGGGCGAGCGCTTTATCCGCCATCGCGGTGGTGTCGACGTGGTGCGCCAGGACCTTCTGTTGGAGGGAGGCCTCCAGGTTAGCCGGCGGTCGCTGCAGCGCGCGGTTCAGCCTCACTGGCAGGCTGTGGAGACGGAAGCTGTGGGCAAGGCTTGGCTTCAAGCGGGCCGCGGTTTTTGTGGCGCGCAAGCCTGCCGTCACTCATCTGATCCCGCGATTTGGCGATCGTCCCATTCGCACCATCGAGCGCGCCGACATCGTGACGCTGCTCGACGCGCTTGGTACGCATCCCGCGCGCCGCCGCGCTGCCTACAGCTATCTGCGCCATTTCTTCCAGTGGGCGCTCGAACGCGACCTTGTCGATCACAATCCCTGCCTCGCCATCCGCTCGCCGCGCCTCGCCGCCTCACGCGACCGCGTGCTCACCGACGACGAAATCCGCGCACTCTGGCAGGCCGACAGCGTGTTCGCGCACATCAACTTCCTGTCGCTGCTTACGGCGCAGCGGCGCGGATCGATCGGTCAGATGCGCCGCGACCAGATCGACTTCGCGGCGAGGCTCTGGAGTATACCAGCCGCAGGCATGAAGTCAGGACGAGCGCATGATGTGCCACTTTCAGATCTTGCCATCGCGGAACTGAGCGCGATCCCGGCGCTCAGCGGTCCTTATGTCTTCGGTGTCGGGAGCGATGGCTGGAAGCCCTATGGTGGCGCTTCCAACGGCATGGACGGATTGCGGACCCAGCTCTACGGCAAGGACTGGCGTGAGACCGGGCAGGGCGACTGGCGGACGCACGACCTTCGCAGGACCGCTGTCACCCTGGCCCAGCGCGAAGGCTGCTCGATCGAGGAGATCCGGGCGCTGACGCAGCATCGGATACCCGGCGTAATCGGAGTCTACGCGCGTCACGCCTATACGCAGGAAAAGCGGGAGGTCGTGAACGCCATTGCTCGACGCGTTTTGCTGATCCTGCCCGTGCCCACGGAAACAGGAAGCAGCTGAGCTTCGAGGTGATCTTCAGCGTGCGGAGCAGTCATTTGCTGGCGCCGATGTCCAGCCAGGCGTTTCTGTGTCGGACCCGAGGGCATTGCAAAGGCGACGCGCAGAGAACAATGTGACGTCAGTTTGAGAATGCGGGGGCGTAGGGTCAGGGATGGCTGGCGTCGAAACGAGGGTCGACGAGGATCGACTGATCAGAGACCTGCTGGCGGGTGAATGGTCAGACCTGACACAGGAGCGGGGCTACGATCCGCAATGCAAACCGATCCTGGCCGCCGCGTTACTGAAAAGGCTTGTTCTCGGCCGTGATCCCCGAGCCCACAACCTGCCAGCCGGCGCACGTATACGTGGCGTGCGCCTCGACGGTGATCTCGATCTTGCTGACTGCTACGGTCCGCAAGGCGGCGGTCTTGGCGTACTGGCACTGGAGGAGTGTGACCTTCCTGGCCGGATCAATGTCTCCAATACAGAACTGGCGCGCCTCTCCATTCGAAAGAGCCGTTTCAGGGAGTTGTGGGGCGAAGGGGTGCAGGTAAGAGGCGATCTCGATTTTCGCGAATCCTCTCCTCTACCAACCGACGATGCAAGCATCCCTGGCAGCGCGTATATCCGCCTTCGTGCAGCAGAAATTGGCGGAGACGTCTGGGGACGAGGCGCCACGCTTCGAAGCCCGCCGGAGGTGCCGGAAGGTCTGACGGTGGTGCCTCCCGCCCTGCAACTCTGGCTGGCCAAGATCGGAGGCAGCCTGTCATTCGAAATGCGTTTCGATTGTTCAGGCGAGTTCAAGATTAACGGCGCGACCATCGGTGGTGATCTGTCTCTCGATGGCGCCCGTCTCTCGAACCCGGACGGCATGGCGCTTGACGCAGCAGGCGCCCGGATCGGCGGAGAGGCAACGTTCCATACCGAGGGCGAGCATCGCTTCGAGGCCGACGGCGAGGTGCGTCTTTCGAATGCAAGCATCGGCCGCAATTGCGAGTTCATGGGCGCGCGCCTCAGCAATCCGGGGGGCGACGCGCTTGATGCAAGCGGGTGCACGATCGGCGGGCACCTGGGTTTGGTGACTGAAGGCGATCATCGCTTTGAGAGTGAGGGCCGGCTTTTTCTGTTCAAGGCCGAGATATCCGGAGACCTCTACTGCGGTGGCGCCCGTCTATCGAACCCAGGCGGAGCCGCGCTGTCCGCTTACGGCGTCCGGGTCGGCGGGAACGCGTGGTTCAATACCAATGGCGAGCATCGCTTCGAAGCCGAGGGCGAGGTGCTCATTTCGGATGGAAACATAGGCCGCGATTGCAACCTCAGTGGAGCGCGCCTCGGCAATCCGAAGGGCGATCCTTTTGGTGCCGGCGGGTGCACCATCGGCGGCGACCTGACTTTGGCTTCGAACGGTGAACATCGCTTTGAGAGTGAGGGCCGGCTTTTTCTACACAAGGCCAAGATATCCGGAGACCTCTCCTGCGGTGGTGCCCGTCTATCGAACCCAGGCGGAGCCGCGCTGTCCGCTTACGGCATCCAGGTCGGCGGGAACGCGTGGTTCAATACCAATGGCGAGCATCGCTTCGAGGCCGAGGGTGAGGTGTTCATTTCGGATGGAAACATAGGCTACGATTGCAACCTCAGTGGAGCGCGCCTGAGCAATCCGAAGGGTGATGCGCTTGATGCAAGCCGTTGCAGCATCGGCGGGGGCTTAATCCTCAATCCTCGCGAACAAAGTCGCTGCGAGGTCGAGGGTAGGCTCCTGCTTGCTGACGCGATCATAAAGGGAAAATTGGATCTTGATGGCTCCCATCTGTCGAACCCGGACGACATTGCGCTCAGCGCTTCCGGTGTCCAGATCGGCGGGCAGGCGCTGTTCAATGTCATGGGCGAGCATCGCTTCGAGGCCGACGGCGAGGTGCGCCTTTGGAATGGAAGCATCGGCCGCGATTGCGAGTTCATGGGCGCCCGCCTCAGCAATCCGGGGGGCGATGCTCTTGATGCCAATGGGTGCACGATCGGCGGGCACCTGCGTCTGATGTCGTCTGGCAATCATCGCTTCGAGAGCCAAGGCAAGGTCTTGCTGTGGAATGCCAGGGTATCAAGCGATCTCGTATGCGGCGGCTCCCATCTGTCGAACCCCAACGATATTGCGCTCGGCGCCGCCGGCATCCAGATCGGGGGGAATGCGCTGCTCTTGTCCAAGAATGACCATCGCTTCGAGGCCGAAGGCGGGTTTGTCATTAGCGGCGCCACCATTGGGGGCGACTTGGCTCTCAGCGGAGCGCGCCTGAGCAGTCCAGAGCGCGATGCTCTGGATGCAAGCGGTTGCAGCATCGGTGGGAAGCTCCATGCGCATGACAACCTGATTGGCGGGGATGTGGATCTTTCAGCGACAAGGACCAGCATCCTGGGCAGCTTCGCGCCGTCTGCGTGGGACGGGGCAGACAGGATCAGGCTCGATGGGATCGGTATCTCGCAGATCCAAGTCGATCCTGAAGATGGTGTACCTTGGAAACAGCGACGCAACTGGTTGCGGCGTAGTAGTTTTCGAGAGCACGGTGGACGGCTAATTGTCTCGCCTCATCCATGGCGCGAATGCGCAAGTGCCTTTGCTCGGTCCGGCAGACACTCGGACGCTCGGCGGCTCCAACGAGAGGGGTATCGGGAAGAAAACCGAGCCCGACCGAAATGGCAGCAACCCTTCGTCTGGCTTTTCGCTGAAACGCCATTTGGCTTTGGTTTGTCAATTTTTCGAACCACGGTGACTGTGCTCTGCTTCTGGCTCGTCGGCACGGTTGGGGTTGAGGTGATGTCTGCCCGCGGTGTGCTGATCGAAACAAACGAGGACGGCCTTCAGCGCGCCTGCCAGTCTGTGGTGGCGCCGCTGTACGCGCTTGATGTGGCAATTCCCTTCATAGATCTGCGTCAGGAGTTCCGGTGTGACCCCGGTGATATGGGGCAAGCAGGTCTGTTTGCCGGCATCGCGATCCCAGCGGTGTCGCTGCCAGGGCCATCGACAATTGACGCTACTTCGTCGTCGACAATTCGAATGTTTGACGAGGTCACAGTCTGGCACTGGGCCAAGGCGATTTACGCCTTTCTGGGGGCCCTCGTTGTCGGCTTTGCTGCTGTGACCTACTCAGGTGTGTTCAAGCCAAAAGAGTAGGCCGACAAGAACGGCGCGGGTTCAAGGGGTTGGTTCGCTCGGCATGGGTCGCCGGCATCTAGCCTGGTCTGATGTCGCGTACGGAAGTCGTCCATCTCATCTGGCTAGGCCAAACCCGATCACCGCTTCGCGTTGCCTCACTTTACGCCGCATAAGCGCACATGATGCGGCATTCGGCACCGGCCAGCAGCCTGTGCAGCCCCTCGAACCAGTCGTCCGTTCGTTCGATCTGGCTGACAAGCTCCATTGGCTGCTGATCGTCGGCGGCCACTGTCGCCATGCTTGGCAAGTGCAGGGTTTGCAGAGGACTTTGGTTTCAAACGCCCACGCCATCCTTGTTGACGCCCGTTTGACCTTGGCGTGTAATCTGTCTCTGCTTGCGATCTCGATGCTCAGCGTCGTGCTCTGGTCAGGTGTATTTCTCGCCTGCAACGCCGGCCTTGGGCTATTGGGCCTATAGTGCGGATTCCGATGAAGGTGCCCAGGCATTCCGATAGATCGACGCCCATGCGTTCCGATTGATCGACGCCCGGCTTGCGGGCGACATCGGCGATAGTTTCTAAGCTCTTTTTGATCTCCGGCGTCAAGGGTTCGACGGTG
>JBEAMJ010000054.1:0-28780 GCA_041166025.1 Pseudomonadota bacterium | reverse complement strand
CGCTCAAGGCCGCTACAGCCCTGGCGAAGAATTTCCAGGGCGACAAGGATGAGGCCATTGCTGCGGCGGCGGCCGAGACCGGCATCGGCAAGGACGTGCTGGAAGCGATGATCACCAAGCTCATTGAAGAGGCGCGCCAGCAGGCGATGGGCGCTGTCAAGGAACAGGCCGCCAACGCCGCCAAGGGCATGTTCAGCAAGTTCTTCGGGCGCTGAATCGAAACGGGCCCGCCGTCTCCGGCGGGCCCGCTCCTGTCTTCTGCCGACCGCCTCAGTGAGGCAGCTGCGCCTCGCCCGGCGCCCCGGCGCGACCGCCAAGCGTCGCGCGATAGGCGGCCTCCTCCGCCTCACTCCACTGGATCGGCGTCAGCGGCCGGACCAGCGCACGCGCCAGCACCTGCTCGATGGTCGCAACCGGCACGATGGTGAGGCCTGACTTCACGTTTTCGGGCAAGTCGACCAGATCCTTCTCGTTCTCCTCCGGGATCAGCACCGTCTTGATGCCGCCACGCAGGGCCGCAAGCAGTTTTTCCTTCAGGCCGCCGATCGGCAGCACGCGCCCGCGCAGGGTAATCTCGCCGGTCATGGCGATATCCTTGCGGATCGGGTTGCCGGTGAGCAACGAGGCGATCGCCGTCGTCATGGCGATGCCCGCAGAGGGACCGTCCTTTGGCGTTGCGCCATCGGGTACGTGCACATGGATGTCCGTGTTGTCGAACACAGGTGGGCGGATACCCATCTGTACCGAACGCGACCGCACGAGCGACTGTGCCGCCGAGATCGACTCCTTCATCACGTCCCGCAGGCTGCCAGTCACCGTCATGCGGCCACGTCCAGGCATCTGCACCGCCTCGATGGTCAGCAAATCGCCGCCCACCTCGGTCCAGGCGAGGCCAGTGACCACGCCGATCTGGTCGTCGCGATCGGCCACGCCATAGCGATACTTCCGCACGCCGGCGAACTTGCCGAGGTTCTCGGCGCTGACCACCACGGTCGTGGCCTTCTTCAGTTCGATGTCGCGCACAGCCTTGCGTGCAAGTCGCGCCATCTCGCGTTCCAGTGAGCGTACGCCGCTTTCGCGCGTGTAGTAGCGGATAAGGTCGCGGATCGCGCTCTCTTCCACCACGAGTTCGCCCTCGCGCAGCGAGTGGTTCTCGATCGTCTTGGGCAGCAGGTGCCGCTTGGCGATCTCGACCTTCTCGTCTTCCGTGTAACCTTCAAGGCGGATGATCTCCATCCGGTCCAGCAGGGGCTGCGGCATGTTCAGCGAGTTGGCCGTCGTGATGAACATCGTATCCGAAAGGTCGTAGTCGACCTCCAGATAGTGGTCGTTGAACGTCACGTTCTGCTCGGGATCGAGAACCTCAAGAAGGGCCGACGACGGGTCGCCGCGATAGTCCTGGCCGAGCTTGTCGATTTCATCGAGCAGGAACAGCGGGTTGCCGCTCTTGGCCTTCTTCATCGACTGGATAATGCGGCCCGGCATGGAGCCGATATAGGTCCGGCGGTGGCCACGGATTTCGGCCTCGTCCCGCACGCCGCCCAGCGACACGCGCACGAAATCGCGGCCAGTCGCCTTTGCAATCGACTTGCCCAGCGAGGTCTTGCCGACGCCCGGAGGCCCGACGAGGCACAGGATTGGCCCGCGCACCTTGTCCGCGCGCGTCTGCACGGCGAGGTGTTCGAGGATGCGTTCCTTGACCTTCTCGAGGCCATAGTGATCCGCGTTGAGCACGTCTTCGGCGTGCTGCAGGTCGCGCACGACTTCCTTCTTGCGGCCCCACGGGAGGGAGACCATCCAGTCGAGATAGTTACGCACCACCGTGGACTCCGCCGACATCGGCGACATCTGGCGCAGCTTCTTCACCTCGGCCTCGGCCTTGGCGCGCGCCTCTTCAGACATCGGCGTGTTGGCGATCTTCTCTTCCAGTTCGCCGATTTCGTCGCGCTCGCCGCCTCCGCTGTCGCCATCGCCCAGCTCGCGCTGGATCGCCTTCATCTGCTCGTTGAGATAGTATTCGCGCTGCGTCTTCTCCATCTGCCGCTTCACGCGGTTGCGGATCTTCCGCTCCATCTGGAGCATACCGATCTCGCCTTCCATCAGCGAGAACACCTTCTCCAGGCGCTCTGTGACATCGATGAGCTCGAGCAGCTGCTCCTTGTCTTCCAGCTTGATCGACAGCTGTGCCGCCACAGCATCGGCAAGATGGCCGGGGTCGGTGATGGCGCTCACCGTGCCGACAGTCTCCGCCGGGATCTTCCGGTTGAGCTTCACATAGCCGTCGAACTGCTCGATCACGGCGCGCATCAGCGCGGCGGACTCCTCTGAGTCTGCCTTCTTCTCATCGAGCCGCGAGAATTCAGCGGCGTAGTAGTCGCCTTTGTCGATCAGCCGCTCGAGGCGCGCGCGGTGCTTGCCTTCAACGAGGACCTTTACGGTGCCGTCCGGAAGCTTGAGCAACTGCAGGATCGTCGCAACGACGCCGACCGCGTAAAGATCTTCCTCGGCCGGATCATCGACGCCGGCTTCCTTTTGCGCGACGAGCAGGATTTCGCCCCCGCCCTTCTCGACCTCCTCGAGCGCACGCACGGACTTGTCGCGTCCAACAAAGAGGGGCGCCACCATGCGCGGGAACACGACAATGTCGCGCAGGGGCAGGACGGGGAGGATGGTCGCCATGAGATAGTTCTCCTTTCTTCGCCGCTGGCGCCTTCATGGAAGCTCGCTTGCGGGAGGAAGGCCGGGCCATGCCAGAGAGATCGGACCGGACATTCACTTGAGTAACAAAGTGGCCCGTCACTGTCTCCGGTTCAACCCGCGACTGTGACGCATGATTTTGCACGAGTATTTGGTTCGAACCCGATGCCGGGCTGAAACCGCCGCGCGTTTGTCATTCAGCCTTGCGCCCGCCACCCGGAGAGGCGAATCGTTTCACGAGCGTCGAGCAAACCCGAGCGACATGAATACAGCCATCAGGCTGGGGTCAGCGAACTTACGAGGCCGTCGCGGCCTGGCTCTCGGATCCGTGGACATAGAGCGGCCGCGCGCGGCCTTCCACAACCTCAGCGTTGATTGCCACTTCCTCGACACCGCGCAGGTTGGGCAGCTCGAACATGGTGTCGAGCAGGATGCCCTCCATGATCGAACGCAAGCCCCGCGCGCCGGTCTTCCGCTGGATGGCGCGACGCGCCACGGCGGACAGAGCGTCGTCGGTAAAGGTCAGCGTCACATTCTCCATGTCGAACAGGCGCTGGTACTGCTTGAGCAAGGCATTCTTCGGCTCGGTGAGGATCTGGATGAGGGCAGCCTCGTCCAGGTCTTCCAGCGTCGCGATCACCGGCAGGCGGCCGATGAATTCCGGGATCAGGCCAAATTTCACCAGGTCTTCCGGCTCGCACTCTTCGAGGATCTTGCCGGTGCGGCGATCCTCGGGCGCAACGACGTTGCCGCCGAAGCCGATCGACGTGCCCCGGCCGCGATCCGAAATCACCTTGTCCAGGCCCGAGAACGCGCCGCCGCAGATGAACAGCATGTTCGTGGTGTCGACCTGCAGGAACTCCTGCTGCGGATGCTTGCGCCCGCCTTGAGGCGGCACCGAGGCAACCGTACCTTCCATGATCTTCAGCAGCGCCTGCTGGACGCCCTCACCCGACACGTCACGCGTGATCGAGGGGTTATCGGACTTGCGGCTGATCTTGTCGATCTCATCGATGTAGACGATGCCGCGCTGCGCGCGCTCGACATTGTAGTCGGAGGCCTGCAGCAATTTGAGGATGATGTTCTCGACGTCCTCGCCGACATAACCTGCTTCGGTGAGCGTCGTGGCGTCCGCCATCGTGAACGGCACGTCGATGATGCGCGCCAGCGTCTGCGCCAACAGCGTCTTGCCGCAGCCTGTCGGGCCGATCAGGAGGATGTTCGACTTCGACAGCTCGACGTCGGAATTCTTGGCGGCATGGTTCAGCCGCTTGTAGTGATTGTGCACGGCGACCGAAAGCACCCGCTTTGCCTTGGCCTGACCGATCACATAGTCGTCCAGCACGTCGCAGATCTCGCGCGGTGTCGGCACGCCATCGCGCGACTTCACGAGAGCCGTCTTCGACTCCTCGCGAATGATGTCCATGCACAGTTCGACGCACTCGTCGCAGATGAAAACCGTGGGACCCGCGATGAGCTTTTTGACTTCGTGCTGGGACTTGCCGCAGAACGAACAGTACAGCGTGTTCTTGCTGTCGCCTGAAGTGCTCTTGTTCATCGACACCTCGAATACGCTGCCGGACGCGAATCCGGTGGGCGTCACACCTGCCAGCCCAAGCCCCGAATCGTATATTTCAATCGTTTCCGATAGGTTCAAGGCACTCTATCGGATCATAGCAAGCAGGGCGCCGCAAGGTGAGCGCTCAGCGTCCATACAGCGAATCTGTCGAAAAACAGGGGTTAATCGGCCGGCGCCGCACGTTTTTCATAGACTTTGTCCACGATTCCAAAGGCCTGGGCCTCGCTCGCGGTCATGAAACTGTCCCGATCCAGGGTCTTTTCGACCATCTCGTAGGTCTGCCCGGTATGCTTGACGTAGATCTCGTTGAGCCGCTTTTTCGTGGCAAGAATGTCCATTGCGTGCCGTTCGATGTCCGAGGCGACGCCGCGGAAACCGCCCGAGGGCTGGTGCAGCAGGATGCGCGAATTCGGGGTCGCGAACCGCATTCCCGCCTCTCCGGCCGTCAGAAGGAGCGCGCCCATGGAGGCTGCCATGCCGATGCAGGCCGTCGAAACGGGGCTGCGGATGTATTGCATGGTGTCGTAGATCGCGAGGCCGGAATGAACGTATCCGCCCGGCGAGTTGATATACATCGCAATCTCTTTCTTGGGGTTCTCGGACTCCAGGAAGAGCAGCTGGGCAGTGATCAGGCTCGCAAGGCCGTCATCGATCGGGCCCGTCACGAACACGATCCGATCCTTCAGAAGACGCGAAAAGATGTCATAGGCCCGTTCGCCGCGGCTGGATTGCTCCACAACCATGGGGACGAGATTCATCGCCTTCGGGGTGAGATCGTCCATGTGCGCGGGTTCTTTCCAAGACAACCCCACGGGCTGGGGCCAGGGGGGACTCAAATACGGATTGGACTAACAATATCCGAACGCGGACGGTGAAGTGCAAGGGGTAGCACGCTTGACGTGCGGGCGCCCGGCTGCACAGGCAGGCGGCTGGGAGCGCGTCGCGATGAAAACGCTGATTTTCGACCAATACGAATTCGAAAACTGGGCTTCCGAACAGCTTCTGGAGATTTCAATTGCGAAACGGCACGAATTTGCAATCGAGTCGCTCGACCACTTCGCTGCGATCATGCTTCGCCATCACAGGGTGCCCTTACCCCTTCCGGCGGCGACCCGCTTCTCAAGCTTATCGACGTTTTCCGAAGATGTCCGCTACCTTCGCGATTACGCCGGGATACCGGTCCCGGATAACTGTGATTGGCAGTGCCATGTCATCAGCAATGACCGGAACGACCGCCATCTCATCTTCGATCTCGGCGACCTCTTCATCAGCATGAATTGGTCAATGTCCGCCTAGGTGCGGGCCCGCCTGCGCCATTGCCTGCCGAGAGCGTCGTCGTCGATGCAAACAGCCGCAAAGACCTGCGCCTACTCGTCCCCGATTTCCTTCATCAGCTCTTCGCGCGTGACGGTCTTGTCGGTCACGGTCGCCTTTTCGAGGATGTAATCGACGACCTTCTCCTCGTAGATCGGCGCGCGCAGCTGGGCCATGGCGTTCTGGTTCTTGGTGTAGAACTCGATTACCTGCTTCTCCTGACCAGGATAGCGCGAGGCTTCCTGGCGCAGGGCGCGGACCAGTTCGTCATTTGTGATCTGCACCTCGGCGCGTCGACCAATCTCGGCCAGCACGAGACCCAGACGCACGCGGCGCTCGGCGATCTTCTGGTACTCGGCCCTGAGCTCGTCGTCCGACTTCGCCTTGTCCTCTTCCGACAGGCGCCCGGCCTTTTTCTCACCTTCGAACTGCGACCAGATCTGTTCGAACTCCGCCTTTACCATCAGCGGCGGCAGGTCAAACGAATGGCGCTCGTCCAGCGCATCTAGCAGCACACGCTTCACCTGCTGGCGCGTGGCGAAGTTCAGCTCGCCAGAAATCTGCCCCTTGATGGCGTCCTTCAGCGCCTCGAGGCTCTCGAGGCCAAGCGTCTTGGCAAACTCATCGTCGATCGCAACGTCCTTCGGCGCCTTCACTTCGTGGACCTTCACCTCGAACAGGGCGGCTTTGCCCTTGAGATTTTCGGCCTGGTAGTCGTCCGGGAAGTTGACGTTGACCTTTACCTCCGCGCCGGCTGATGCGCCGACGAGCTGGTCCTCGAAGCCCGGGATGAACCGGCCCGACCCCAGCACCAGCGTGTGGCCCTCGGCCGCCCCGCCATCGAACTTTTCGCCGTCGATCGACCCGACGAAGTCGATGACCACGGCATCGCCCGTCTCGGCCTTGCCCTCTTTCGTCTCATAGGCCTTGTTGTTGTCCGCAAGGCGCTTCAGCGACTCCTCGATTTCCTGTGCGGGCACTTCGGCGACCCAGCGCTCCAGCGAGATCGCCGTCACATCGGTCGGCTCGAAGTCGGGCATCACTTCCAGCGCCATCGAATAGTCGAGGTCGGCCTCGCCATTGATCAGCTTGTCCTGATCCCCGTCGAGCTTGATCGAGGGACGCGAGGCCGGGCGCAGCGCCTTCTCGGCAAGCGCCTTATCGGAGGTCTCCTGGACCACATCATTGACGATGTCGGCCATGATCGACTTGCCGTACATCTTCTTGATGTGTGCAGCCGGAACCTTGCCCGGCCGGAACCCCTTGAGGTTCATCTTGGGCTGCAGCTCGGTGATCTTCGCGTTGAACTTGGCCGCGAGTTCGCCCTTGGGGATGGAAACGCGGTACTCCCGCGAAAGACCTTCCGATTTCGTCTCGGTGACGTTCATCGTGGAAACCCTGTCAGGCAGAATGGTTGTACCCGCCGGCGGCCATAAGCCGGGCGGGAAAGGCGCGTGTCTTACACACCCCTGCAGGCCCTGTCCATGCGCGGATTCCACCCTTCCCGACCATGGTTTACCAGCCCGGAAAGGCCATTCTCGGCCGCCTGTGTCGGATTATTGGGTCCTGATGCGTCCTTCGGCCAGAAATGGGCAAGACCATCTCGCCCAAGGAGCCTCCCGATGAAGAAATCCCTCATCACCTGCCTCTGGTTCGACAACGATGCCGAGGCGGCGATGCAGCTCTACGTTTCCCTCCTGCCCAACTCCCACATGGGCGAAATCCAGCGCTACGAGCAGGACAGCCCTGGCGGCAAGAAAAAGGGTGAGGTCCTGGTCGCCTATGCGACCGTCATGGGTCAGGCGTTCATGGGTCTCAATGGCGGCCCGATGTTCAAGCAATCCGAAGCCGTCTCGTTCCAGATCCATTGCGACACTCAGGACGAGATCGACCATTACTGGGAGAGTCTCCTCGCCGGTGGCGGGCAGCCCAGCCAGTGCGGCTGGCTCAAGGACCGCTTCGGCGTCTCCTGGCAGGTGGTGCCATCCCTTCTCGCGGAGGTCCTCTCCAGCGGCGACGCCGGCGCCCGCCAACGTGTCACTGCGGCTTTCATGCAGATGGTCAAATTCGACCTTGCCGCCCTCAGGGCCGCCGCGAAAGGGTGACCCACTGGCCTTTCCCGCCCAACCCGCCTATCAACCCCCCTTCGCTGGCGCGCGGGTGTGGCGGAACTGGTAGACGCACTGGATTTAGGTTCCAGCGGGGCAACCCGTGGGGGTTCGAGTCCCTCCACCCGCACCACCTGCACTGCAAAGTGATGCCAGAGCCCGCCGAGGCGCTCACCGGGGTTTGCCGGTCGTCGATACTTTAGCGTGCACGGGTCCTCTCGTCCGGCATTGCCATCGTCCAAGACTGCAGCGTCGAGGGTCTCGTCATCCTCTGACCCACCCTCGCAACATGGCTCGGCAGGATTTGGGGATTGCCCACGAATTTTCCCTGGCGAGCGTCCACCATCGCCATGGCAATGTGCAAGCCGCCGCGACAACGCTTGGGATGATCCTCAAGCGCACGCCACATGTTCCGCACAGACAGGCAAGGCAGGTCATTCTGCCCCAGACGTGTCGGGTCAATGAATGAGGGATCGCGTCCGGGCGCCTAGCCGCCGGCGATCTTGGGGATCAGTACAATCTCGCTCTCCGCCCCGATCTCGGCGCCCAGCGCATCCTGGAAAATCTCGCCATCGATCGCCAGCGACATCTCCTGCTCCACATGTTCGCCCAACCCCGGAAACCGCGCCTCCAGCTCGCGCAGCAGCGAACGCACTGTCCGCGCGTCGACCTCGAACGTGCAAAGCCCGCCAGTGAAGTCAGCAACCCGCGCGGCAATACTGGTCACACGGGGCAAGCTACTTGCCCATCGCAGCCAGCACCTTCGCCGGCGAAAGCGGCAGCGATGACATCCGCCTGCCGACAATCCGGCTCACCGCATTCCCTACAGCGGCCAGCGGGGGAACAATCGGAACCTCACCCACCCCCTTCGCTCCGTAGGGATGGCGTGGGTTCGGTTTCGCCTCCACGAGGATCGTGTCGATCATGGGCAGGTCAGAAGCCACGGGCATCCGGTAATCGAGGAATCCGGCGTTCTCGAGCAGGCCCGACTTGCCATAAACATACTCTTCGTTGAGAGCCCACCCGATCCCCTGCGCAGCACCACCCTGCAGCTGGCCCTCGACATAGGCCGGATGGATCGCGCGTCCCACATCCTGCGCTGCGGTGTAGCGCGTCACCATCGACCGCCCTGTCTCCGCATCGATCTGCAGATCGCACACATGCACGCCATATCCGGCAGCTGCTCCCTGCGCATTGAGCGAAACCTCGGCCGCAATCGGCCCGCCCGTCTTCGCCGACTTCCCGGCAAGCGCCTTGATCGACAGCGGCTTAACATCCTTCGAAGGATCGGTGCAGGTCGCAGCCCCGTCCTTCCACTCCACCATGGCGACGTCACATTCCCACGTCGCAGCTGCTCGCCGCTTCAGGTCAGCCACGACCTTCTGCGCCGCCTCGACGACGGCCATGCCCGTCGCAAACGTCACCCGGCTGCCGCCCGTGACGCCGCTGTAGCCGATCGAGGTCGTATCCGCGACCGTACAGCGTACGCGCTCGATCGGCAGGCCCAGCGTCTCGGCCGCCATCATCGCCATGGAGGCCCGCGAGCCGCCGATGTCCGGGTTGCTCGACACCACCGTGACACCGCCGTCCTCATCGACGTGCACCGCCGCCGAACTCTCACCGCCGACGTTGAACCAGAAGCCAGCCGCCACGCCGCGCGCGCATCCTTTGGCAACGGGCGCCTGATAGTGCGGCGAGGCCTTGATCGCCTCGAGCGTCTCGACAAGCGCCGCGTGCTTCACCGTTGCGCCATAGACCGTCTTTGCGCCATCGCGCACCGCGTTGAGAATGCGCAGGTCGATCGGATCCATGCCCAGCCTTGTGGCAAGATCATCGATCGCGCTCTCGACCGCAAACGCCGCCATCGGCGCGCCCGGCGCGCGATAGGCCGCCACCTTCGGGCGGTTGCTGACAACGTCGTAACCCGTCAGCGCAAGCGCTTCGACATCGTAGCAGGCGAACGCTGTCATTAATCCGAGATTGACGGGCGAGCCCTGAAACGCGCCGGCCTGGTATTTCAGGGTCAGCTCGGCGCCCGTGATCCGGCCATCTTTGCGCACCGCCAGCCTTACGTCGATCACGGCGCCCGAAGTCGGCCCGCTCGCAAGGAACACCTCCTCGCGCGACATAACGATCTTCACCGGCCGCCCGCATTTCCTCGACAGCGCAAGCGCCACCGGCTCCAGATAGACCGTGGTCTTGCCGCCGAACCCACCGCCGATCTCGGCAGGGATCACCTTGATATCCGACAGCGGCATGTTGAGGATCTTCGCGACCATCGCGCGGATGACGAACTGTCCCTGGCTTGAACACCAGATCGTGCTCTGCCCATCAGCGCCCCACGAGGCGACGCAGGCATGCGGCTCGATATAGCCCTGGTGCACCGCAGCCGTTTCGTATCGGCCCTCAACAATCAGGTCGGCCGCATTGAAGGCCGCTGCCACATCCCCACGTCCCATCACATGCTTCGCCGCGACGTTGGAGGCATGTGCAGGCTTCGGCGTAACGCCCTTTGTGAACATGTCCTCGTGGAGCACGGGCGCGTCAGCCGCCATCGCTGCCTCGACATCGATCACATGCGGCAGGACT
Organism: Pseudomonadota bacterium; assembly: GCA_041166025.1. Taxonomy (GTDB): domain Bacteria; phylum Pseudomonadota; class Alphaproteobacteria; order Caulobacterales; family Hyphomonadaceae; genus UBA7672. Next base: position 18,493 of record JBEAMJ010000054.1, on the reverse strand, counting down.
TCGTATGTGACCTCGATCAGTTCGAGCGCCTCATCTGCAATCTCTGGCTGCGTTGCAGCCACAGCCGCTACGGCGTGGCCCTGATAGAGCACCCTGCCCTTTGCGAGACAGTTCGCTGCGATTTCCTGGATCGCCGCATGGCCCTCGCCCGCCTCGATTTCGCCTGTCGCGTCGGATGCAAAATCCGAACTCGTGACGACCGCCTTCACCCCCGGAAGAGCGAGGGCTGCGCTCGCATCAATCTTCAAGATACGCGCGTGCGCATGTGGGCTGCGCTTGATCCGGCCGGTCAGCATGCCCGGCAGGTGGAAGTCCGCGCCGAACTGCGCCCTGCCTGTCACCTTGTCGACGCCATCCGGACGCACCGGCCTGCTGCCGACGACCTTCAGATTGATCCCACCCTGATTGCCGTCGCTCATCTCGGTCTCTCCGACTGACGCAGGTCCGCCGCTGCATCCATCACGGCCCGGACAACCTTGTCGTATCCCGTGCAGCGGCAGATGTTTCCGGCGAGCCAGTAGCGCACCTCACTCTCCGTCGGATCGGGGTTGCGATCCAGCAGCGCCTTCGCCGCCATCAGCAGCCCCGGCGTGCAAAAGCCGCATTGCAGCGCCGCCTGTTCGAGAAACTGGTGCTGAAGCGGATGCAGATGGCCATTGTCCGCCAGCCCCTCGATGGTTTCGATCCGCTTGCCTTCGGCCTCGGGCGCCAGCATCAGGCAGGCGCACACCAGTCGCCCGTCCACAATCACCGAACACGCGCCACAATCGCCCGTGCCGCACCCTTCCTTGCTCCCCGTCAGGCGCAGCTCATCGCGCAGCGCATCTAGCAGCGACTGCCCGCCGCCGGCGAGGAACTCCACCGGCTCGCCATTGACCATGGCATTCACAACCGTCCGGCTCATGCGCTTGCTCGTTCCTTCGCTATCACCGCGGCTCGTCGCGCCAGCACGGATGCAACCTTCGTCCGGTATTCCGCCGTTCCGCGCTTGTCGCTGATCGGCCTGCAAGCGGCTGCCACAGCAACCTCGACCTTCGACAGCGCTGCCTCGTCCACCTTCGTTCCCACAAGCGCGGCCCCTGCCGCCTCAACAAGCAGACAGGTCGGAGCCACCGCGCCAACACTCACGCGCGCAGCCGTGCATATGCCAGCACTATCCAGCGCCACACTGACGCCCGCTCCCACGACGGCGATGTCCATCTCCGTCCGCGGGATCAGGCGAAGATAGGCGTCGCCCGACCGAGCCGGCCGCACAGGCAGGCGGAACGCCACCAGGATCTCGTCGGCAGACAGCGACGTCTTTCCAGGTCCCGTCTGCACATGCTCGACGGCCAACTCGCGGACGCCGGCCGGGCCTTCGATGACACAGACAGCCCCTGCCGCGATCAGCGCCGGCACGCTGTCGGCCGCCGGCGATGCGTTGCAGAGATTGCCGCCAAGGCTTGCCCGTCCTTGCACCTGGGTCGAGCCGATCAGGTTTGCAGCCTCCACGACCCCGGGCCAGGCGGCTTTCAGCGCAGCATGCTCGCCGAGCATCGCCCCCGAAGTCGCAGCGCCGATGACAAAGCCTCCGGCTTCTTGGCGAACGCCCGTCAGCGCCGGAATACGCTTGAGGTCGATCACGACCTTTGGCTTCGCGCGGCCGCCGCGCATCTGCACCAGCAGATCCGTTCCTCCAGCCATGAGTCTTGCAGCCGGTCCAGCCGCATGCAGCGCGCGCACGGCGTCCGCAACACTTGAAGGCGCAAGATAGTCAACAGCGCTCACATGCCGCTCCCGTAGAGGTCGGCGGCACTATGTGAGCGAACGCTCAGTAGAGCAAGTAGGGTTTCCGCGCGACGATCCAGGCCTGCTCGTCAGGAACCGTAATCGCATCCAGATCGGCTGCGGTCGATCCCGGATCGTCAACCCATTCGCGCAATTGCCTGCCGCCATTGATGACGTCGATGGCCAGCTCGCCATCGGTGTACTCGTACTTGAAGTCGAGCCCGCGCCAGAGCGGATAGTCCGGATAGAGCCGCCGGATCGCCTTGAAGCCCAGCGCCTGAACGCGCCACGGCTTGAAAGCCGCGTGGTCGTAGCTCGGATCTTCTGTGTGGATCTGCACGCCGGCGCATAGCTGCTTCATATGCTTGTGAAAAGTCGGCTCGAACCAGCAGTCGCGCAGTCGGCATCCCTTCAGCCAGTGCGGCGCGAAGCCCTGCATCTCGGCAATCACCTTGCGTGCTTCGATGTCCGGCGCGCCGAACAGCTCCAGCGGGCGGGTCGTTCCGCGCCCTTCAGAAAGCGTCGCACCCTCGATCATTACGGTCCCCGCATACGCCCTCGCCATCCAGAGGTTCGGCGCGTTCGGCGATGGGTTGACCCATGTTCGCTCATGCAACGGCCATCCGAAGCCGGGTCCCTCGTCAGGACGATACCCTTCCATCTCGATGACGCGATACTTCACATCGAGCCTGAAGTGGTCGATGAACCACTTCCCCAGCTCGCCGAGTGTCAGCCCGTGCCGCATCGGGATCGGTCCTGCGCCGACAAAGCTCTCCCACCCTGTACGCAGCGTAAGCCCCTCCACGGGCCGTCCAATCGGGTTCGGCCTGTCGAGCACCCACACCTCCTTGCCATGCTCAGCCGCCGCCTCGATCACGTAGAGCAGCGTGGTGATGAAGGTGTAGATCCTGCACCCGACATCCTGCAGGTCGATCAGCACTGTATCGAACGTGCTCATCATCTGGCCGCTCGGGCGGCGCCCCTCGCCGTAGAGGCTGAACACAGGAATGCCGTGAACCGGATCGGTGAAATCCGGGCTTTCGATCATGTTGTCCTGCTTGTCCCCGCGCATCCCGTGCTGGGGTCCAAACGCAGCTGTCAGCTGCACGTCGCCACACGCCGCCAGCGCGTCGAGCGAATGCGTCAGATCCGCCGTCACCGAAGCAGGATGCGCGACAAGCGCCACGCGCTTGCCTCTCAGAGGCGCCCGAAGCGACGCATCCGCAACCAGCCTGTCGATGCCAAACTTCACGGCCATACTCGTCTCACTCCGGCGCTGGCAGGTCGATCACGAAGCCTTCGGGCGCATGGAAATCCGGATTCCCTTCCGGATGCTGAACGGCCCAGTAGGCTTTACGTCCATCCGCCGCCTCGATCACCGTGCTGATTGCCGCCCGCCAGGGCGCATCTGCGGCAGGCAACCCGTCGATGCCCGACAGATCGACGTCCGCTTTGAGCACGAATTGTCGCCCGAACATCATCGTCCCGATCGGCGCCTGGCTCACACCTTCGATGTTGCGCATACCCGAGCGCCGGCTTCGGAAGCTGTAGGCCGCCCACTGCCCTGTCGGCGCGAAATTGAACTCGACATAGGACGGCGCCTCGGCCTTCAGAAGGAAGATCTCGAAACAGGTATGCTTCCACAGCTCATCCGCCCGACCGGGGTTCGACAGCTCGGGCACAAGCAGCGCGCCCAATTCTCCTTCCAGCCGGTAGATCATCTCCAGCCTGGCGCCCCGCGTGCGGCGCGCCTGTGCCGTCAAGCTGTCCACGGGAAGCCGCGGCGAATCGACATGGGGCTGCAGCGCATGGATCATCCCTCCAGACTATCCGCGCCTGCGCCTTGCGCCTACTGCCGCGATGCGATCAGGAGGTGCGCGATGAGATCGCGCCGCTCGCTCGCCTCAGTGATCCCGTTCAGCCGCATGGACGTCCCCGGAACGAAATCGTCGGGCGAACGCAGCCACTGATCCACGAGGTCCGGCGTCCAGCTCGGCGCATCGAACGCCATCAGCGCCGGTGAGAAGGCATAATCGGGCAACGCGGCCACACCGCGGTCGAACATGCCATGCAGATTTGGGCCAACTCTATGACCCTTGGCCGGGTCAAGAAGGTGGCAGGCGCCGCACTTCTTGCCGAACAGCTCCCGCCCCTTGCTCAGGTCCGCCTCGCCATAGGGCGCCGGCAGGTCGGCGAGAGCAGGCGGCGCAACCTTCGGCGCCGCCGCCGACGGTGCGGATTCGCCACACGCGGAAACGCCAAGCGCAGCCAGGACGGGAATCATGCAGATTGCGCGCATCGCCTAACCCGCCGGAAACGACTCTTTCGCTATGCCGCGCGCAGCCGGGGCTGGCCAACGGCATGGACGGCGCCACATCATCCGGATTGGCCGGCTGCGCAAGGAAAAAAGCTATGACGCTCTCTAGCTGGAAGCAGGTTGCCGCAGAAGCCGCCCGCATCTCGGCCACCGAGCTGCGCGCGCTGGCCAGCCGGGCGGACATGAATGGCTTCGTGTGGTCTGCGCCCCATCTTGAAGTCGATGTCGCAAAGCAGCCAATCGACATGGCCGTCATGGTTGCGATGCAAGCGCTCGCCGCCGAACGGGGACTTGAGGCAAAGATCGGCTCGCTGTTCTCCGCCGGCATCGTCAACGCTTCGGAGAACCGCCCTGCCCTGCACTGGGCGCTGCGTGGAGGCGGCAAAGGCATCCCGGCCGTCGAAGCGATGAAGCGCGAGGCGGAGAAAGCCGCCAGCTTCACACACCTGGCCCGCAAGGGCGGACTCGGCTTTCCCATCAAGACGATCCTCCACATCGGCATCGGTGGCTCCGACCTAGGGCCCCGGCTGATCTGGGACGCATTGCGCGACTACGCCTCGAGGGGTCCGGACATCCGCTTTGTCGCCAATGTCGACCCCGAGGATTTCCAGGAGGCGGCCGCGCATCTTGAACCTGCAACCACGTTGGTGATCGTCGTCTCGAAGTCCTTCAAGACACCAGAGACTGCGTCGAACGCGCAGCTGGCGCGCGACTGGCTGGTTGAACATCTCGGCGAGACGCAGGCCGGCGAACATCTCGCTGCGGTCTCCTCCGCACCGGACAAGGCGAAAGCCTGGGGCGCAGCCGAAGATCGGATCTTCCCGATGGATGAGGCCGTCGGTGGCCGTTATTCTGTGTGGTCTTCGGTCGGACTCTCTCTGCAGATCGCGCTGGGGGCCGAGCGCTGGTCGCAGTTCCTTGCGGGAGCTGCGCAGATGGACGCTCATTTCCGTGACACCGCCCTGATCCACAACACGCCCGCCCGCCTTGCGATGATGGACGTCTTCCTCCACACCGCGCTCGACATCCCCAACCGCACCGTGCTCGCCTACGCCCATCGCTTGCGCAAACTCCCGGACTTCCTCCAGCAGCTCGAAATGGAGTCCAACGGCAAGAGCGCGCCGGACGACCCAGCCGGCCTCGTCGGTCCGACGGCGCCGATGGTCTGGGGCTCAGTCGGCACCCTCGGTCAGCACTCCTTCCACCAGCTTCTCCATCAGGGGATGCGTGACACGGCGATCGAGTTCATCGCCAGCCGGGATGCCGGTGCTGGAGACTGGACGCGCGGGCGCGCGCTGCTGGCTAACGCCTTCGCCCAGGCGGAGGGACTTCTCGCCGGCCGCTCGGCCGCTGAAGCGCAAACCCAGCTCGCGCAACTGGGCAAGACCGGCCCGCAAGCCGAAGCGCAGGCGCGTCACATGCACATGCCCGGCAATCGCGGTTCCACCACTGTCCTCCTGGAGAAGCTCTCACCTGAGGCGATCGGCGCGCTGATCGCCCTCTACGAACACCGCACCTTTGCCGCCGGAGTCCTCTGGGGCATCAATCCGTTCGACCAGTGGGGTGTCGAACGCGGCAAAGTGCTGGCCGAGGAACTCGACAAGGCGCTGGCCGGCGCCGATCCGGGCAAACGCGACCCGTCCACCCTCAGCCTCGTCCACCGCGCGCGGCGCTAGACATTCCAGCCATCCCGGCTGAACCTGCGTGCTGGATTTCAGGGATCGATCATGCGCGCCGCCTTCGCCTCGCTCTCGGTTGCCCTTGCCGCTTGCGCAGGCGCGCCGGACACCCGGCCGATCAACCTGCCTCAGTCTGCCACGCCGGCGCAGAATGCCGAGATCGACATCGCTGGCGATGAAGATGCCATTGCCCTGGCCCTGTCAGGCGGCGGCGCCCGTGCTGCCTCGTTCTCCTTTGGCGTACTGCAAGAACTTCGCGATACGCGCGACGCCGGCGGTGCTCGGCTGATCGACAAGGTCGCTCTGGTGACGGCGGTCTCTGGCGGCGCCATAACGGCTGCCTGGTTCGGCCAGCATGGACCCGACAATCTCGAAGCCCTGCGCCCCGCCCTCCTCGACAAGGACTGGCAATCACAACTGCACACGACCTGGGTGTCGCCGCAGAATTGGGAGCGGCTTATGCAAGGTGGCCTCAATGGCCCTGACAAGCTGTCCCATTGGCTCGACAGGGAAGTCTTCAACGGGGCGACCATGCGCGACCTCAAGGCGCGCCCACGGATCATCCTCAACGCGACCGATCTCTACAGCGGCGCGCCGTTCGCCTTCGAGGCGCCATGGTTCGACGCCATCTGCAGCGACCTCGACTCGGTTCGCCTGTCCGACGCTGTCGCCGCCTCGATGTCAGTTCCTGTCGCCTTCCGCCCGATCGTGGTGCGCACCTATGGCCGCGCCTGCCCCTATCCGCTCGATCCATGGGTCGCAGCCGCCGAATCCAGCCGCACGGCGCCGATGCTTCTGAGAGAAACTGCGCGTTCCTTCCGCTTCTTCCGCGACAGCGCCCGGATGGATTACGTTCATCTCGCCGATGGCGGGGTCGCCGACAATTTCGGCGTGTCGTCCATCGTCACACTGCGCGCCGCCTCCGGAACGCCGCACGGCCCCTTCAGCGCGCGCGACGCGGTGAAGCTCAAACGCTTCACCTTTTTCATCGTCAACGCCGAGCGAAACGCCGAAGGCGTCTGGCCGATGAAGGAAGCCGGGCCTGACGGTCCCCAACTTGTCGAGGCAATCCTCAGCGTCTCCGTGAACGCTCCCAAGCGCGCAGCGGCTGACGCCTTCGCCGGCGAATTGGAACGCTGGGAGCGCGATGTCATCGCCTGGCGCTGCGGACTGTCGCCGGAACACGCCGCATCGCTCGGCGCGCCGAACGGCTGGAACTGCCGTGACCTTGATTTCAGGCTCGACGTGATTTCGTTCGCCGACCTGCCAGACCCACGTTTCGCAGACCTCGGCAAGGCCGCCACCGCAGTGAGCCTGCCGAAGGACACGATCGACGCCCTCATCGCTGGCGGCCGCGAAGCGATCGCCAGAAACACGGAAGTAAAGGCACTGGCCCGCTAAGGTGCCCAGGCTGCTGCGGCTATCCCGGGCTCATCACCCTGACGCGCGACCTGGCCGTCCGGCCGGCCTCATCCACCACATGCAGTTCGTAGAACCCGGCCTGGCCCGGGCGCCACACGGCATCGCCCGCCACATTCCTACCAAGCGGTTTGCCGTCGACATACCAGGCCAGCCGCCCATGCCCCTCGGCCGACAGCACGTAGGAGACATGCTCGGCGTCCTTCCAAACCTCCGCTCCGTCCGGCGGGAACATGATATGCGGCGGCGCATTCTCGCGCTCGAAGCGGGCGAGTGCATCGGGTGGCAGGTGCTGGCCCGGCTGGTCTTCATGCAGGGCTGGCCCCGACCCGCGCTTCGGCATGATCCGGGCAATCATGTCGTAAACTTCGAACAGCACAGGTAGCGCCGCATCCCGCCCCGTCACCCCCGGTCGCGGTGCTGAATCCGCACGTCCGATCCAAACCACCACCGCGTGACCATTACCAACGCCCGCGGCCCATGCATCGCGAAAGCCATAAGACGTGCCCGTCTTCGCTGCGATGACGGGCGCTTCCTGTGTCAGCTGAGCCGGCATCCGCCCATCCGGCGCCGGCGAGGCGGCCAGGATATCGAGGATCTGCTTTGCCGATTGGGCGGACATGACTTGCGCCACGGGCGTCTTCGCCGTCGTCGCGGCTTCCGCCTCCGCCTTGAGCCAGTTGAGCGGCAGCGCATGACCGCGATCGCCCAACGCCGCATACAGCAATGCCAGCTCGCGCACTGTCAGCCCCGCACCGCCCAGCGCAATCGCAAGCCCTGCATCGTCGTCCGCAGACAGCGGCATGGAAAGGTCCGCGCCGGCAAAGGCCAGCGCGGCGGCAAACCGCTGCGCTCCCACTGCATCCAGGGCGGACACAGCCGGTATGTTCAGCGAATGCTGCAGCGCCTGTGCAACCGTGACATCGCCACGGAACGAGCGATCGAAATTGTCGGGACGATAGCTCGAAAACCGCTTCGGCATATCGGCGATCCGCGTATCCGGCGCAGCAACACCATCGTCGAAGGCAAGGCCGTAGATGAACGGCTTCAGCGTCGATCCCGGCGAGCGCGGCCGGTCCGTTAGGTCGATCCATCCGCCCGCCGTCCCCCGATTGGCCGATCCAGCTGCGGCGCGAACCTCCCGGCCGGCCACATCCACCACCATGATCGCAACCTGGACGCCCTCGCGCGTCGGTCCCGCCGCGCGTGCCGCCAGCGCCTCCACTTCCTTCTGCAACGCAAGATCCAGCGTCGTGCGGATATTGTCGGGCGAGGAGGCCCGCCGAAGCGCTTCCTCCGACGCATGCCAGGCCATGGAGGGAAAATCGCCCCGCTTGGGCGCCGGATACTCGGCCGACTCCTTCGCCAGATCCTTCGCGAACACGCCCTCATCCGCCAGCCGCACCAGCACGCGCTCGCGCGCCACGATGGCCGCCTCGGGTCGAAGATCAGGCCGCCGCGCTTCGGGTGACTGCGGCAGCGCGATCAGCATCGCGATCTGGTCGGGCGAGAGATTGTCCGGCTCCCGTCCGAAATAGGCCCACGACGCAGCACGAATGCCTTCAAGGTTCCCGCCATACGGGGCGAGCGTCAGGTAGAGCTCGAGGATTTCCTCCTTGCTCAGCCGCCGCTCGATCTGCCAGGCGCGGAAGGCCTCGATCGCCTTCGAGACAATGTTCCGCGGCCGCGGCTCCAGCAGGCGCGCCGTCTGCATGGTGATGGTCGATCCGCCCGAGACCACCTCGCCCGAAGACGCCAGCGAACCTACCGCCCGGCCCAGCGCCAGCAGGTCAACCCCGCCATGGCCCATGAAGCGCTTGTCCTCGTAGGTCAGCAGCGCTTCGATGAAATCCGGATCGATCTCCTCCAGATGCGCCCGCATCCGCCATTTTCCGTCTTCCACCGGAAAGACGCGCATGACGGCCCCTCGCCGGTCCATCACCACGCCGGACAGGACGTTGCCGCGTTCCAGCGGGGGCGGGAACAGCCAGTCGATCACGACCACTGGCGCAAGCACATAGAGTACAACGAGCGCGATCTGCCGCCACCATTCCGGCGGCCACCACAGGCGGAAGCGCCACCCCTTTGGGGGCAGCAGCTTCCTTACCCTGTAAGTCCACTTCGCGCTCATGCCTGTCCGGCCTGCTCACGGCGAGCCGCCTGCTATCGCTTGGTCACCGTAATCGTCCGCGAGTTCGTCCGCGCGAACGTCTCCGGCTTGTACATGTCCTCAGCCACCACGCCCGGCATCGTGAATGTGCCCGGCGTGACGGCGCGAACCATGTAGGCCACGGTTTCCCGACGCTGGTCGAACAGATCCCACGCGGCGATGAACCTGTCATCGCGCGCCTCGGCAATGTTCGGCGCGACGAGGTCGCCAAGGAAGCTGTAGGGCCCCGTGCTTCCCGCATCTTCCGGCCGCAACACCGCTTCGATCTCGAAGCCCGCAGGCAGCAGGTCAGCCACGATCAACGGCGTCCGCCGCATCTCGCTCGCCGCCACCGTGACCGCAACGATGATGCGATCGCCTTGCTTGAACGTGTCGCCATTGATCGCCTGGCCGCCGGGCGTCCAGAGCTGCTTGTTCGCCATCAGGCCGTCGAAGGCCGGGGGCGGTGCTGTGGCGGGCGATCCGCGCGAGACAGCGGTGACATAAAGCTGTCCCTGGCCGCGGTTGGTGAAGGCCGGAGGCCGCGCCATTTGTGCGTCGGTCATGCGGTAGACACCGCGGCCCGTCGCATCGGCCTGGCCCTGCACTGCGACATTCACCGCCGACTGGCCACCCGAGAGCGCGTTCGCCGCGAGAAGAAGGAACGCCTTCTCCTGCGTGGTCAGCCGGTCCGGTTCGGGCAGGTCCTGCGCCACACGCTGGGCCATGCGCTGCACGATGGTCGTCTGCCGCGCTTCCTGCGCCACGGCCAGCACGCCCGCCAGATCGCGACGCGGCGTCTGGTAATAGTCACCGGTGTTGACGTAACCCAGCGCTTTCTCAGCCGCCTCGAAAGCAGATTTCGCCCGGGCATTGTCGCCGATCATGTAGAGCGCGGCGCCCAGTTGAGCCCGCGCGAGCGGACTTTGCATGCTGTCCAGGCGATCATCGTGCAGATAGCGCAGGCGCGCGCGATCCATGCGACGAGCCTTGGCCAGAACGTAGGACGCATATGCCACCGAGCGATCCATCATCTGGCGCTCGGTGTCTGTGTGCCAGCGGCTCTCATAGACTTCGAAGTCGTAGCCTGACGAGTAGCGCGACTCCCGCACAGCAAACTCCTCGAGGGAGTCATAAGCCCTGTCGAGCGCCGCATCAGGAACCAGATAGCCAGCGGCCTTGGCGCGGAACAGGAAGTCTGTCGCATAGGCGCCAAGCCACGGACTCGAAAGCCCATCGCCGGTCCGCCACAGACCGATTGCACCGTCAGCCCCTTGCCGGTTGAGCAGCGTGTTGATCGCTTCCTGCAGCTGGTTGCGCAGGTCGTCTGGCGTCTTGCGCCCCGCCAGCGCGGCAATCTGCGCTGCATAAAGCAGCGGCATGGCGCGGCTGGTGATCTGCTCCGTGCAGCCGTAGGGATACTTCTCCAGGGAGTCGTAAAGGGCCGCCGCGTCCATCGGGATGGGCGAGAACGACACCTGCACATAGCCGGAGCCCGGCACAAACGAAGACAGCGAGTTCGGCGCGGGCGTGAACGCCGCACCCGGCTGCACCGTCGTCCTGACCACATTGCTGGCTGGCAGCCAGGCCGAACGGGTCTGGATCGGATAGCTGCGCGCAACCGTGTAGCCGCCCGGTCCCGTCAGGTTGAAGGAGATGTTCGAGATGCCTTCGGCTCCCGACGAGAAGCTGGCGTCCCGATCCGTGCGCTGCCCCTTGGCAAGAGCCGCCGATAGAGCCCCCGAGGTTGCACGCACCGGTCCCGTGGCCTGCAGCGCAGCGTTGTAGACGCCAGCCTCGCCTTCCACATTGTCCAGCGTCAGCGTGCCCGTCGCAGAGTCGCCCGGCGCCAGGAAGCGCGGCAGGGCCAGAAGCGCGGGCACCTGGTCGCGCACTGTCACGGGTTTGGAAGCCGACCCCACGCCGGAGTTGGACCACGCAACAGCCATCACGCGCAGCTCGCCATTGAATGCCGGCACGTCGAATGTCACCGCCGCCTTGCCGCCATTGAGCTTCACTGGCGCGGACATCAGCACCACAGACTGTGTCGGCACGACGGTGAGACCCGCACCGCCGATCTGGTCACCGCCCTGCCGGATGTTCCCGGCCGCGCCCTGGTTGGGGTCGAGCAGCCGCCCATAGTCATCGCGCAGCTCGACGCCCAGCCTCCGCTTGCCGAAGAAGTATTCAGCCGGGTCGGGCGTCTGGTGCCCGGTTAGCAGCAGGATTCCCTCGTCGACTGCAGCGATCTGGACATAGCCATTGTCGTTCGGACCCGCAGCAGTGACGTTGACAGTCATCTTGTTGTTCGGCCGCTGAACGGCCGGTGCTGCGATGTCCAGCTTGAATGTACGCGGACTCACATCGACTGCTACATGCGCGACGCCGACAGCACGACGCGGTTTCGGCGTCTTCGCTGCGTCGCGCGGCGTGTAGACCGTCGCCATGACGTAAACGCCCGCCCCCCACTCCTTGGTGACCGGTAGGCGCACATTGGCGCCCTCGTTCACCTTCACCGAGACGGTCCGGGTCGTGATCACGTTCTCCGAAGCCACCACGATCTCCGCTTCGCCCGAATAGGGCGGCATGATCGTGACGTTGAGATCGCCGCCTACGGCCGGCAATGCATCGGGAACCTGCACGCGCACGCGATCGGGCGCCTCGACGCCTTCCTGCGGCTGGCCGCCCCAGCCCGACCAGAAACCATAGGAAGCTTCCCCGCCATTGGCCTCTTCGGTCAGGTAAATTTCAAAGTCGCCATAGTCGAGCTGGCGAGTCTTGATCGTCCCGCGCCCGCCCTCGGCGATAGCGAGGCGACCGCTTTCCAGTTCGACCACGCGGCGGGACTGGCGCCATTGCCAGGCGCCGCCGCCTTCGCGATACCAGTCATACTTCCAGTCGATCCGCACCAGCCGCCAGTTGACGCTGGCCGCCTTGAGCGCGCCAAGACGGTCGACCGACACAACCTCGAATGTAGCAGCATCGCCCTCCTTGGAGGATCGATCGTCGAATGCCGGTTTGAGCCCGATGTAACGGGCCTCCGGCCTGTAGGACACACGCACGTCGTCACGCACGGCGCGCCCGCCCGGCTCGATTGCGGCCACCACAGCACGCAGCCGCAAGGGTCGCGACGAGTCGGCATTCTCCGCTGCGCGCGGGTCGAGCGAGATCACGGCGCGCCCGGCAGCATCCGTGCTGGCCTCGGCCAGGTCGAACGTCGACTCGCGGAATTGCTCGTCGTGCCGCCCGAATGCGAAGCCCTTGAGATCCGGGAATGGATTGGGATCGGCTTCGACGCGCACATTGCCTTCCACCGGAAGGTCTGCGCCCGGTGCGCCGTAGAGGAAGCGCACATTCGCCGTGATCGGTCGCGCTTCGCCCTCCCGCATCGGAGCGGCGGTGTCGGCGGTCAGGTCCATCGCGATACGCTGAGGAACAAAATCCTCGACTGAGAAAGTCTCGCTACCGACAACACCGACGCCATCGACCTCGGTGGAGATGCGCCAGGTCCCACGCGCCGCCGTCCGCGGAACCGGGAAGGGATAGCTCACCGCGCCATTGTGCTCGCGCGCATCCTTGAAGCGCAGCCGCCCCGCCTCCAGCCCGTTCGGACCGTAGACGATCACCGAGCCCGCACGATTGCTCAACGAAACTGCAGACGCATCGCGGATCAGCGAGGTGATGTACGCCGTCTCGCCTGGCCGGTAGACCCCGCGCTCAGTGTAGACGAACGCATCCGCTGCCTGGGCCGGGGCGCGGCCGCCGACATCGCGCTCGGTGAGATCGACGGGCGAACGGTCGAGATCGAGGATCGCAAAGTCACCGTTCGGCGCATAAGCCATCAGCATCCGCGGCGCGACATTGCCTTCGCCCCGCATGATTGGCCCCGAGAAATTGACCCGCCCCGAGCCGTCCGTGTTCCCGCGCGCGAGAATCTCGTTGTTCCGGGCCACCAGTTCCAGCTTCACTCCGGCAACAGCCTTTGCCGACTGCAGCGAGCGCACTGTCGCCGACATCCCGTCAACGCCGGTGTAAGTCGTCAGCGCCAGGTCGGTGATCACGAGCCAGCGCTTCGCTCGCGCAGCAGAGTCGGGGATGTCGCCGGAGGCGTCGATCTGGTCGAGTTCGACGAAGTAAGCGCCCGGCTGCAGCTTCGGGATCGCCTTGGCGATCGGGAACACTGTCGTCCGCGCTGCGTTGGGCGATCCGGGCGTGTCGATCTCGCCCGTCCACAGCTTCTCGGCGACGTCATAGACGTCCGAACCATAGTCCATGTAGCCCCACCCGCCGGCGCTGTGGGAGTAGCCTTGGCTGATCGTCTTGAATGCCAGCGCGCGATCGGTGATCCGAGAGATGGTGACTTTCACCTTCTCAACGTTCACCGTCTCCAGCGCGAGACCGTCCGCATCGATGCGGGGCAGAATCACGCCGTCGCCCTTGAAGCCGACATAGGCAGGCCGGTCGCCAAACGCGATCGCCACATCCTCATCGAACGCCAAGGTGCGCCCATCGCCCGCCGGCAGGCCGGACCTGATGCGGATTGCGCGATCATCGCCGAATTTCAGGCCGCCGAGGCACAGGCTCGAGCCTTCCACCGACAGCGCAATCTCGGGCCCATCGCCCATGTCGACATAGGGCCGGTAGTCCGCCTGCTGGTTAAGCCCCGCTGAGAAGCCGAGACAGGCCTTGGGCAGATCGCCCGTCACATCGATTGTGTAGCGCAGGAACTCGAACTCGCCCGAGACACCGGCCGCGCGCGGCGCATTCGCCTGCCGCGTCTCCAGCTGCGGTCCCTGATCCTCCCCGAGCAGGGCCTTCGCCTGGTTGCCGCCCGCCGGACCCCCGCAGGCCGAAAGCAAAGCTGCAGACAGCACGCCCGCGACTGCCACAGTCGCGGCGCGCAAAATTTTCGTGGAAACCACGACGTCCCTCCTGAACCCCCAGCCACATTGCGCGAGCTGGCGTTCACCATATCCTGCGCGCAACGCGAAAGAAGGGGGCGCAAGCCTCGCGCTGCTGAAAAAGTGTGCGGGACCCGTCCTGGGCGAGTGGTGCCGGATGAGGGGATTGAACCCCCGACCTTCGGTTTACAAAACCGCTGCTCTACCGCTGAGCTAATCCGGCGTGCGTCGACCGCAGGGGAATAGGCGCCAGAGGCCGCGCGCGCAAGCCCGCCGGGCCAGCCCGAAAATACCCCGCCGCCGCCACAATCCGCCCGGAACCCGCCCAACCCCGACCCCCTCGGCAACTAGTCTCCAGGCCGGGTGTTCGAGGGATTTGGAAAAGGGAGGCTATCGTGGAACGACTGACTGCCATGACCATCGGGGCTGCGATGATCGGCATCTGCGGGTTCGCCATCGATTCGGCCTCCGCACAAAGCCCCGCCTGCCCGGCCCATCAGACGACCGTCTATTTCGCGCCGGACTCGGCCGCGCTCAACGCCGCGCAGGATTTCGCGCTTGTCACGATGGCCAATGCCGCGCGCACCTGCGGCGCGAAAGCGGTCACCATCGAGACGATAGGCGACATTCGCCGCGCCGAGACCGTCGCCGCCGCGCTCCGGGAGCGCGGCATCGAGGCCACCATTATCCCCCTCCCGGCCCTCGCGCCGGCCGGCGACACCATGATGGCCCGCTCGGTGACGCTCAGCCTCGCCGGCGAAGCCAGCTCCAGCAGCTGATCACCCGCCCGCTGGCGTCCTGACTGGTCCATGCTACAAGCCCGCCCGAGAGCGGGACCCCATGGACAAGAAAATTCTGGGCCGGATCTACAGCCGGCTGATTCACAAGTACTTTCTCAACGACATGTATCTCGACCTGCGCGTGCGGGCGAAGAAGGACACGGTCGATTACATTGAGGCCAACCTCAAGGACGCCATGCTGTGCCAGGGCCGCAAGCCCCTGATCGAGCTCTGCATGAAGCGCGAGAAGGAAGCCAAGCTCAACGGCCTCATCCTCGAATTCGGCGTCGCCGGCGGCACCTCCACCAAGATCATCGCCCGCAACGCAGAGCCGCGCATTGTCCACGGCTTCGACAGTTTCGAAGGTCTTCCCGGCGACTGGTCCGGTACGCACGAGCAGACTGGCCGCTACACGCAGCACGGCAAGCTCCCGAAGGTCCCGGCCAACGTGAAGCTTCACAAGGGCTGGTTCGACCAGACGCTTCCCGGCTTCCTTGCCGCAAACCCCGGCCCGGTCAGCTTCATCAATGTCGATTGCGACGTCTACGACTCGACGAAGTATGTGCTCGAGCAGCTCGCCGACCGCATGCGCGTCGGCACGGTGATCATGTTCGACGAATACTACAACTACCCGAACTGGCGCGAACACGAGTTCAAGGCCTGGCAGGAGTTCGTCGCCGCCCGCAAGATTACCTACCGCTACACCGGCTTCTCGACGATGCGCTACCACGCCGCCGTGCAGATCACGGCGATGGGGTAATCCGACCTTACCCCCGCTCCGGGTTGCAGTCCCGCTCATTGGCGTCCGGATTGCGCACCCACCCTGTCAGGCCGTTGGCGCGCTTTATCTTCACCCAATAGCCGGCGAGCGGATGATCCGGTCCGTCCTCCCACCGCACCACGGCCTCTTCATCCCAATACTGTTGGAGATACTCGCCACGCCGCCAGATCGTCGAGAACCCCTCGCCCTCACTGCCGGTGAAGTAGATCACATCACCGGCTGCAAACCGACCTTGATCCTCCAGCACGACGCCCCGCCGCGGCGCCTCCATCAGGCTGTCGGATTCGGTATCCACGCACTCGCCTGGCGGGATCGTCCCGATGACAGGCGAACGGGCGTCCGCGATGGCGCGCAGCGCGGTCGCGGACGTGAAGCGCGCTGAGCCAAAAGCGCAGCCTTTCGCGTGGCAATCGCTCGTCATCTCATAGCTGCCTTCATAAATCTCCTGTGGCGGAGGAACATCTTCGGCAAGCTGCGGTTCGGTAAGGCTCCTGCTCCAGGGCAGCGCCGGTTCATCCGGACCCAACGCCCATTTCAGACACGTAGGCGTCTCAGCTTCGCGGCCGGCCCCTCCCGAGCAGTTATCGCGCGCGAAGCACGTCGCTTCCCTCTTCTCATAAGCAGGCTGCCAGACCCCACCCTGCTGATGAAAGCATGAGGCGCCTGACGCCTCGACCGGCAGCGGCTCGGTCAAATCCGGCGCAGACGCGAGATCACGGACCGCCGCCACATCCGGCGTCGAGGCAGCTTGAACCGGGGGCGTCGAAGCGGGAGCGCCGCACGAAGAAAGCGCTGCGGCAAACACGATCCCCACAGCTGAGACAATCAAGCGCTCGCGCCGTGCGTCCATGCCCCGCCTCCACCGCCTGTCCGCATCTCTAACAGCGTTAGGAATCAGCTAACTGTCAATGAACCGTCGCAGCGCCCGCGCGCAAGACTGGCCATTGCTTCCGCCTGACGCTACATCCCGCGGCATGGCTCGTATTCTCATCACCTCCGCCCTGCCCTACATCAATGGGGTCAAGCATCTCGGCAATCTCGCCGGATCGATGCTGCCCGCGGATGTCTATGCGCGCTATTGCCGGGCCGCAGGTCATGAAGTCCTCTTCATCTGCGCCACCGACGAACACGGCACGCCCGCCGAGCTCGCCGCCATCGAGGCGGGCCAGAGCGTCGCCGACTACTGCGCCGAACAGCACGAGATCCAGAAGACGGTCGGGGCAGGCTTCCACCTTTCCTTCGACTGGTTCGGCCGCTCTTCAAACGCACCCAATCGTCGTCTCACCCAGCACTTCGCCGATGTACTGGAGGACAACGGCCTGATCGACGAGCGCACATCGCGCCAGGTCTACTCAATCGACGACAAGCGCTTCCTGCCCGACCGCTATGTTGAAGGCACATGCCCAAACTGCGGCTACGAGAAGGCTCGTGGCGACCAGTGCGACAACTGCGGAACCTTGCTTGATCCCGTCGATCTCAAGAACCCCTATTCATCGGTTTCCGGCTCCCGCAATGTCGAGATCCGCGACACGCGCCACCTCTACCTCTTGCAGTCGAAAATGCAGGACGAAGTCCGCAAATTCGTCGATGCGCGCGCCAACGACTGGCCCAATCTCACCACCTCCATCGCCTACAAATGGCTCGACGAGGGCCTGATTGACCGCTCGATCACACGCGACCTCTCCTGGGGCGTGCCGGTGACCCGCAAGGGCAAGCCACGTCCCGGTTTCGAGAACAAGGTCTTCTATGTCTGGTTCGATGCGCCCATCGAGTACATCGGCTCGACCGTCGAATGGGCGGAGGCCACAGGCGAGAACTGGGAACGCTGGTGGCGCACCGACAAGGGAGCTGATGACGTCACCTATGTCGAATTCATGGGCAAGGACAACGTCGCCTTCCACACCGTCTCATTCCCTGTGACCATCCTCGGCTCGAAGGAGCCGTGGAAGCTGGTCGACAAGCTCAAGGCGTTCAACTGGCTCAACTGGTATGGCGGCAAATTCTCCACCAGCCAGAAGCGTGGCGTCTTCATGGACAAGGCTCTGGAACTTCTGCCTGGCGATTACTGGCGCTGGTACCTTACAGCCAACGCGCCCGAGAGCTCCGACACGGCGTTCACGTGGGAACATTTCAGGTCGACGGTGAACTCAGACCTCAACGACGTGCTTGGCAATTTCGTGAACCGCATCACGAAGTACGCTGCGGCCAAGTTCGACTCGAAGGTCCCCGATGGCGGCCAGCCCGGTGAGCACGAAGCCTGGATGGCGAACGAACTCGCCACGCGCCTGCCCGCACTCATCGCGCACTACGAGGCGATGGAGTTCCGCAAGGCCGCCGCCGAAACCCGCGCTATCTGGGCCGCCGGCAATGAGTACATCACCAAGGCCGCCCCATGGACGGCCTACAAGACGTCTGTAGACCAGGCCGCCGTTGGCATACGCGCCGGCCTCAATCTCGTCGCCCTGTTCGGGATCATCGCCCAACCGATCATCCCGGAGACGGCAAAGACGATGCTCGAGGCCATCGGCGTGCCCGACGGCAATCGCAGCCTCGCTGCCTCACGCCTGGGCGCGGGTGGTTATGCCGGCCTGCTTGACGCACTGCCTCGCGGCCTGCCCATCAAGGCGCCGCCGCAACTCTTCTCCAAGATCGAGGACGCGCAGGTGGCCGACTGGACAGCCCGCTTCGGCGGCGGCTGACC
>JBEAMJ010000053.1:0-3093 GCA_041166025.1 Pseudomonadota bacterium | reverse complement strand
CCCCGGGTGGGTGCGCCGTCGATCAGGATCTGGTTCTTGTGGAGACGCTCGACATCCTCACCATGCGCGCCGAGGCGCTGGCCGATACTTTCGAAATAGGTGTCCGGCGCCGTCTGGAACGGGATGCCGCGTTTCCGGAGCGCTTCGACGCTGGCGTAGATGTCATCCGTCCCCAGCGCGATGTGCTGGATACCTTCTCCGCCATAGTCCTTCAGGAATTCCTCGATCTGACTCTTGTCGTCGCGGGACTCGTTCAGCGGGATGCGGATTTTGCCGCACGGGCTCGTCATGGCCTTGGAGACCAGGCCAGTCTGCTTGCCCTCAATGTCGAAATAGCGGATTTCGCGAAAGTTGAAGATGCGTTCGTAGTAGTCCGCCCACTTCGCCATGTTCCCTCGGAACAGGTTGTGCGTCAGGTGGTCGAGGTAGGTGAGGCCGACCGAATTCTTCTTCTCGTCGGCGCCCGCGATCGGCACGAAATCGATATCGTAGATGCCGTGAGCGCCGTAGCGGTCGACAAGATATATGTATGCCCCGCCGATTGCCTGGATCGCCGGGATGTTGAGCTCCATGGGGCCGACATTCGTGAAAGCCGGCTCTGCGCCTCGCTTGATGGCCTCGGCATAGGCCTTCGCAGCGTCCTTCACACGGAACGCCATCGCATTGGCGCCCTGGCCATGCACGCCGCGGAAGGCCGCCGGCTGGCCCGAGGGCTCCATGTTGAGGATGAAGTTGATGTCGCCCTGCTTGTAGCGGACGACATTCTTTGAACGGTGCTTCGAGACCGCCGTGAAGCCAAAGTTCTCGAACAGCTTGCCCAGCGTATGTGGATCGGGCGAGGTGTATTCGACGAATTCGAACCCATCGGTGCCCAGGGGATTTTCAAAGATATCGGCCATCGGAATCTCCGGCGTTTGCCGGGAGATATATACTGCCGCGCCGGGCGAACGAAGCGCGCGCTGGACAGGTTCGGATACAAAGTTCGCAAGACTTGTGCGCGGGCTTGCCGGTTTTGCCCGAATCCGTGCGTCAGGTCCGCCGCAGCGCCCGGATGCCCCCGGCGATCATGTGCCAGCCGACATAGAGCAGAAGGCCCGCCGACGCTGCAAACATCACCTGCATCACGCCTTGGCCCGACTCACCAAGCGCATGGGCGATGACCCATCCCAGCGGCGTGGTGACGGAAGAGGCGAGCACGGCCGTCACGGCCGCTACGGGCGGCTTCAGCCCCGCCTGCAGCGCGAGCGCCATGGCGACGATGCCTTCAGGCGCCTCATGCAGAATGAGGCCCAGCGACGCCATGAGCCCGGCAGAATGGTCGTGCCAGAACACAGCCGTGTAGACCGCTCCATCGAGCGTGGAATGAAGTCCGAGCACGACAATCCCGAGCCAGGCCCCAGCCTGCTCGGCGGACGGCGGTGGGTTGGCGCGCGCGCGGAAGGCCAGCTCCAGCAAGATCCCGACGATCGCCCCGCCAAACAGGAATGCGCGCTCGACATCGCCGGCTGAGAATGCCTCGGGCGCAAGATGCGTGATGCCGACAAACAGGATCACCAGCCCGCCCGCCATTCCGACAATGTCGGTGACGCGCCGAGCGATCGTGGCGGCCAGCAGGGCAAACGCTACGCCCGCAACGCTCAGTGCGCCCGCGCCCAGCACAATCGCCGCTTCAGAACCTTCCATCCGTCGGCGTTACATTATAACAGGCATCGATGCAAGCGCGCAGGATCGGCAGGAGATAAAGCGCCGGCTCGCCCGCTCAGATCGAAAAATCGCTCAGCGGCTCGCCATAAGACCCGATGATGCCAGCCTGGTGCAGATGGTCGATCACCAGGTCGGCGAGCGCGTCAGCCGAACCCGACAGTGTGTCGAGACGAAGCTCCGGCGATACAGGCGGCTCGTAGGGGCTATCGATGCCGGTGAAGTTGCGAATCTGTCCGGCGCGCGCCTTCTTGTAGAGCCCTTTGGGGTCGCGCTGCTCGGCAAGATGCAGCGGCGTATCGACGAACACCTCGAAGAACTCGCCCCTCTCCACCAGGCCCCGCACCATGTCGCGCTCGGCGCGGAAAGGCGAAATGAAGGACGCCGTGACGATCATGCCGGCGTCGACAAACAGTTTCGCCACCTCGCCGATACGGCGAATGTTCTCGACACGGTCCTGGTCGGTAAAGCCGAGATCCTTGTTGAGTCCTTGCCGGATATTGTCCCCGTCCAGCGAATAGGTGTGCGCGCCCATCGCACTGAGCTTTCGTTCGACAATGTTGGCGATGGTCGACTTGCCCGCGCCCGAAAGGCCGGTGAACCACAGCACGGCCGGCTTGTGGCCCTTGATCAGCGAGCGGCTGGCCTTGGTCACGTCCATCGCATGACGGTGCACGTTGGTCGCGCGGTTCAGCGAGAACTCGATCATCCCCGCGCCAACGGTGAGATTGGTGAAGCGATCGATCAGGATGAAGGCCCCCGCCTCGCGGATCGACTTGTAGGCATCGAACACAACAGGCTGGTTCGCCGAGATGTTGCACAAGCCAATCTCGTTGAGCCCAAGTGACGAGCCGGGCGCCTTGTCGAGCGTGTTGACGTCGATCTTGTGCCGGATGGAGGTGACGGTCGCCTGCACCGTCTGGGAGCCGAGCTTGAGCACATAGGCATGACCGGTGGTCAGCGGATCTTCATGCATCCAGAGAATGTTGGCGGTGAACTGGTTCGACAGTTCCGGCCGTGCATCCGGAGCAGAGAATACATCCCCGCGTGAGGCATCGATCTCATCCGCGATCACAAGCGTGATGGCGTCACCGGCCTTCGCAACGGACATGTCGCCATCCGCCGTGACCAGCGCCTTGACCTTCGAGGTCTTGCCGGACTTCGCGACGACGACTTCGTCGCCTGGCTTCACGGACCCGGAAATCACGGTCCCGGAAAACCCGCGGAAGTCCAGGTTGGGCCGATTGACCCACTGCACCGGCAGGCGGAAGGGGGCATCGGCGCGCTGGTCTGCGATCTCGATCTTCTCCAGGTGCTCCAGCAGCGTCGGCCCGGCATGCCAGGCCATCACCTCGGACCTGGCAATGATGTTGTCGCCCTTCAGCGCCGACA
>JBEAMJ010000052.1:0-11046 GCA_041166025.1 Pseudomonadota bacterium | reverse complement strand
CAATGAGCGACTGCAAGCAGTGCGAAGCCAGCTGCCCGCAGGGATCGAGCCCGAGATGGGGCCGATTGCGACCGGCCTCGGCGAAATCTTCATGTACACGGTCGAAGCCGAGGAAGGCGCGACCAAACCGGATGGATCGGCATACACGCCTGAAGATCTGCGTACGCTGCAGGACTGGGTGATCCGTCCGCAGCTGCTCGGCACAAGGGGCGTAACCGAGGTCAATACCATTGGCGGCTTCGTGCGCCAGTATCACGTGACGCCGTGGCCAGATCGCCTGGCTGCCGCCGGGCTGTCCATTGATGATGTCGTTGACGCCATCGACCGCAACAACAGCAATCGCGGCGCCGGTTATATTGAACGCTACGGCGAGCAGCTGCTGCTGAGATCGCAGGGGCAGGCAGACGGCATCGACCACCTGGAAAGCATCGTCGTCGCAAATCGTAATGGCGTCCCGCTGCGCGTTGCTGATGTAGCCGATGTTGGAATGGGCGAAGAGCTTCGCACCGGCGCGGCGACGGAGAACGGCAAGGAGGTTGTGCTTGGCACGGTCTTCATGCTCGTCGGCGAGAACAGCCGGGAGGTCGCGCAGGCAACTGCGGCCAAGCTTGCCGAAGCGGCCAAGGCACTACCGCCGGGCGTTGTCGCTATGCCGATCTACGACCGCACGGCGCTGGTGGATCGCACCATCCAGACCGTCGAAACCAATCTGGTTGAAGGCGCGCTGCTGGTCATTGCGGTGCTGTTCCTTCTGCTTGGCAATTTCCGGGCGGCGCTGATCACGGCGCTAGTTATCCCGCTGTCGATGCTGCTGACCATCACCGGCATGGTGCAGAACAAGGTGTCGGGCAATCTGATGAGCCTTGGCGCGCTGGACTTCGGCCTGATCGTTGATGGCGCGGTCATCATCGTCGAGAACTGCCTGCGTCGATTTGGTGAGGAGCAGCAAAGGCGTGGTCGCGTGCTGACGCGTGACGAGCGGTTCGCCGCTGCCGAACGCGCGGCAGCGGAAGTGATCAAACCCTCGATCTTCGGGGTGCTGATTATAACGCTGGTTTACGTGCCAATCTTCGCCCTCACGGGCGTTGAAGGAAAGATGTTCCACCCAATGGCGTTCACCGTCGTGTTCGCACTGACGGCGGCCCTGCTGCTCTCCCTTACATTTGTTCCTGCAGCGGTCGCGCTGTTTGTCACGGGCAAGGTAGCGGAGAAGGACAGCCCCGTCATGCGTAGCGCCCGCGCCGCGTACCAGCCGGCACTGGACTGGGCGCTGCGCATGCGGGGTCTCGTTGTGGGCGTTGCCATCGCACTAGTTGCTCTGGCTGGCTTTGCCGCCTCGCGGATGGGCTCGGAGTTCATCCCCAACCTGGACGAAGGCGACATCGCGCTTCACGCGCTGCGTATTCCTGGAACGTCGCTTACGCAGGCTGTGAAGATGCAGGAGAGCCTCGAAAGACGCATACGGGAGCTACCCGAGGTTGAGCGGGTTGTGGGCAAGATTGGCACCGCCGACATTGCAACCGACCCCATGCCGCCGAGTGTGGCGGACACGTACGTCCTGCTTAAGCCCCGTCAGGCGTGGCCTGATCCCGGAAAGCCAAAGGCCCAACTTGTGTCCGAACTGGCGGAGGCGGTCAGCAGCATCCCCGGCAACAATTATGAGTTCACCCAGCCAATCCAGATGCGGTTCAACGAGCTCATCTCGGGCGTCCGCTCTGACGTGGCTGTGAAGGTATTCGGTGACGAGCTCGATGAGTTGCTGGCGCTGGGTGATGAGGTTGAAGCCGTCCTAAGCTCCGTACCTGGAGCGCAGGATGTGAAGGTCGAGCAGATCACAGGCCTGCCGGTGCTTCAGATCACGCCGGATCGTGACGCGCTGACCCGCATGGGTTTGAACGTCGAAGATGTTCAGAACGTGATCGGGGCGTCGTTCGGCGGCGCCAAGGCTGGTCAGATATTCGAGGGTGACCGGCGCTTCGATATTTTCGTGAGACTTCCGGAACAGCTTCGCACCAATGTTGACGCCATGGGACAGCTCCGTATCCCATTGGCCGACCGGGGCGGCGATTTGCGCGGCTTCGTGCCACTGCAGGAGGTGGCGAGTATCGAACTTTCCATCGGGCAGAACCAGATCAGCCGGGAGAATGGCAAGCGGCGCGTCGTCATCACCGCCAACGTGCGCGGTCGTGACCTTGGCTCATTCGTGAACGAGGCGCAGGCCCGGGTTTCAGCCGAAGTGGAAGTCCCGGCAGGGCACTGGATCAGCTATGGGGGCACCTTTGAGCAGCTCATATCCGGAGCACAGCGCCTTGCGCTGGTTGTTCCGGCCACGCTGCTGCTGATCTTCGCCTTGCTGTTCGTGCTGTTCAGGTCGGTTCGGGACGCTTTGATTGTCTTCTCCGGCGTGCCTCTGGCGCTCACCGGAGGCGTACTCGCCTTGATGCTGCGGGACTTGCCGCTGTCGATTTCGGCGGGCGTTGGCTTTATCGCGCTCTCGGGTGTGGCGGTGCTCAACGGGGTGGTGATGCTCACCTTCATCCGCTCCCTGAGAGGCGAGGGGCGCACGCTGGATGAAGCGATCCGCGAGGGGGCCCTCTCGCGCCTGCGGCCCGTGCTCATGACGGCGCTGGTGGCCAGTCTCGGCTTTATCCCGATGGCGTTCAACGTGGGCGCTGGCGCGGAGGTTCAGCGGCCACTTGCCACCGTGGTGATTGGCGGCATCATCTCGTCAACCTTCCTGACCCTGCTGGTGCTTCCTGCACTTTACCGGCTTGTTCACAGAGCAAGGCCGGCGGAACCCAAACCTGCCGACTTATTACCCGCCTACGCTCTTTCCAACCAAGGTGGTGAGCCAGGATGATCCCGCTGCAAAGAACGACCGTCTCTCCGCTTGTCGTTGTATTCGGCGCGATGCTGCTGGCGCTCGCCGTCGGAGTGGGCCCTGCATTCGCACACGGCGTCGAGGCCGGTGACAAGGGCTACATCCAGGAAACATCCGGCATCGTGTTCTGGCCGTTCGTCTACCTCGGCGCCAAGCACATGGTGACCGGCTACGACCACCTGCTGTTCCTCTTCGGTGTGATCTTCTTCCTCTACAGGATGAAGGACATCGGCATCTACGTGACCATGTTTGCCGTTGGGCACTCGGTCACGCTGCTGGCGGGCGTGCTCGCGAATGTCAGCGTCAGTTCCTACCTCGTCGACGTGATTATCGGCCTGTCGGTTGTCTACAAGGCGCTCGACAACATGGGCGCCTACCAGCGCTGGTTCGGCTTTCAGCCTGATACGCGCGGGGCCACGCTGGTCTTCGGTCTGTTCCACGGCCTCGGTCTGGCGACCAAGCTTCAGGACTTCGAGATGTCGGCGGACGGGCTCGTTGTGAATCTGATCGCCTTCAACATCGGGGTCGAGCTGGGCCAGCTGCTGGCGCTGGGCGCCATACTCATCGCCATGGGCTTCTGGCGAAAGACGCCGAGCTTCTGGAAGCACGCGTATCTCGCGAACGTGGTCCTGATGGCCCTTGGTTTCACCCTGACGGGATATCAGCTCGTCGGCTACTTCGTCGCTTGATCGGAGACATCAAATGTTCAACGCAAAAAAGCCCGACCCTGCCGAACTGCCCTCGACCGGACGCCTCCTGAAATCCACAGGCATCGCGGCGGCAGTCGCGGGCGCGCTGCTTGTCTTCGTCGTTCTGCCCGCCGAGTACGGCGTCGATCCCACGGGAGCCGGTTCTCTTCTTGGCCTGACCGAGATGGGCCGCATCAAGATGCAACTCGCCGAAGAGGCGGCGCTTGATCAGGCGGAAGGGGTGGCGACCTCGCCCGAGGCGTCCACCCCGTCGCCTGAATCCACGCCCAGCGAGGGAGCGTCGCCCAATTCCGCTATGCCGCCCGCAGCCGCAAAGACGACACCTTCGACGCCTCCCGCTTCCGCGCCGCAGGCGGCAACGGCGGTTGCAAGTGACGAAAGCGTCTTCACGCTGGCTCCGGACGAAGGCTTCGAGATCAAGCTGGTGATGGTGAAGGGCGCAAAGGCGAAATTCGAGTGGTTCACTGACGGGCCGGGAGTCAACTACGATACCCACGCTGACGGGTCAGGCGTCAGCTATCATGGCTATGGCAAAGGCACGAACACGCCCCGCCAGGAGGGCGAACTGGTCGCGGCCTTCGACGGCAGTCACGGCTGGTTCTGGCGCAACCGCACGGATCAGGATGTGAAGATCACGCTGCGAACGAACGGAGAGTACACCGACGTGAAGCAGTACGATTGATGGACTTCGACCGTCCCAACTAGGCATCCTGCGAATGCTCGCGCGTACATTGATGCTTTGCGCTCAGGAGTATTGAGTTTCATCAAGGCGGGGCGCAGACCTGTGCAGTCGCCCCGCGTCGTCAGGAGACACACATGGCCGCAGAAATTGATCGCCGGACTGCACTTGCCATTACCATAACCGCCGGCGCCATACTGGCTGCCCAGGGTTGCGCCACCGCGCAACCGGCGGCGGTCACGACGACCGGCTACCAGCCGAAGCCTCTGCCGTTCGACCCGAAAGTCATCCCCGGACTTTCAGAGCGCATTCTCGTCAGCCATCACGCGAACAACTATGTCGGTGCGGTCACGCGCCTTGGTGCGATCGAGACGCAGGTCGCGCAGCTTGATCCTGCGGCGCCGGGCTTCATGTACAATGGCCTGAAGCGCGAAGAACTGCTCGCGATGAACTCGATGATCCTGCACGAGCTTTACTTCGCTTCGCTCGGGAAGGGCGGCGGCAGGCCGGGAGCTTCTCTTGCAACCAAGATCGAGAAGGATTTCGGCAGCCAGCAGAAGTGGCGGGACCAGTTCGTTGCGATGGGCAAGGCGCTGGGCGGCGGCTCGGGATGGGTCCTGCTGATGTGGTCGCCGCGGGCCGGAAAGCTCGTCAATCAGTGGGCGGCTGACCATACGATGGCGATTGCCGACGGCCGTGGCCTGATCGCGCTCGACATGTATGAGCACGCCTACCACATGGATTTCGGGGCCAAGGCCGCCGCCTATGTCGATGCCTATATGGGCGCGCTTGACTGGACCAATGCGGACAAGGAGTTCGCCAGGGCCGGAGCGTTGTGACGGTCGAGCCGGGCCCGACCCTTCGCGAGCTGACGGCTGCGTCCTTCAAGGTCGGGTGTCTTGGATTCGGCGGGCCGGCCGGCCAGATTGCCCTCATGCACCGCGTCTTCGTCGATGAGAAGAAGTGGATCGACGAGGATCGCTACCTTCACGCCCTGAGCTACTGCACGCTGCTGCCGGGGCCAGAAGCGCAACAGCTTGCCACCTATGTCGGTTGGCTGCTGCATGGCGTGAGGGGCGGCGTCATCGCTGGCTCCCTCTTCGTCCTGCCCGGGGCGCTGATCGTATTTGCCCTGTCGTGGATCTATGTGACCGCTGGTCAGCAGCCGCTCGTCGCGGCGGCTTTCTTCGGCATCAAGGCGGCAGTAGTCGCTTTGGTTCTTGAGGCGATGATCAAGATCAGCAAGCGCGCGCTCAAGGGAGCGGGAGCCTGGCCGATCGCGATCGCCGCGTTTATGGGGCTACTCATCTGGAGCGTACCGTTTCCGGTAGTCATTCTCGCGGCAGCAATCATCGGCGTGGTGCTCGCCATGCGCAGCCCCAAGCCAGCGAACGCGACCGATGAATCTGCAAGCGGCCCCACGCCTTCGGGATTGCAGGTCGTCGCGACCGCAGCGGCGTGGGGAGTTGCGTGGCTGGCGCCGCTCGGCCTGTCGCTTCTTGCTCTCGGGCCGGACCATGTGCTCACGCGGATCGGGCAGCTCTTCTCCACGCTAGCCGTCGTTACCTTCGGCGGCGCTTATGCGACCCTGGCCTACCTCAACCAGGAAGCGGTCGAGGTGCATGGGTGGCTGACCGCGGGACAGATGATCGACGGGCTGGGTCTTGCGGAGACAACGCCTGGACCGCTCGTGCTGGTCAATGAGTTTGTCGGGTTTGTCGCTGGCTGGCAGGGCGGGGGAGGTCTTGCGCTGGCGACGCTTGGCGCGCTGATGGCCGCATGGTGCACCTTCGCGCCGTCCTTCGTCTGGATCTTCGCAGGCGCGCCCTTTGCTGAGCGCTTGAGATCGAATCGTTTTGCCAATGGGGCGCTGAAAGGAATCACCGCGGCAGTGTTGGGCGTCATCGCCAACCTTGCGCTGTGGTTCGCACTGCACGTCGTCTTCGGAACTGTTGACGCGCTGCATCTGCCATTGGGAGCCGAACTGCCTCTACCCGTGTGGCCTTCATTTCAGATTGCCGCTGCTCTGATGTGCGTTATCGCGACGGTCGCGCTGCTCCGGTTCAAGATCGGCGCGGTCTGGCTGATCCTTGCCTCGGCTGTATGCGGTGTTGCTCTACGGATCGCTGGGCTGGCTTAATCGGGTATCGCAGGTTCGAGTCGAATGCCGATCCTGTGCACACGTTTCGCGCGGCAGTTGGATGGCGTTTCGCCGCGCTGATCTCAGGGTCGACGCATTACGCTGCAGAGGCCGAATTGTGTGTTGGTGTTTCCCATGTGCTTCCTGTCGAAGGTCCCGCTCGGTGCAACTGCTTCAGCCGTTCGAGAATGTGAGATCGAACCGGAAGCTGAATGCCTGACCCGCGCACATGAAGCGGCATTGTTGAAGTCGCGACAGTGCGCAGCAAAAAAGTATTCAATAATATCAGCAACTTAGATGGTGCTGCCTACGTGACTTGAACACGTGACCCCCGCATTACGAACGGCGCCGGGTCGAGTTGCACCCTGTTTCTCCTTGATAGCACACGTGACAGATTCTGCCAAGAAATCATCGCTCTAAACGCGATTGGGCAGAATGGTGCGTGTTACACTGTTACCCGGAATTACCCCGGATTTTCCTTCACGGTGCTACTCCGGTGCTACTCCAAATTCGCCGCCTCGCTCATCGCAGTCGCTTGAGCGCAGTGGAGTTTTCAGACGCGCTGTTTCCAGATGTTGCCTCGCGTTGCCGAAACGCGTCGCGAATTCCCTTGTAGAATGCGTATTCTTCAACCTCTCGAATGCGACACTTAGTTTTTCACGGCAAACCATCGAGGTGGCGCCGTGAAACTCATCAAGCGAAACATCGACGCGCTGCCGACGCCGGACAAACGCCGCTACGTCTATGATGACGAGCTGAGCGGCTTTGCACTCAGCGTCCTTCCGACCGGACGCAAGACATTCGTCGCTCACTACCGCCTCGGAGGAGGGCGCACCGGCCGCCAGCGCAGGATCACGATCGGCGTCTACGGCAAGATCACTGCCGAGGAGGCCCGGGCGAAGGCCAAGGACATCCTGGCCAAAGCCCACCTCGGGGAGGATGTCGCCGAAAAGCGCGATGAAGTCCGCGCGTCGCTGACGGTGGGCCAGCTCATCGACGCCTGGTCGAAAGACGGGGTCCTGATCAATCGACGCACGGGCGCCCCCAGGAAGCAAGTGAACATCGACAACGAGGTTGCGCAGGCGAACCATCATATCCGCCGATTGCTCGGCGCGCGTACCGTCGAGAGCCTGGTCAAGGGCGACATCCAGCGGCTCCGGACCCAGATCGCCACGGGAGAGACGACGACAAAGCGGAAAGGCCGCACGCGCGGCCTTATCAAGGTCAAAGGCGGGCAGGGTGCGGCGGTCCGTACCGTGCGGTTGTTCTCTTCAATCCTGTCCTACGCCGTGGACGCCGGCTTCATCGAGCGCAACCCGGCTCTCGGTATTCGGTTGCCTGCATCGGGCCGCCGCCATCGCTACCTGTCGCCCGACGAGGTCCGCAGGCTGGGCGAGGTGCTCAACCGCGATGCCGCCTCGGAGACTGCGGCCACCGCGGCAACCGTCATCAAGCTTCTGATCCTGACAGGCGCTCGCCGCAGCGAGATCGAAGCACTGAAATGGTCGGAGGTGGATTTCCGGTTCGGGATGTTGCGGAAGGAGACCAGCAAGACCGGCGCGAAGATCATACCTCTCGCGAGGGCTGCTCTTCTCATTCTGGAAGAGCAGCGCCAATGGACCTCAGGAAACCAGCAATGGGTGTTTCCGGGTCAGAAGGGGGACGGTCCATTTGATTGCCTTGGCAAGGAGTGGGCGAAGATCCGAAGGCTCGCCGGAATTCCTGACGTAAGGATCCATGATCTACGCCATACGTTCGCTAGCTTCGGGGCAGGGAGTGGCGTTGGCTTGCCGCTCATCGGTGGAATCCTCGGGCATAGTCAGGCTTCCACGACCCAGCGCTACGCCCACCTGGCTGATACGCCGCTCCGGGCGGCGGCGAATGTCATTGGAAGCGAGATCGCGGCGAGTCTGTTCAGCGGCGCCTGACGGAAAGAGGGCCGTTCAGGGCATATTTGGGTATTTGCGGGTGATTTTTTGGGTATCGAGCAAGAAGGCTCGCTTTTACGGGTACTTCTGGGTACAAATGCGGGTATGACACTCAATACTAACACAATCGAAATCACGCACGAAATCCTCGGCCTCATCGCAGAAGTCGATGAGTTCAAAGGCGCGTGGCGCGCCCTTGGTACGCTTGCGCCTGAGCGCCTGTCGGCGCTGCGCCGCATAGCGACCATCGAGAGCATCGGCTCTTCCACCCGCATCGAGGGTAGCAAGCTCACTGACGCTGAAGTCGAAGCGCTCCTCTCGAACCTTGAGATCAAGGCGTTCGAATCCCGCGACGCGCAGGAAGTCGCGGGCTACGCGCACGTGATGGAGACGATCTTCGCCTCATTCGAGGCGATTGATCTCACCGAAAACCACATCACGCAGCTTCATCGCGACCTGCTCCAGTTCAGCGCCAAGGATGAGCGCCATAGAGGCAGCTACAAGACGCTCGCCAATCATGTCAGCGCGTTCGACGCTGACGGAAAGGAGATCGGGGTCATCTTCGAAACTGCCACGCCGTTCGACACGCCGCAGCGCATGACAGAACTCGTGGAATGGACGCGTGCGGCGCTACGCGACAGGACCATACACCCACTGCTGGCGATCGCGGTTTTCACTGTGGTATTTCTTGAAATTCACCCATTCCAGGATGGCAACGGAAGGCTGTCGCGCACACTCACGACGCTTCTGCTCCTGCGGGCAGGGTATGCCTACGTCCCCTACGCCTCGCTTGAAAGCGTCATCGAGAACAACAAGGAAGGCTACTATCTGGCGCTTCGTCAGACACAGCGCACGATCCGCAGCACCAAACCCAACTGGCAACCGTGGGCAGTTTACTTCCTGCGCGCGCTTCAACAGCAGAAGCGCCACCTTGAGAAAAAGATTGAGCGCGAGCGCCTTATCCTGAGATCGCTGCCAGAACTCTCGCTACAAATTCTTGACACAGTGAAGGAGCGAGGCCGTGTGACTATAAGTGAAATCGTGACGCTCACAGGCGCAAACCGCAACACGGTGAAGAAGCATCTCGCCTCATTGGTCGATGCGCGCCACATCGCGCAGCATGGGACTGGCAAGGCGACGTGGTACGAGAAGGGCTAAAGAGCCCAACGACAACCGGCCAGCCCATTGGAGGGCGCCTGGGTGGGTTCCCAGCCGTTACAAAATCAAGGTGCATGCACGAGAGTACCTAGAAATTGTAAGATGGGGCATGACCGTTCATTCGCACCAAGACCGCACGCGTTCCCTTGCCCACGAGCAAGGCGTTATGCGTGCGCGCGAGTTCGACGCCGAGGGCGTACCGCGCGCCACCCTCCGCCGGCTGGTGAACGAGGGAATCCTCACCCAGCCGTCGCGCGGCCTATACCAACTCGCCGACGCGGATCTATCCGAAGCACATAGTCTTGCGGAAGCGGCCAAGGCAGCGCTATCGGGTGTGATCGCGCTTCTCTCGGCGCTCCAGTTCCACGAGCTGACCACCCAGACGCCACATGCCGTGTGGATGCTGATGCCGTCAAAGGCCTGGGCTCCGACCAAGCCACCCGTGCGGCTCAGGATCATCCGCGCGAGTGGGCAGGCTCTCACGGGCGGTATCAGGCATCACCGCATCGACGGCGTCTCGGTACCGATCGCCACGCCTGCCAAGACCGTGGTGGATTGCTTCAAACATCGCTCCAAGATCGGCCTCGATGTCGCGCTCGAAGCGCTGCGCGATGCGCTGCGTCGCAAGCGCGCCAGGGCCGACGAGATCTGGCGGTTCGCCGTAGCCAACCACGTCGGGAGCGTCATGCATCCTTATCTGGAAAACATCCCATGACGCGGCCACCCCTGAAAATGTCGGGGCATCGGTACGCGCGCGCCTGACGGACTATGCGCGTCAGCGCGACGCGAATGCCCAACTCGTGATGCTTCGCTTCGCCATCGAGCGACGGATTTACCGCCTCGCGCAATCCGGCTACCGCGACCACTTCATTTTGAAAGGCGCAATGTTGTTCTCGCTCTGGGCGCCTGTACCTTAGCGGAGTACTGGCGACCTCGACCTGCTCGGGGAGGGCGATCCCGCGCCCGATCGAATGGCTGCGATCTTCAAGGCGCTCTGCGAACAGACGGCGCCGGACGATGGTGTCGTCTATGACCCGGCCAGTGTGCGTGCAGTCAGCACCCGGGACGAAGAAGACTATCCTGGCGTTCGCATAACGCTCACCGCCACGATAGCCAACGCGCGGCTGCCGATTCAGATCGATATCGGATTCGGCGACGCCGTAACGCCGGCTGCTACCGAGGTCACCTATCCCTCGCTGCTGGATTTCCCGAGGGCCGTTGTCAAAGCTTATCCACCCGAAACGGTGGTTGCTGAAAAACTGGAGGCATTGGTGACGCTCGGCGTGCGTAACACCCGCATGAAGGACTTCTTCGATCTCTGGGTTATCGCGAAGACGTTCACCTTTGAGGGCGCGACGCTCGCAGCCGCGGTGGCCGCCACCTTCGCCCGTCGCCAAACGCCGTTTGCCGCCGAGACGCCCTTCGCGCTGACCGAGGCGTTCTACGCGGATCCCAGCAAGAACGCGCAGTGGACCGCCTTCCTCGAGCGCACTGCCATCGCGATACCGCCAGCGCCGTTTCCAGAACTGGTCACGTTCATCGCGACCTTT
>JBEAMJ010000051.1:0-12905 GCA_041166025.1 Pseudomonadota bacterium | reverse complement strand
GTCAGCGCGTCGAGGTCTTGGAGCGCCTCGCCACCGACGAGGATCGCAAGCTCGCTGGCGACATCGAGCGCCTACGCTCCGAACAGAGGGCCTAGGCGATGGACAATGCAGGCATCCTCATCCCGCTGTTCGGCATACTTTGCGGCATTATCGCAATACTGAGCGGCACGTACATTAAGGCCCAGAAGATGAAGCTCGAAGCGGCTCAGGCCAATCGCCTTTCATCCGCCTCCGAGACCGAGATGTTGAGTGAGATCCAGCGCCTCAAGGATCGTGTCGCCGTCCTCGAACGCCTTGCAACCGACAATGACCGCAAGCTCGCCGGCGAGATCGACCGCCTGCGCGATGACAGGAGGGTCTAGCCATGGCGCTCGGCTTCTTCGAATTCGCGCTGGGGGCCATCCTGATCGGATCAATCGCCGGCATCGTCCAACAGGGCGTGAAGTTGGAGCGCGACAAGGTTCGCGCCCGCCGCCGCGAGGTCGAGGGTGAGGCTGCTGAAATCGGCGGCATCGTCTCCGATCTCCAAAAGGACGTCGCCCGCCTTAAGGATCGCGTGCGCGTCCTTGAAAAGCTCGTGACCGACGACGACCGCCGCCTCGCAGATGAAATCGAACGCTTGCGCCGGGAGGAGGGCGCCCCCCACCCATCACCATGAATCAGAATTGCCCGCGCTTCATTGCGCGGGTCCGGAATCGCCCGGGGTCAAGGCAGTCGGCGAGGCTCGCTTCAACAGGCGAGGGCTCGCCGAAGGCTTCCGATGCGACCAGCTCGGCGAGCAGTGGCGCCCAAAGAAAGCCACGCGAACCGAGGCCGCCGATGAGGCGGTGACGTCCTGAAGGCGCCGGCGTGCCGTCCGGCGCCTTTTCGTTTCTGGGAGCTCCGGCAAATGGCAACCGGTCCTGCGTCGTGGCGCGGATGGCCGCCCGCGACGAGATTGCATGCGCCGCAATATCCGGTCGCAACCGCGCCAGCACCCCCAGATTGTGTGCGCTCGCCGCCGCGCTCACACGCGGTTCGCCGTCCGCCGCCTCAAACGTTGCGCCGAACACGATCGTACCGAACGCCTGCACAGCGTAGCCGCCGTCCGCCACCGCCTGCGGCGGTCCGTCTGCACCGATCCAGTCCACCTGTCCCAGCCGCCCCGCGATCGGGGGTGCGCCGGCCAGGAGCTCCGCCACGCCCATCCCCGCGCACACCACAACGAGGTCCGCGTCGACCTCCTCCAGCGACGCCACGCGCCGGCCGAAGCGCACATCCGCACCAACCAGCAGTTTCGCCAACGCTAGTTCCGGCCTGACCGCAACCGCGCCAGCATGCCGGAGCCCTGCGCCTTCCGCCTGCAGCATCGTCTTGTCCAGCGGCGGATCCGTCATCAGCTTCGCAAACCGCTGGGCCTCGCGTTCGCCACGCGGCAGGTGCAGAGCCTCCAGCGCCTGTGCTGCATCCTGGCCCAGCGCCGGATAGACCCGCCGCGCCATGAGCCACGCCGCGATCAGCGCGCGCGCAGCCGGGGTATCGCTGACATCGAGCCTCGGCATCACCAGCGCTAGCGGATTCCCGCTCGCGCCTGCACCTGGCCCATCGCCCTGTTCGTAGACCGTTACCGCACAACCGCGCCGCACAAAGCTCGCCGCCGCACAGGCGCCCGCGATCCCCGCGCCGATGATGGCCACCCGCCGGGGCGGATCAAGGTGAGGTCGTCGCGCCACAGCAAGCCGCGCCTCCAGGCGTTCCTTCTTCCGTCCATGCCCTGGCTGCTTCAGAACCTCGAACCCGACCGCCTCCAGCCCGCGCCTCACTTCGCCTGCTACGGTATAGGTCGCCGCTCGAGCCCCAGGCGCGCTCATCCGCGCCACATGCGCGAGAACTTCGGCCGACCACATTTCGGGGTTCTTCGCCGGAGCAAAGCCGTCGAGAAACCAGGCATCGCACGACGCCCGCGCCTCGCTCACTGCACGCGCCACCTCGTCGACATAAAGCGTCAGCGTCACGCCATCTCCGAGCCCAATGCGCTGCACTCCCCGGGCCCGATCCGGCCACACATCCCTCAATCGCGTCGATAAGCTCGCAAGCTCCGGCCAAGCCGCATGTATCTGCGCTGCCGTATCTCGCCCAATCAGGAAGCCCTCGAACGACATCACGTCCAGCCGCGCCCGAGGCGAAGGCCGATGGGCTCGCCAAAGATCCCAGAGCGCCAGCAGGTTCAGCCCGGTGCCGAACCCCAGCTCGCCGACCGTGAAATGCTCCCGCCCCGCCCATGCCCCGGGGAGGCCGCATCCGCCAAGGAATACCGCGCGTTTCTCGCTGAGCCCCTCGCCGGAAAAATAGACATCGCCATGGGCCCGCGCGAATGGAGCGGCCCCTTCCCATGCAAGAGACCCAAACTCAAGGTCGGGCAGGGGCGGCAGCCGCGGCATCAGTCTTTGGGGCGCGTCGCCGCCACCATGTAGTTCACGGCCACATCACGCGACAGACTCCACCTGCTGGTCAGGGGCGAGAAGGTGACGCCCACGGTCTCGGCGATCTTCAAACCCGCCCCGGTGATCGCCGCGCGCGCCTCGTCCGGCGTCACGAACTTGTTCCAGTCATGCGTCCCCGCGGGCAGCCAGCGCAGCACGCGCTCGGCTCCTACGATCGCTAGCGCAAACGCTTTCGCCGTCCGGTTGAGCGTCGCCATTACCATCAGCCCACCCGGCGCCACATGCGTGGCGCAATCGCGCAGGAACTCCGCCGGATCCTGTACATGCTCGACGACTTCAAGCGCCAGCACGATGTCGAAGGGTTGTTCACCTGCAGCAAGAAGCCCCTCAACCGTACCAACCCGATAGTCGACATCCACTCGCATCGTGTCGGCATGCACCATCGCCGCCTTGATGTTCTTGTCGCCCGCATCGATGCCCACCGCATGCGCCCCCAGCCGCGCCATCGGTTCCGTAACGAGACCCCCGCCGCACCCCGCATCCAGGAGGCGCAACCCCTCCAGCGGCCGCCGTGCATCTGCATCCAGCCGGAAATGCTTCACTGCGAGCTCGCGGATATAGGTCAGCCGCACTGGATTGAACTTGTGCAGCGGCGCGAACTTCCCCGTCGGGGACCACCAGTCGGCCGCCATCGCCCGGAATTTCTCGATCTCCGCCGGATCGACGCTGGGCGATTCCGGGATACTTGTGTCGCGCGAGAGTGTTTTGACCATCCCTGCTATCTGGACCGCCGCCGCGAGACCGGCAACGGGCTCAGTCTTCGCCGCGACATCAAGTCGACCGAATACGCGGGTTCAGCGCGG
Organism: Pseudomonadota bacterium; assembly: GCA_041166025.1. Taxonomy (GTDB): domain Bacteria; phylum Pseudomonadota; class Alphaproteobacteria; order Caulobacterales; family Hyphomonadaceae; genus UBA7672. The sequence continues at coordinate 9,619 of JBEAMJ010000051.1, read as the reverse complement.
CTAATCCTGGATGCCATTGCCCTCCGCTCGGCCTGCCCCTATTGAGCCCCGTCGCCGCCCGGAAGCCCTGGGCGGTCTGGGGACGTTCGTGGTCATGAATCGCCTGGTGTTGAAATTCGGCGGGACGTCAGTCGCCAATCTCGAGCGCATTGCGCATGTGGCTGACATCGTCGCCGCGCGCCGTGCCGAAACCCGCGCCATCGCAGTCGTCGTCTCGGCCATGTCCGGCACCACCAACCAGCTCGTCGAATGGGCCCGCGGCGCCGCCGGCCCGGATCTACATGGCGATCAGTATGACGACGAATACGATGTGGTCGTCGCCTCCGGCGAACAGGTCACCTGCGGGCTCCTTGCGCTCGCGCTCCGTCGCAAGGGCCTCAAGGCCCGCTCCTGGCTCGGCTGGCAGCTCAAGCTGAAAACCGATGAGGCCCACGGCAAGGCCCGCATCATGGGCTGCGACAATCCCGACTTTATCCGCTCGGTCGATACCGGCGAGATCGCTGTGGTCGCTGGCTTCCAGGGCGTCGACGAGAACGGCCGCGTTTCGACGCTTGGACGCGGCGGATCAGATACCTCCGCCGTCGCCGTCGCAGCCGCGCTCAAGGCCTCGCTCTGCGACATCTACACCGACGTCGACGGCGTTTATACCACCGACCCGCGCATCACGCCCAAGGCCCGCCGCATTGAGAAGATCTCGTATGAAGAAATGCTGGAGCTCGCCTCGCTCGGCGCCAAGGTGCTGCAGACCCGCTCCGTCGAGCTGGCGATGAACCATCGCGTGCCGGTGCGGGTACTGTCGTCATTTGAAGGCCCCGTGCCTTCGCCCAATACCGGAACCCTCGTGTGCGATGAGGAACAGATCGTGGAAAAGCAGGTAGTCAGCGGCGTCGCATATTCGCGCGACGAGGCCAAGTTCAGCATCATCGGGGTGGAAGACCACCCCGGCGTCGCCGCCAACATCTTCGGGGCGCTCGCGGATGCAGGCGTCAATGTCGACATGATTGTCCAGGCATCGGCCCGGACCGAAGGTCGCCAAAACATTGTGTTCACCTGTCCTGACCGCGACGCAGGCCACGCACGTGCGGTACTGGAAAAACTCAATGGCGGTGTCGGCTATGAAACGTTGGCGGTCGACCGCAATGTCGCGAAGGTCTCGGTCATTGGTGTCGGCATGCGTAGCCATGCCGGCGTCGCCAAGACGATGTTCCAGGCCTTGTCCTCCAAGGGTATCAACATCCAGGTCATCTCCACTTCGGAGATCAAGATTTCCGTCCTGATCGACGCTAGCTACACCGAGCTCGCCGTCCGCGCCCTGCACACGGCCTACGGGCTGGATGCGGAGTGATCATCAGCCGGGCTGAGCCCGCTCTTGTCCTTCAAAACGTCGATTCGCGGCTCATACTGAGGAACCCGAAGGCTGTCTCGAAGGACAATGGCGGGTTCACCGGCGACTGCTTTTTGCGCCCCACGACAATTTTCAAGCCGCGCCACAAAAACACACCGGAATGCCCCTCGCTGAATTCACACAGAATGACGACCGCCTCATTCTCCGCTAAAGCTCGCAGACAACCCCAACCGGAGCGCCCGTGCCCGATCGCGGAAAGTCAGGAGACAAGGGACCTTCAGCGCCCCGCGCCCATGCGGCTGGCGGCGGCGCGAAGCTTCTGTTGTCACGCCTGCGCGCGCTCATGGCGAATCAGGCGCAGGATCCAAAGCGCCTCGAACGCGTCGTCGAACTCATCGCAAACACGATGGTGGCCGATGTCTGCTCGATCTATCTCAAGACCGAGGACGAAAGTCTCCTCCTGATGGCGACCCAGGGCCTCCGCCCTGAAGCCGTCGGCCGTACCCGCCTCAAGGAGAATGAGGGCCTCGTCGGCCTCGTCTCGTCCACGGCGCGACCGCTACGCCTCACCGATGCATTCTCGCATCCGCGCTTTTCCTATCGTCCGGAGACGGGGGAAGACCCGTTCCACTCCTTCCTCGGCGTGCCGATCCTGCGTGGCGGCCGCGTGCTCGGCGTTTTGGTTGTTCAGAATCGCACCGAACGCGCCTATGACGACGAAGAGGCCGAGGCCCTCCAGACCGTCGCGATGGTGCTGGCCGAACTCGTAGCTTCCGCCGCTGACACGCTCAGCGCCGGCCTGCGCCAGACGCGCCCCGTCGAGCTTCGGGGCAGGGTGCTCAATGAAGGTCTCGCCTCCGGCAAGGTCCATCTCTACGACCCCGTGGTCCCGCCCGCCCGCCTGTTCGCCGCAGACGTCGAACTCGAGGAGCGCCGCCTTAACGACGCCCTCGAAGCCCTGCGCAATTCGATCGATGCGATGCTCACCCGAGCCGGCCCGGTTCTCTTCGGCGAAAGCCGCGATGTGCTGGAGACCTACCGACTCTTCGCTCGCGATCCGAGCTGGGAAAGCCGGCTGGTCGAGGCCGTGCGCACCGGCCTCTCCGCCGAGGCCGCTGTCGATCGCGTTCGCCGCGAGCATCGCGCCCGCCTCGAAAGCGCACGCGATTCAATGCTGCGCGAGCGCCTGCACGATCTGGAAGACCTCGAGAACCGCCTGCTTCGCCAGCTCAACGGTGATGATGGTGGCGGCCGGGTTGCGCCCTCAGGCGCCATTCTCGTCGCCAGCCGCATCGGCCCGGCCGAACTCCTCGAATACCGCGACGCGCAGCTCGCGGGTATCGCACTGGAGGAAGCCGGCGCCGGCTCCCATGCCGCCATCGTCGCGCGCGCCATGGGCGTGCCCGCCGTCGGCGCGCTGACCGGCCTCGTCACCCGCGCCGAAGACGGCGACCTTATGATCATCGACGGAGAGAACGGCGCGGTCCACATCCGTCCCGAAGCCGAGCTGAGGGCGAGCTTCCAGGCTCGCGTCGCGATCACCGAGCAGGCCCAGGCCGAACTCTCGCGCCTCCGCAACGAACCGGCCACCACACGGGATGGCGTTGAGATTGATCTCTATATCAATGCCGGACTCAGTTTTGACCTCGACCATCTCGACACGGTGGGCGCCAAGGGCGTTGGTCTGTTCCGCACCGAATTCCAGTTCATGGCGTCCGAAACCATGCCGGGCCTCGACGAACAGTCGAGCTTCTACAAGTCGGTGATCGACCGGGCAGGGGACCGTCCTGTCACCTTCCGAACCATCGATCTTGGCGGCGACAAGATCGCTCCCTTTATGGGCCGGCGCGAGCGGGAAGAGAACCCCGCCCTCGGCTGGCGCGCGCTGCGCATGGCGCTCGACCACCCCTTCTTCTTCCGCCGCCAGCTGCGCGCCCTGATCCGTGCTTCCCGCGGTCGCACGCTGCGCCTGATGTTCCCCATGGTTGCGACAGTGGAAGAGTTCGAGGACGCCCGCCGTCTTCTCGACAGCGAAATGGAGTGGGCGGTGAAGTTCGGCCGCGACCTCCCGAATCGCCTGCAGGTCGGCGCGATGGTGGAAACTCCCTCACTCGCCTTCTCGATCGACCAACTTGCGGGCAAGGCCGATTTTCTATCGGTCGGAACCAACGACCTGATGCAATTCTTCTTCGCCGCCGACCGCGACAATGCCCGCCTGGCCGGCCGCTATGACCTGCTCAGCCGTCCCGCGCTCCGGCTGCTTCACCGCATGCGCCAGCGCGCTGACGAGGCCAATTTGCCCATAACCGTGTGCGGCGAGGCGGCCGGACGGCCGCTCGAGGCGCTCGCCCTCATCGCGCTGGGATATCGTCAGCTGTCGATGCAGGCCTCGCGCATCGCGCCGGTGAAGCTCCTGGTCCGCTCCGTCGACATGGCAACGCTGGCGCGGGATGTGCAAGCGATCTTGGACGGCCGCGCACCATCGATACGTAACGCAATGTTAAGTGTCGCGAACGGGCTGGGGCTGAAGATTTAGGTTGTAGCAGTTGCGGCGCCCTCTTACCTTGGTAATGACTTTTTAGGGTGGTGGGCGTTAAGCGGTAAGGCTGGTTTTCCAGGGTTTGCCTTCCCGTTTCGGACAGACATATGAGCGGCGTGGCCAAGGACGACACCAACCCCAGTTCGCCTCCGGACGAGACAGTTCCCGCGACGGGCGAAACCGACGCTGGCAAAGCCGCGGCCGAGACCAGCGCGCGCCGTGCCGCGCCGCATCTGCGCGTCGTCAGCGACAATGAGATCGCCTTCGCTGCGGAGGCCGCTGCGACTCACACCCGCATTGGCGACGCCATTCGCGCCGCGCGCGAGAATTCCGGCTTCACGCTTGAACAGGTCTCGCGCGAAACCCGTGTCCACCTCAGCCATCTGCGCGCAATCGAGGAGATGACGCCGGGTCTTCTGGGCGCTCCGGTTTATGCCAAGGGCTACATAAAGGCCTATGCCCGCTTCCTCGGCATGGACGAGCAGACCACGCTCGACCGCTATCTGTCCGAATGCGCCGCCATCCTGAAGGACCCGGAGAAGCTGGACATCGCTCCTCCCGCCTCGTCCAAGGCGCGCAAGCTCCCGGTCGCCGTGCCAATGCTCGGCCTGCTGGTCGTCGCCCTCGTGGTGGGGGGTGGCGTCATGTTCCTCAACACCGGCGATAAGTCTCCCGCCGTGGAGGCTGACCAGCCAGCAACCAGCGCCGGCGTTGGCCCCATCGCCGAACCTGTCGCACCACAACTGCGGATCGTCGCCCTCAAACGCTCGATGCTCGAAGTCCGCTCGGCCAAGGGCGACAAATACGTCCACCGCTACTACAACCCAGGCGAATTCTTTGTCGTCCGCGTCGGCGCTGGCTTCACGGTCTCCGCCGATGACGGCACGGCCTTCGAATGGCGCCTCGGCGAGCAGTCGCTCGGCCTGCTGCAAGAAGCCGGCGGTGCTGTCTATTCGCAGAGCGTCGACCTGGCGGCGCAACGCCCGCCCATCGTCACAGCCCCGCCAGTCGTGGACCTTCTTCCATCCGAGACTGACGCCAACGCCCTCACGCCCGCCGCTACGGCGCCCCCCGGCGCCAACCCGGCCCCGGCCGCCACCCCCCCCCGGCCGCGCCCGCGCCAGGCTACTGCGCAGCCTGTCGCCCCCACCCCATCAGCGCCGCCAGCCGCCGCAGCTCCCGCACCCACGCCGCCGCCCGCGCGCGACCCCGCGCTCGACGCCTATCCCGACCAGGTCGCCGCCCCGCCGGCCCAGTAGGCGGCGCAATCGCCGACCCAGCCTTTACGGCTGCGTGCAAAAGGACCACATGTCGGTTTCGGGCTGACCGGGCGCACGCATGAGCCATGACATCAATTCAATCCGTCCCTGGCGCACGATTCAGCGGCGCAAGTCGCGCCAGATCCGCGTGGGCAATGTGCTGGTCGGCGGCGACGCGCCCATCTCCGTCCAGTCGATGACCAACACGCCGACCTCGGACGCGAAAGCCACCATCGACCAGATCCGCGGTCTTGAAGAAGCCGGCGCCGACATCATCCGCGTCTCATGCCCGGATGAAGAGTCCACCGCCGCAATGCCGGAAATCTGCCGCGCCGCCAATGTGCCGATCGTCGCGGACATCCACTTCCACTACAAACGCGGTATCGAGGCAGCCAAGGCTGGCGCCGCTTGCCTGCGCATCAACCCCGGCAACATCGGCAACGCCGCGCGGGTGAGGGAAGTCGTGCAGGCCGCCAAGGACTATGGCTGCTCGATGCGCATCGGCGTTAATGGCGGCAGCCTCGAACGCCACCTCCTCGAAAAGTATGGCGAGCCCTGTCCCGAGGCGATGGTTGAAAGCGCGCTTGACCATGCCCGCATACTCGATGATCACGACTTCCGTGACTACAAGATCTCAGTGAAGGCCTCCGATCCGTTCCTCACGGTCGCCGCCTATCATGCGCTAGCTGAAGCCACCGACGCGCCGCTGCATCTCGGCGTCACCGAAGCCGGAGGCCTGCGCACCGGAACGGTCAAATCCTCGATCGGCATCGGCTCGCTGCTGTGGGCCGGCATCGGCGACACGATCCGCGTCTCGCTCTCGGCCGAGCCCGTCGAGGAGATCAAGGTGGGCTTCGACATACTGAAGTCGCTCAACCTCCGCACTCGCGGAGTTAACATCATCTCTTGCCCCAGCTGCGCCCGTCAGGGCTTCGACGTGATCCGGACTGTCGAGGCCTTGGAAAAGCGCCTCGTCCACATCTCCGAGCCGATCTCGCTCTCAATCATCGGTTGCGTCGTCAATGGCCCGGGCGAAGCAACCATGACCGACCTCGGCTTCACCGGCGGCGGCAAGGATGCCGGCATGATGTACGTGTCCGGCAAACCCGACCACAAGGTCACCAATGCCGAGATGATCGATAAGATCGTCGCTCAGGTCGAGGCGAGGGCGGCCATGCTCCGTTCCGCAAAGGAAGCTGCGGCGAAGGTGGCGGAATAGCCGGGACCGGCGGGTTCCCGCCCGTCAGTGGAGGCAAAGCCTCGATCCAGGCCCGCACGAACGACACTTGCCCCCCAATCTTCCTTCGCACACTCTAGCAGTACACACATGCAGGGCCACATCATGTCATCCATCCATCGCCCGCTCATAGCGCTGCTGGCGCTCTGCGTGATTGGCCCCACTGCGCGCGGGCAGACACAGACCGCAGCGCCCGATGCCGGCGCGACCTTCCAGTGCCAGGACGGCTCGAAGATGGTGCTCGCGTTCGCGCAGGCCGCCGAGGGTATCGACGCAGTCGTGTGGCTCAACGGCGCCTCCCACCGTCTGGCCTGGAAGGCGCCCGAACCCGGCCCGGTGCAGGTCGTCTGGAGCGATGGTGAACACTCACTGACGTGGAGTCCCGGCGTCCAGCTGATGTGGATGGCCAGCGATACCCACCTCATGTGCGGCCGCGGCAACCACAAGCACTGAAGCGAGGCGTCTTTAGCGCGGGCGTTGGAAGCATGCGGCTTGGCGCCCGTGCCTAGGCCCACAACTGTAAGTTCGCCAACCTTGCCGAGTCCATCCACACGCTTTCCAGCAAGATCCCAGCAATCCCACTCCGTTGTGCGCGTGGATTCGGCCAGCTCCAGACCCCTTGGTCCTACCCCCTCCCGAACCTTTGCGAGCCCGGTTGGGAGCCTGCAGTGCCGAGAAAGGCCGCGGATGGAAGCCCAGATGCTCGGGAGCAGGGGACACGGAATCCGCGGGTTTTGTTGCTCATCGGTAGGCCGGAGACATTCGGAAATGCCACACCGCGCGGTGCATCCCGCGTCCCCGGGCCTCCCTTCGCGACTCAGCGGCACAGCATGACAGGCGGTCCGCACCGACCTGGCGGCCGGGGGCTGCGGGTATCCGCCTTTACACCTTCTCGCTGATCCGGATCGCCACGCGGCAGCCTGTGCGTATCACTGCAGACAGCAGCGGATAGGCCGGCGCCTCGGCTGCGCCCTCGGACGCGGCCAGCTCCTTGTGCGCCACCTCCTCTTCCTGAAACTTCGCCATCGTGTCGGCCAGGGCATCCTCGCCAGCCTCGCGTAGCTCCGTCACCTGGTCGCCATAGTGCTCCTCGATCACGGTCTCGACCGCCTCGGTGCACGCATGCGCTGCCTTCTCACCCAGCAGCGCTGTTCCAACCCCGAGCGCAAACCCCGCCGCATTCCAAACCGGCGATAGCACCGTCGGCCGCACGCTGCCGGCGCTGAGCATGCGATCGAATGCATCGAGATGGTCCTGCTCCTGCGCCGCCATCTCCTTTAGCTGGCTGACGATCCGCTCTTTGCCATGCTGGCGTTCGAAAACGGCCAGCTGTCCGCGATATATTGCCACTGCACCGTACTCGCCGGCATGATCGACGCGGAGCATCTCTTCGCGGCGATTACGGGTCAGGCTCATGGTTGCACGCTCATGGCTGCACCGGTTCGTTGGCGGTATCGGCATGCATCGGCGGCTGGCTCGCCGAATAGAGGCTGAGCGCGGCCAGCACCATCGACCACATCGCGTTGAGCCCGGCCATCGACAATCCCCACGGCTGGTCCGGCACGCGCCATAGCGCTTCCTTGCAGGACGGGATTGCCTGCGGCCGGTTCAGCAGTTCGCTCAGCGGCACATCCTCGGGCAGGGCCCCGCCACTGATTGCCGCGCAACCTGCCGGTCCCGGCGCCAGGTCCCACTCGAACAGCGCATGCCAGGCTGCGATGACGAACCCTGTCATGAAGGTCAGCGCCAGGAGGACCGAGAAGGTGGTCATCAAGCCCGGCCCGGCACCACGCCATTTCAGGGCGATCGCGACCATGGCGATCGGTCCGGCTGCGAAATAGGCGTAGCGCTGCCACCAGCACATCTGGCAGGGGGCTTGGTTCAGGACGATTTCGAAGAAATACGCAACGCCCAGCGTTGCCGCCGACGCCAGCAGGGCGACCAGCGGCCACCTTTCCCTGTCAAGCGGCAGACTGTTCATGCACCGACGTTATCCGGGGCCCCCAAGGCGACAATGCGACGAACTGGCTGTGCGGCGAAACGGCCAGCTGGGGAGGCTCCTCTGTTGACCGTGTGTTGACCTCCCGCCGTTATGTTGCCGCCTTCCGGGGGTTATTTCCCGTGCTGCGCGTGCTAAGCGCGTGCCCCAGACTCAACTGACCTGACCCACCTGACCAGACACCTGAATCGCGGATTTCCGGCTCCATGACCGACGCCTCGACGATCGCCCCGGCCGCGCCGCACGTCCCCCAGGCGAAGGGCCCCCTCGGCGCGCTCTACAACTGGGTCATGCGCCTCGCTGCCGGCAAATCCGCCGAGCCGGCGCTCTATACGGTGTCGTTCACGGAAAGCTCCTTCTTTCCGATCCCGCCCGACGTCATGCTTGCGCCCATGTGCTTCGCCCGGCCCGACCGCTGGGTGCGCTATGCCATCGGCTGCACGATCGCTTCCGTCCTCGGCGCGCTGCTCGGCTACGCCATAGGCTTCTACCTGTTCGAGGCCGTCGGCTCGCACATCCTCAATTTCTTCGGTTATGGCGGCAAAGAAGCCGAGCTCCGCGCCGCCTACGCCACGGCCGGCGTCTGGATCATCCTGATCAAGGGGCTGACACCGATCCCCTTCAAGCTGGTCACCATCGTCTCCGGCGCAATGGGGATGGACCTCTGGATCTTCATAGCCTCCTGCGTCGTGACGCGCGGCGCGCGCTTCTTCCTGGTCGCCTGGCTGTTCCAGAAGTTCGGCCCGACGCTCGCGCCGATCATCGAGAAGCGGATCGGCATGTTCATGCTGCTGTTCGCCGTGATCCTGATCGGCGGCATCGCGGCAGCAGCCTTGATTCACTGACCTGAAAAATTCGATCAAAATTTCTGCAGTCCGTGAACCGGATGTTTGCGATCCTCATGCGAGAACCGATTTAGCGCCAGCGGACGGTCCTCTGGCATCACTCCGGGGTCGCTCCCATGGCCACGCTTCGCCGTATCCGGGCCGCTTCCGTGCGAATTGCGCCGCACTGGCTGCTCTGCGTTTTCCTTGGCGCTTATGTCGCCATGCAGATCGCCACCCCGGCCGTAACGTTGGGCTGAGGCCGCTGGCCAATCCAGCAACCTTGAGCTAATCAGACCGCCCCGCGCGGGAGTGGCGGAATTGGCAGACGCAGTGGACTCAAAATCCACCGTCCTAACGGATTTGTGGGTTCGACCCCCACCTCCCGCACCAACGGCCCGTCCACGAATCCCAGC
>JBEAMJ010000050.1:0-71420 GCA_041166025.1 Pseudomonadota bacterium | reverse complement strand
ATCTTCTGCCAATCCTCGGGCGTCGCGTTGGTGAAGGCAGTGAAACTGGCCCGACCCATGGGCTCTTCGTGGCTGGAGTCTTCGAGCTTGGGGGCGATCTTGAGGTCGTCGGCCATGGGTCGTCCGTCTCCTGCTCCAGAGTGAAACGAGGCTAGCAGACTCTTGGCCGCCTTGCACCAAGCCTTGTCTCGCGGCCGAGCCAGTCGGGCTTGGCAGATGCTGGTCGCCAGATTTTCCCGGCCGACCTTCCCGACACGCGTGGCGCAAGCTGATCAAGGAGATCCCGTCCCAGGGCAGCGCCCGCCCCAGGGGAAATGTGAACAGGCCAGAACAAAGCCTGCCGAGTTTCGGGGGGAAACACGCGCTGAATCGCTACCCGCCGCCGAATCAGGGCATTTTCTTCTCATGCCTAAGGCCCGCCCCACCTTTCTCGAATTCTTCGCCGGCGGGGGCATGGCGCATGTGGGTTTGGCTGGCCAGTTCGACTGCGCCTTCGCCAACGACCTCGATCTGATGAAGTGTGCTGTCTATCGCGCCAACTTCCCGGAGGCGCCGCTTGAACAGGGCGATGTCTGGGATCTCAATTCAGCGAGCCTGCCGACAGCCGACCTAGCCTGGGCCAGCTTCCCCTGTCAGGACCTCTCGCTCGCCGGGAACCGGCGCGGCCTCAACGCGCCGCGCTCCGGCGCCTTCTGGGGCTTCTGGAACGTAATCCAGAGCCTGAAATCCCGCGCGCCGCCCACCATCCTGATCGAGAATGTCGCGGGCCTCCTGTCCTCGCACGATGGCCGCGACTTCACGGCGCTGGTCTCCGAGTTCGCGGATGCCGGCTATCGTGTCGGCGCCCTTCTGATCGATGCGGCGCTGTTCTCGCCCCAGTCGCGCCAGCGCCTCTTTATCGTCGCCCACAAGGGCCGTATCCCCGCCGACCTCGAAAGCGATGGACCGGACCCGGTGTTCCATCCCAAAGGTCTTCGCAGCGCCGTCGAGTGCCTGCCAGACTCCACGCACCTTGCCTGGGTCTGGTGGCGTCTTCCGCAGCCGACCCGGCACAATGTCGATCTCGCTTCCCTGCTTGACCGCAACCCGCCCGAAGCGGCCTGGCGCTCCGACGCCGCAACACGCAAGCTCATCGACCAGATGGCGCCGCTGCATCGCCAGCGGATCGATGCGGCCCTTGGCGATCCTGCGTGGAAAGCCGGCGCCGTCTTTCGCCGGATCCGGCTCGAGAACGGCCAGCGCATCCAGCGCGCCGAAGTCCGCTATGACGGTCTGGCCGGCTGCTTGCGTACGCCAGCCGGCGGCTCGTCGAAGCAATTGCTGCTGGTCACCGAGAACGGCCGCGCGCGCCTGCGGGCGATCACGGCGCGCGAGGCCGCAAGGCTGATGGGCCTCGACGACGCCTATCGCCTGCCGACGTCGGAAACCAACGGTCTCAAAGTCGTCGGGGACGGCGTCTCCGTCCCCGTCGTCCGCTGGCTGGGCCAGCATCTGCTGGCGCCGCTGGCGGATGGCAGATCAGCGCGCGCGGCAGCCTGAGGTTTATTTCTTTTTCTTCGCAGCCTTCTTCGTCGGCGCCTTCTTGACAGTCTTCTTCTTCGCCGCCTTCTTCGCAACGATCTCCGCCTTGGAGACGCGCTTCACGTCCTGCCCATGCGCCCGCTTGTAGGTCTGGATGTCCTTGAACTGGCCCTCCGCATCACGCACGGCATAGAGCTTCGTGCCCTTTGAGCTGCGATGGGTCGTGCGGGGCATGATCTTTCCTCCTGCCGGTCGAATCCTTCCGGCGAGCATTGCTGTTGAAGCAACCAGATACAACGGCCAGCATGCAGAGGCGGTCACAGTTGAACGTCCATGCAAGGCCGCAAGCCGAAACACATTGTCAGGCTCGGGCTGATTGGCGTGGTGATGCTCAGCGTCGTTGCGATAATGATCGGCTTCCGCTTGACGCCGAGACACCAGATCGAGAACGTCCAAGGAGCCTTGGAGACCGCCTTGACGGCCGGCAAGACTGGGACCCGGCCCCGCGCCTGTGCAACAAAGCTAGATGGTGGTCGCTGTGTGACGGCCCACATGCAGATCGGTAGACGCTCCATTCCCGGCGCCCGCGTTGAACTGTCTGTTCACCTAACCCGGCCCGAAGCAATGCAGCAGCAGGAATACAAGATCGTGACCGACCGAAGCCAAAAGGTCACCAGCAAATGACTGACGTCTTCGACGCGGCAAAGCGCTCGATTATCATGCGCGCGGTGAAGTCCCGCGACACGGCGCCCGAACTCACCGTGCGCCGCGCTGCCAATGCGCTGGGCCTCCGTTTCCGCCTCGGCCGCAGCGACCTGCCGGGCAAGCCCGACCTGGTCTTTCCGGCGCGACGCTGCGTTGTCTTTGTGCACGGCTGTTTCTGGCACGGCCACGCCTGTCCGCGCGGCGCGCGTATGCCGCAGGCCAACCGCGCCTACTGGGAGGCAAAGATCGCCCGCAACATGTCGCGCGATCGAGCGACGCTCACCGCGCTCCGGAAGCTGGGATGGGCGCCGGTCGTCATCTGGGAATGCGAGACGCGCGAGGCCGCGCGGCTCTACAGGCTGATTGCACGACGCGTTCGCGCCCGCCGTCAAGCTTGACCCTGGCAGGCTCGCCTTCCATATCTCAGTGACCCGCGAGACGCCGCACATGCTGCATCCATCGACACAGCAGCTCATTTGCAAGCTGCACGAACTGACGCAAGCTGGAAGCCTCGCCTGGACGATCGGCGACTGCGACGCCCTGCGCCTTTGGACGGAGGGCTATGTCGTCGAGATCGAGGCGGCGCCCACGACGTTTCGCCTGCTGCGGGACGATGGCCGGGTGCTTGAGACCGCTACGAGCGACATCCTTGCCTCCACGAATCTGCCTGACGGCAGCGGGTCCTATGCCGAGCGCTTGCAGGATCTTGCAGCGCACGCTCATCGCATCGCGACCAGCCGCGAAAGCGCCACCTCAGCGGTGATGTCGGCGTTGTCTGCGCCGGTCATGCGAGCCGCCGGTTCGGCGCGATTGAGGCCAACCGCCTCGTTCGGCGCGACCGAGACCTTCGTCAGGACGTACCGGCCAGATCGCCCGTCCAGTCCCGCTTCGTCCCTCGCAGAGGCGCGCAACATCTACAGTCCGTGGACCTAGCCCTCTAGAACTTGCAGCCGCGTGCAAGCAGGCGCCCGACGACCTGATCGCCGACGCGAACCTCCTCCGCATCGGTACATTGCGCGGATGTCTGCACGCCCTCGCGCAGGAACCGGAAGCGGTTCATCCACGCAGGCTGGGCCCCCTGCTCGATCGGATCGAGTGATAGGACAGAAGCATCTGACACCTGCGTCAGGCATTCGTAGAGCGCGCCGGTTCTCGCGCGCAGGCCCACCGCGACCTGCTCGCCATCCTGGCGCGGATAGACGGCCGTAGCGAGCGCGGGCTGGCCGAGCTGAGCGAGGCAAGCATCGATCGGCGCGAGCGATTCAATCACGGTAGCGGCCTCGGCCGATGCGTTGACGAAGGATCCCGAGAATGCGCACCCATCGAAGTTCAATTCGTCGAACGTGACCTTGGCAGAAAATTCGCCGCCGCCACCACTTTCCGTGCTGCACGCCTCGCGCCGGATCGTCACGCTGAGGGAGCCTGTCTCGAAAACGTCGGCGCCGTTGTCCTGCCGCGGCTGGACCAGCGGCTCCTCGATGGCGCGCAGGCCCGAGCGCTTGAACGAGAACCAGCCGTCGACGATTTCCATGCGCCAGGCGGGCTCATCGCCCGCCGCATAGAATGGCGCGGGCAAAACCCAGGTCGATGTGTCGAGCGGACCTGTCGGCGCATTCACGATCGGCCCGCCCACCGGATCAGAGGCGCCCGTTGCGTTGGAGGACGATTCATTCGCGGCGCCGGCCGCAGCAGGATCGACCGCAGCCGATTGTGCGGCATTGTCCTCGCACGCCGCGCCAAGGAGTAACGCGGCAGCCAGCGCTGCGATCATCGCCCGTTGTGCACCGTCACGGCCGGCGACAGTCGGCATGCCAAATTCCTTCGCTCTATCCCCAACCTGCCGTTTGCACGGTCGCTCTCTCAGACTCGCATGTTATCAGGTCTGTGGCGGGAGAGGAGCCCCGACATCCCCCGGTCCGTGATCATGAAGTTCTGGCAACATGACGCTGTTTTTGCTCGAGATTGCGTGGCTCCCGAACAAAAGGGACGCTACTGTCTCGTGCCGATGGGGATTGTTCGGCAAACGGCGCACCTCCCGGGGGGCGTGAATGAATTCCCCCTGAACCAAAAAAGGCGCAACCGAAACAATGGCGCCGCGTTTGTGCCCTCAGCGTCGCCGATATACATCGGCGCGAACCGGCGTGGGCGTCGATTCGGACTGTAAGGGAGATATCGATGAAACGTACTCTTGTGTTCATGGCCTCGGCGCTCGCGCTTGGCGCCTGCGCCACCGACCCGATCACGGGTGAATCCATCTGGGGCAACACCGGCCGCGGCGCTGCCATCGGCGCCATCGTCGGCGGCGTCGGCGGCGTCTTCGCCGGCGGCAATGACGGCCGCAACGCTGCTGTCGGCGCGGCTGTCGGCGCGCTCACCGGCGCAGCCATCGGCCGCTACATGGACGGCCAGGAAGAAGACATGCGTCGGAAGGTCGCCGCGAGCGGCATCGGCATCCAGCGCATCGGCGACCGCATCGAACTGGTGATGCCATCGGATGTCACCTTCTCGAAAGGCTCGGCCAGCCTTGATACGTCGTTCATGCCGACGCTCGACAAGGTTGCGGAGTCGCTGAACCTTTACCCCAAGACGACAATCGACATCATCGGCCACGCGTCGACTGAGGGCGCCGAGCAGGCCAACCTCGATCTGTCCTATCGCCGCGCCGAATCCGTCCGCGCCTATCTGCAGGGCAAGGGCGTTCTCGGCCAGCGCATGGCGACCGGCGGCCTTGGCGAGAGCCAGCCGCTCGTGACGCCGGATGACACGGAAGCCAAGCGTTCTGTGAACCGCCGCGTGCAGATCGTCCTGCGTCCGGTTACCGAAGGGTGATCGGCTTCCAGCCTAAAACGTGGAAAGGGCGCTCGCAGGAGCGCCCTTTCTGCATCTACTTTACTGCAGCGAAGCCATTTGCCTGCTCGGTCAGCACCCGGTCGACGATTGGCGCAAGCTGGTCGAGACCTGACAGCGAACTTCCGACGACCTTGTAGTCGAGCGTCAACATCGTGCGCCCCGGCGCCGATCCATCAGACAGGCTCAACGTCATCGCCGCGTTTGCCCCGAGATCCTGCAGCGGGCCAAAAGCCCCTTGCACGCGCAGCGTCTGCTTCGGCATCACCATCACGACGCGTCCGTGTTCCACCTCGCCGCCGCTCCATATCTCGCACCAGCAGCCGCCTGCCTGCGCATCAAGCGACAGAGACTTCGCATCCCCCGAGTAGGTGTGCGAGCCGCTCCACCAGCTCGCCACGTCTACCAGTCGCGCCCACGCCGCGTCGCGGTCCAACGACGCTTCTGCCTTGACCCGGATCACCATTCCGTCCGTGGACTTCGCCACAACGTCGGCTTGCGCCACCCCGGACAACGCCGACGCCACAATGGCGCTCGCAAGCAGAGCTCGCATGCTCGCCCCCTCCAAAATCTGAATGTGCAGGATCGCTTTGGAGTCGTTCCGCAGTCAACGCCAGAACCTGTCTTTCCGCGACTAGAAATTCAGGTAACTTCGCGTTCGACGAGCAGTCTGCCAGTGGGGGGATCGATGCGCCTGAACGCTCTGTTAGCCGGAATCGCACTTGGCCTGTGCGCCCTGTCGCCACCCGCCCACGCCAAACCGCCGCTTGAAGCGTTCGGTGATGTTCCGGGCGTTCGCGGCATGGAGCTGTCGCCCGACGGCAAGAAGGTCGCCTTCCTGCAGCGCGTGAACGGCGAAGATGTCCTCCTGATCCATGACCTGACAACGAAGACCACCAAGGGGCTCACCCGCGTCGGAGACATTCGCGCGCGCTATGTCCACTTCGTCGGAAACGACTACGTCGTGCTTGTTGCATCCAAGGACACACGCACCGTGGGTTATCGGGGACGGTACGAATTCTCGGCGGCCTTCTCTTTCAATCTAGCGAATGGCGCCAGTACGCAGCTGCTCCGCTACACCAACGATATCTATCCGGCCCAGGCGGGCCTCGGCAGAATTCTCGGTGTTGAGCCAGGCGGGAAGAACGTCCTCATGCCAGCGTTCATGGGCGCGCAAGAGTCAGACCCTGGGTTTGATCTCTTGCGTGTTCCACTGGATTCGGGACGCGGCGGACGCCTGGATGGCGGGCGCGGCACGCACCATACAATTGACTGGCTCGTAGATTCTTCCGCTCGCGTCGTCGCGCGAGAGGATTTCAACGACAAGAACCAGTACCACTCCGTCCGTGTCCGCCAGGCGAATGGCGAGTGGAAGACCATCTACCAGAAGGAAACATCGCTTCCGGAAATCAGCGTTGTCGGGATCTCGAAAGACGCGAAGTCCCTGTTCGTCATTGACGACAATGAATCGGCATTCCTCTCGCTCTACACGATGTCGCTCGAAGATGGCTCGATGGTTGGCTCGGTCATGCAGCGCGAGAAAGTCGAAGTCGCGGGCGTCATTACCGACATCAACCGCACCGTCCATGGCGTGATCTACTCCGGCATGTACCCGACCTACGACATGTTCGACGAAGCAATCGAGGCCGACATCAACGCGGTCATGAATGCGTTGGGATCTTCCGCCGTATATCTCGACTCGTGGTCGGATGACTGGTCGAAGATGCTCTTCTTCGCTGAGGGCGGCACGCAGGCGGAGCGGTACTATCTGTTCGACAGGAAGACCAAGGGCCTGTCGATGATTTCGCAGGCGCGCCCTGAACTGAAGCAGGAGGATGTCGGCGAAGTTTTCACCATCGAGTACAGGGCGCGCGATGGTCTCAAAATCCCAAGCCTTGTAACGTGGCCCACGAATGTGGCGCCCGAGAACCGCAAGAATCTTCCTTTGGTCGTGATGCCGCACGGGGGGCCGGAGGCCTACGACGCCGTCGGCTTCGACTGGCTGGCGCAATACCTCGCAAATGAAGGTTATGCCGTTCTGCAACCCAACTTCCGCGGCTCGGCCGGATTTGGGCAAGAGTTCACTGCCGCCGGCTACGGCGAGTGGGGTCGCAAGATGCAGGATGACATCACCGACGGCGCCAATGCCCTCGCGAAGATGGGTTGGGCCGATCCTTCGCGCATCTGCATTGTCGGCTGGAGCTATGGTGGATACGCCGCGCTTGCAGGTGGCGCCGCAACCCCTGATCTTTACAAGTGCGTGGCCTCAATCGCCGGTGTCTCTCACCTCCGCGAGATGCTCGCCAACGAACGCAAGGAACATGGGCTCCGCAGCCGCACCGTCACCTACTGGGAAGCCCTGATCGGCGACCCCGACAAGGACCGCGATGCTATCGACGCTGTCTCGCCCGCGCTCCACGCTGACAAGTTCAAGGCGCCCGTGCTGCTGATCCACGGCGCCTCGGACCTGGTCGTTCCCATCCGGCAGAGCGAGATGATGAACGATGCGCTGAAGACCGCGGGTAAACCTGTGCAATACATCCGTATCGAGGGCGATGATCACAGCCTCGTGGAAGATGCCAGCCGCCGCCAGGTCCTCACTGCGCTCGGCGAATTCCTGAAGACGCATATTGGGAAATAGAACGAGGCCATGTCGCCAGGCATCTTGAGAGGACTCTTCTGCCTCGCCCTCATGGCTGTCGTCGGCAATACGGCCGTTGCTCAGGTCCCACTCACTCAGGTCGACGGGTCGCGCCTGGAGTGTCCCGATAGTCTAATTGCGGACTGCGCCGAAAATCTCGAGAAACTCTTCAATCTTGCGCACCCCGAGATCGCGAAACGAAACCCAGATGAGAGCTTGTCGGTCCAAATGCTAAGCGGTCGCTGGGTGACAGCTGAGAACCAGTTCTCGTTGTATGACTACGCGATTGAGCTTCTGCAGAATGGTCGATTTCTGGCGATCCTGTCGTTTGGAGAGGAGGACCTCTTCTGGAAGCTGCTGGACCGGACAACGGGAGCGACCTTTCGGATGGAGGGCTACCCACTTTTTTCCCCCGATGGACGGCACGTTGTCTCGGCTGAACGAGATGAAATGAACCTTGACGCGTTGGATATCTACGAAGTTCGCGCGTCGGGTTTGGCGCGTGTATTTCAGGCGATCCCGCCGACACCAAGCTGGTTTCCCGAACGTGTCTGCTGGATCGACAATGCGACGATCGCGTATACGCGTCGTGCGGCCGAAGATGCTGCAGGCAGAGTGGGCACTCCTGAGTCTGTTGCACTCAAGAGGGGAAGGTGGCGCATCGAGGCCGGTGGGCCCCGATGCACGAAACCGTTCTAAGCCGCCGCCTTCTGGTCCTTCGGCGGGAAGCGCGAGTAGAAGGTCTGGCCCTTGGCGGCCATCTCGCGCAGCAGCGCGTTCGGGCGGAAGCGTTCGCCATGCTTCTCGGCTAGGGCATCGCACTCCTCAACGAACGTCTTGATGCCGACCTTCAGATCCATGAACGAGCACACGCCGCCCGTGTACGGCGCAAAGCCCCAGGCGAGGATCGAGCCGACATCCGCATCGCGCGCATCGAGGATGACACCCTCCTCGAAGCAGCGCGCCACCTCGATGCACTGGCGATAGAGGAAGCGCTTGGTCAGCTCGGCCTTCAGCTCCGGCGGGCACTCCTTCGTCTTGATCTCGATCTTCTTGCCGATATCCGGGAACAGGCGCGAAGGCTTGCCGGCCTCGTTGTAGTCATAGAAGCCCTTGCCAGCCTTGCGGCCAACGCGGTTCTGGCTTTCGACGATCCAGGCAACGAGATCACCAACCGGGTTCTGCTCGTAAGATCGGCCCAAGACCTTTGCGCTCTCGCGGCCGATCTTCAACATCGTGTCGATGCCGACAGAGTCCGAAACCTCCAGTGGTCCCATTGGCATGCCCGCCATGCGCCCGAC
Organism: Pseudomonadota bacterium; assembly: GCA_041166025.1. Classification (GTDB taxonomy): domain Bacteria; phylum Pseudomonadota; class Alphaproteobacteria; order Caulobacterales; family Hyphomonadaceae; genus UBA7672. The sequence continues at coordinate 62,405 of JBEAMJ010000050.1, read as the reverse complement.
ATTCTCGATGATCGCCGGCGCGATGCCTTCGCCCAGCATAGTCATGCCTTCTTCCGGATAAGTGCCGAACACGCGGCTGGTGTAGAAACCGCGGAAATCGTTCACGGCCACCGGCGTCTTCTTGATCTTGAGCACATAGTCCATGGTCTTGGCGAGCGTCTCCTGCGACGTCTCCTTGCCCATGATGATCTCGACCAAGCCCATCCGCTCGACCGGAGAGAAGAAGTGTATGCCGATGAAATTCGCCGGGCGCTTCGACGCCTTGGCGAGACCCGTGATCGGCAGCGTGGACGTATTCGTGCCCATCACGGCGGCGTCACCCAGATGCTCCTCGACCTGCGCCGTCACCTTGGCTTTCAGTTCGACGTTTTCGAACACGGCCTCGACGACAATGTCGGCGCCCTTCACCAACGCATAGTCCGCCGACGGCGTGATCAGCGCCAGCAGTGCATCGCCCTTCTCTTTCGTCATCTTGCCGCGGGAGACATCCTTCTCGACGATCTTGCGCGAGTAATCCTTGCCCTTGTCGGCCGCGTCCTGGCTGACGTCGAGCAACACGGTCGGGATACCCGCCTTCGCCTGCACATAGGCGATGCCTGCGCCCATCAGGCCAGCGCCCACGACCACGGCTTTCTTGATCTCGAATGTGGGGAAGCCCGCCGGTCGCGACGCGCCCTTCGAAAGATCCTGCATCGACAGGAAAAGCGAGCGGATCATGCCTTTCGCTTCCGGCGTCATCAGCGTCTTGACGAAGTAGCGGCTCTCGATGCGGAGACCCGCATCGATCGGCACGCTGAGGCCCTCATAGACGGCGGAGAGAATGTGCTTCTGCGCAGGGTAGTTGCCCCAGGTCTGCTTCGCCAGCATGGCCGAGCCGAATGTGAACACCGTTGAGCCCTGCTGCGAATTCGGTAGCCCGCCTGGAACCTTGAACTTGGGATCGTCCCACGGCGCCTTGGCGTTGGGGTTCGCCTTGCACCAGGCCTTTGCCCTGGCGACCAGTTCGCTGGTCGGCGCAATGTCGTGCACCACGCCGTTCGATTTGGCCTGTTCAGCCGTCATGCTCTCGCCCTGCAGGAGGAAGGGCGCAGCCGCTTGCGCACCCATGAGACGCGGAAGGCGTTGCGTGCCGCCGCCGCCGGGCAGGAGGCCCACCTTGGCCTCGGGAAGTCCAAGCTGAAGCTTGGGATTGTCGTTCGCCGCGATGCGATAATGGCAGGCCAGCGCAACTTCCAGACCGCCGCCTAGAGCAAGGCCGTTGATGGCGCAGGCCACTGGCTTCTTGCCGGCCTCGAGCCCGCGCATCAGCTTGTTCATGCTGAAGGAGCGCTCGAACGCCGCCTTCAGCTGCGCTTCGGGATCGGCGTCCTTCGCGCCGCCGCCCCCGGAGCCGCCTCCCAGTTCGCCGAGGTCCGCACCGGCACAGAAGCCGCTGGCCTTGCCCGAGGTGATGACCAGGCCCTTGATCGCATCGTTCGTCGCCACTTCCCTCGCGATGGCGCCCAGGTCTGCAATGGCCTTGGCAGTCAGTGTGTTCATCGAGCGGCCCGGCACGTCGAAGGTGGCCGTTGCGATGCCGTCTGCATCCACGTCCCAGCCGAATGTTTCGAGTTTCATGGTCATTCACCTTTTGGCGGCTTGTCGCCGCCCTTCTTGATATTGTCAGACGCGAACAGGAACAGCACCGCCCCCATCACCAGCGTAATCGGACCGGTGATCGCCAAGACTGCACCGAGATCGTGCATGTCCTGGTTGAGAAACACCGTGAGGCCAGCGCCCGTGAGCGCCGAAATGATCAGCGCGCTCAGCTTGGCCTCATCGATCCGCATCACACGCGCTCGATCACCGTTGCCGTCCCCATGCCGGCGCCGACGCAGAGCACGGCGAGCGCCGTCTCCTTGTCCGAGCGCTCCAGCTCGTCGAGCACCGTGCCGAGGATCATGCCGCCGGTCGCTCCGAGAGGATGACCCATCGCGATGGCGCCGCCATTCACGTTCATCTTCTCATGCGGGATGTCGAGCGCTTGCATCATGCGCAATACGACCGAGGCGAAAGCTTCGTTGAGCTCGTAGAGGTCAATGTCGCCGACCTCCATGCCCAGCTTCTTGAGAAGCTTCTGCGTCACCAGCGAGGGGCCGGTCAGCATGATCGACGGCTCCGAACCGATCGACGCGAAGCCCTTGATCCGCGCCCGCGGCTTCAGGCCGAGCGCATCACCCGTCTCCTTGTTGCCGATCAGCACGGCCGAGGCGCCGTCCACGATGCCCGACGAGTTACCGGCATGGTGCACGTGGTTGATCTTCTCGACCTCCGGGTAGCGTTGCTTGACGACATCGTCGAACGCCATCTGGCCCATCTGCTCGAACGAAGGGGAGAGTGCGGCCAACGTCTGCATCGTCGTATCGCCACGCACGGTTTCGTCGTGCGCGAGGATCGTCACCCCAAGCTGGTCCTTCACGGGCACAACCGACTTCTTGAATCGGCCTTCCTGCCAAGCCTTGGCGGCCCGCTTCTGGCTTTCCACTGCGTAAGCGTCCACATCATCGCGCGAGAAGCCGTACTTGGTCGCGATCAGGTCGGCGCCGATGCCTTGCGGGGCGAAGTAGGACTTGATCGCGATCTCAGGGTTCGATGCCCACGCGCCGCCATTCGATCCCATCGGCACGCGGCTCATGGCCTCGACGCCACCACCGATCGCCATGTCGGCCTCGCCAGTCATGACTTTCGCGGCCGCGATATTGCAGGCCTCTAGGCCAGATGCGCAGAAGCGATCCACCTGCACGCCCGCCGTCGTCTCGGAATAGTCTGCGTTCAGCACGGCGATGCGCGCAATGTCCGATCCCTGCTCGCCGATCGGCGTTACGCAACCGAGGATCACGTCATCGATCTTGTCGGTGTTTTTGAGCCCGTTGCGATCCTTGATCGCCTTCAAGGCTTGGGTCGCCAGCTGCAGCGACGTGATTTCGTGCAGCGATCCTGTGCTCTTGCCCTTGCCGCGAGGCGTGCGAACGGCGTCATAGATGTAGGCTTCGGCCATGGCGGCCTCCCTTGAAATTCTGGCTCCCTGAGGAGCCCGGTGCGAGGACGCCAATGGCTGGCGGACCCTCAGAATGCATCTGCGCCAAGGGCCATTACGGGCCCGGCGCCCGTCTTTACCTTTGCGAGATGTGACGTAGCGTCAGGCAAGACGCGCTCGAAGAAATAGCGGGCCGTCGCAAGCTTGTCCGTATAGAAGCGGTCGCCGGTCGCCTCGCGCTCAAGCGCTGCCTTCGCCATCTTCGCCCACATCAGCGCAAAAGCCGTCAGGCCGAACAGCTGAAGATAGTCGTGGCTTGACGCACCGGCATTGTCGAAATTCGACATCCCGTTTTGCATCAGCCACATCGTGGCTTCCTTCAACTGGCCGGTCGCGACCTGCACGCCCTCGACATAGGGTTTCATTTTCTCGTTGCCATCGTTGGACGACGCGAATTCTTCGAGATCGTTAAAGAAGCCGAACACCGCCCGGCCGCCATTGGCGGCCAGCTTGCGACCAACAAGGTCGAGCGCCTGAATTCCGTTGGTGCCCTCATAGATCAGCGCGATGCGGGCATCACGAACGAACTGCTCGATCCCCTGATCGCGCGTATAGCCCGTGCCACCATGAAGCTGCAGCGCATCCGACGCGCACTTGAACCCGCGATCGGTCAGGAATGCCTTGATGACCGGCGTCAGCAACGCCATGCGATCGTCGGCCTTTTCGCGCACCAGCGGATCGGGCGACACATGGAGCAGGTCGCCCTGGAGCGCAGTCCAGTAAGCAAAGGCGCGCGCGCCCTCGGTGAACGCCTTCATGTCCATCAGCATGCGTCGCACATCGGGATGCACGATGATCGGATCGGCCGGCTTGTCCGGCGCCTTTGCGCCTGTGATCGAGCGCCCCTGGAGTCGCTCGCGCGCGAAGTCCGCCGCATTCTGGAAGGCCACCTCAGCCTGCGCTAGACCTTGCAGACCGACACCGAGGCGCGCCTCGTTCATCATCACGAACATGGTGCGCATGCCCTTGTGCGCCTCGCCGACGAGATAGCCCGTCGCACCTTCATAGTGCATCACGCACGTCGCGTTGCCGTGGATGCCCATCTTCTCTTCGAGCCCCCCGCACTGGAATGCGTTCCGCGCGCCGAGCGAGCCATCGGAGTTGACGAGGAATTTTGGCACGATGAAAAGCGAGATGCCCTTGATGCCTTCAGGGCCACCCTCGATTCGCGCCAGCACAAGCTGGATGATGTTCTCCGTGAGGTCCTGCTCGCCGCCGGAGATCCAGATCTTCTGTCCCGTGATTTTATAGGTTCCATCCGACTGTGGAACCGCTTTGGTGCGGATCAGGCCCAAGTCTGTCCCGCACTGGGGTTCGGTCAGGTTCATCGTGCCGGCCCATTTGCCGGTCATCATGTTCGGCAGGTAAGTCTTCTTCTGCTCTTCGGATCCGCCCTCCTGGATCGCCTCGGCCGCGCCGCGGGTCAGGCCCGGATACATGGCGAAGGCCATGTTGGCCGACGAACACATTTCCAGGAACGGCATTGAGACTACGCGCGGCAGTCCCTGCCCGCCCCATTGCTGGTCGGCCGAGATCGCCATCCAGCCATCCTCTGACATCTGCTTGTAGGCGGCGGGAAAACCATCCGGCGTCTTCACCGAAGCGTCCGGGTTCCGCCTGCAGCCCTGCCGGTCACCGATCGCATTGATCGGCTGCAGCACTTCCTGTGCAAATGTCGCCCCGCCATCGAGAACGGCATCGATTACATCCGCCGGCGCATCGGCAAACCGGGGGAGGTTCGAATACGATCCGATCTCAAGCACTTCGTTGAGCAGGAACTTCATGTCCCTGAGCGGCGCCTGATACCTTGGCATCGATCCTCACCTCAGCGTTACGCAAACCTGGCAGCGCTCAAGCCGCCGCGCGACCGGCGGGCAGTGCCCCGGCGTCATACCATCAAGCGGGCGATCGTCGAGTGTGTCTCTGCGTCAGCTGTCGAGATGGGCCACGTCGCCGTCCAGACCGGCACGCGCGACGCGCTCATAGGCACGCGCCGACTGCTCCACGTCCGGACCAGGCCCGAGTTCCTGAAGCTTTTCCTCAGCCCAGCGAACACCCTTTTGGAGTGTCTCCAGCGCCGCCTCAATGTCCTCGCGCTGCTTCTCAAGGTTCTTGATCTGCTCGCGCGACTTCTTGAGCGAAAGCTTCAACTGCGCGCGATGGCCTTCAAGGGTATAGAGGTCGAGGATTTCACGAATGTCCGACAGTGAAAAACCCACACTCTTGCCCTGAAGTATGAGCTTCAACCTTGCGCGGTCACGGGCCGAATAGACGCGGTTGAGGCCATCGCGCGTCGGCGACAGCAGACCCTTGTCCTCGTAGAACCGAAGCGCGCGCGGGGTTACCTGAAACTCGCGCGCAAGCTCGCTTATCGTGTACGTCTTCAATCTCTGCCTCCCGTTGCATCTTTTATGTGCACTGTGGGGGAGCACAGGCTGCGTCTATCAGTTAACGCCAAGCAATACGTAACGTTAGCTACCCCCTGCGTCAACCAAGGCCCCCACCCGTTTACGGGCCCCGGATGTTTATACTTAACGCGCCCTTAAGCCCCTGATCGCCAACTGGTTCGGAAAGGGGATCGCGAGTCGCGTGCGCGATTCCATTCGGAGCTGGAAATGACTCAGGCGCCCTGGAGTGTGAAAGGGATCGACCCGAAAGCGCGGTCGGTTGCCCGCGAACGCGCCGCGCGCCAGGGCGTGACCCTGGGACAGTACCTGAACTCGCTTCTGCTGGAAGGTGATGAGCACGAATTCCGCGACATCGACCTGTCCGAACCGCCGCCCCGGGCGGCCCACGATGGCGACCTTCGCCGGATGTCCCAGGAGATCGACCAGCTCGCGCAACGTCTTGAAGCATCCACAGGTCGTTCCGCGCGCGCAATCTCTGGGATCGACAAATCAATTCTCGGCCTCATGGGCAAGGTCGACGCATCCGGCAAGGCACAGCTTCAGGCGCTGGAACGCGTCACCCGCGCCATGGGCGAGATCGAAGCCACGCAGTCGGCTCTGCGGAGCCGAATCGACGCGCTGGAATCAAGCCAGGGATCCGGGGAAACGCTGGCGGGCCTGCGCACACTCGAAGCTTCGCTCGGGCGGCTCTCCGAAACCCTGCAGGATCGCCTTGGTGAGGCGGAGCGCGAGCAACAGAGCCTGCGCACACTGTTCGACGACACGGTCATGCAGGTCTCTTCGAAAGTCGACGATGTCGCGCGTTCGATGGACCAGGCGATCAGCAACGCGGTCCGCTCCAACACCGCCGGCGTGAGCGGGCGGGTCGACCAAATCGAGGAGAAACTGAACGCAACGGAACGCCGCATCGAGGCCGGGCTTGCGCGCATCACGGACGCCGCATCGCGCTTCGAGATGTTCGAGACCAAGGCCGAGCGCGCGGTCGGCGATACGACGTGGCGGATGGAGCGCGCGCTCGAATCCAACCTCTCGCGTTCGCGCGCCATGTCAAAAGAGGTCCTCGATCGCGTCGACGCGATCGAAGAAAAGACACGCGAGGCGATGAACACGCTAAGCGATGCCGTGAGCCGCATCACCGAGCGCGTCTCCCGCACCGAGCGGAAGACCGACACTGCAGTCGGCGTGCTCGAACGGGCAGTCAACGACATCGACGAGCGCATCCAGCAGGGGCCGGCCCGCTCCACCGAGGACATGGCCCACCTGCAGCAGGTGTTCCAGAAACGCCTCGATTCGTTCGCCGAAGACATGACCCGGCCCATCCATGCGGCGCGTGCGGACATGGAGCGCCGGCTTGAGGAAGTTCTGCGCACAGCCAACCCGGAAAAGATCGAACGCCTCGAACGAGCGATCAGCAATCTCCAGAACCAGATCCAGGTCTCGGAAGCGCGTCAGGCCGATGCGATCGAGGCGATGAGTTCCCAGGTCGACAGGCTCTCGCGCGCGGTCGACGATCGCCTGCGCGCCGTCGAAGCGCGCGGGGATGAGCGTTCCATCGACGAAGTGCGCCGCGAGATCGCAAACCTCGCCGACACCATCGACGCCCGCCTGGGCACCGCCGAAAGCAGCACGCGCGCCGACATCGGCCGCCTCAACACGGCTGTCGAGGACAAGCTTCAGGCGCTAGAAAAGCGCAGCGCGAACGCCATCGATGCTGTCGGAGAACAGGTCGCCATCGTCGCCGAGCGGTTGCAGCGTCGGCACGATGAAAGCATCCAGCGGCTCAACGATCGCATGGCCGAGTCCGCCGTTGCAGGACGCACCCTCGAAAACTCTGAAATCGATCGACTGGCGGATCGTCTCGACGAACGCGTCAAAGAAAGCGAACATCGCAGCGCGCAGGCGATCGGCCAGATCGGCGAACAGGTCGCCCGCGCCGTCGAGCGTCTGCAATCCCAAGCGCTCGACTCCCAGCGCGCCTTCGAGACTCGCTTAGCCGATAGCGGACGCACCTACGAAACTAAACTCAGCGACGTACTGTCCGAAGTGCAGCGCCGCATGGAGGAGTCCGCCGAGCAGACGGCGGCTGCGCTCATTCCCGTCCAGAAGACAGTGTCTTCGCTCGCCCGCCGGCTTGAAAGCGTTGAGGACGCGCACGGCGACCAGCCAGCGCCGCAGGTCTCGCGCGACATTCCCGCCGCTGCCGACGATTATGTATTGATCGACGACGCGGGCGAGGAGGCCAGGCGCATACTCCAGGCCGAGCTCGAAATTGCCGACAACACTGACGAAGCTCCCGAGTCACCGGACATAGTCGGGGTCGAGCCGCCACCTTTCGACAAAAGTCCTGATCCGCGCGACGCACACCTGTTCGATGAAGGCGCCGCGCCTGCCAAGAGTGGCGCAGAGCCCGCCAACCGCATCGAAGACCTTCTTGAAGCCGACGATGAGCTGCTTGCCCCCGCGCCATCGCCAGACGGTTTCGTCGCGGACCTGCCGCCCGACGATGGCCTTGACCGCCTGCCTGCGAATTATCTCGAAGAGGCTCGCCGTGCCGCACGTCAGGGCCGACGGATTGAAACCGTCACCAGCTCCGGCCGCAAAGGCCTGGGCAGGGGCCCCCTCATCGCCTCGGCGGTTCTCACGGTTGCCGTGGCCGGCGGCGCCGCGTTTACCGTGATGCGCGGCAAGCAGGAGGCGCAGGGCGACGACTTCGCGAAACGTGACGCCACGGCTCCGGAAGCCGCTGCAGCGCCAGCTGGCGCGACCGACACCGTGCTGTTCAGCGAGACCGATCCGGGCGCCGGCCTGCTGGCCGAAGACGCGACCGCCACGACAAATCCAACCGCCGCGACGACTCCCGCACTTGCGTCTTCCGCTGTCAGCGATCCTGGCGCGAAGCCGCCGCTGACGCTTGCCGACGCGGTCCGCGCTGGCGACCCGGTCGCTCTACACGATCAGGCGCTCGAAATGCTCGCCAGCGGAGAAAAGGCCCGCGCCGTCCAGTTACTCAGGGAAGCTGCGAGCCGCGGGCTCGTCATGGCCGAATATCGCATCGCCAAGCTCTACGAACGCGGCGAAGGCGTGCCGCGCGACATGGCCGCCAGCCGTTCCTGGACCGAAAAGGCCGCCATCGGCGGCAATCGCCTCGCCATGCACGATCTCGCCGTCTTCTATGCGGAAGGCGATGCCGGACCGCAGAGCTATGCCGCAGCGGTGGAATGGTTCCGCACGGCCGCCGAACTCGGCCTGGTTGACAGCCAGTACAATCTTGCCGTGCTTTATGAACAGGGCCTCGGTCTCAGCGAGGACAAGGCAGAAGCCGCCTACTGGTTTGAGGTCGCCGGGCGCGCGGGCGACCAGGATGCAGGCCGCAGGGCGCGGGCCCTTCTGTCCGAGATGCAGCCAACGCAGTCGGAGTCGATCAAGCGACGCGCCCGCGCCTTCAATCCCAAGCAACCCATCGCTCGCGCAAATGGCGATTTTGGGGTTAGACCATGGGACATCGCCTCTCCAGGCCAGGTTTCGGAGGCCCAGCGCCTGCTCCAGCGTCTCGGCTACTCGCCCGGGACAACCGACGGCAAGCTGAGCCCCCGCACAGCCGACGCCATACGCCAGTTCGAGCGCGCCAACGACCTCCCGGTCACCGGCGAGGCCAGCGTCTCCCTCCTTCGCCAGCTCCGCGCCGCCACGATGGGCGACGAATAGAGACGTCCGGACAAGGACAAAACACACCACACGTCAAAATCCACATGTGGCGCTGCAAGCGCTTCCGGCCCAGCAATCCCGCGTCTAGAACGGGTCATGCTGATTCATCTCCCAATCGCACAGGTCGCGGTCGATCCGCTGATCCTTGTCGCGATCGGAATGGTGGTCGGCTTCCTGTCTGGCCTGTTTGGCGTCGGCGGCGGCTTCCTGCTCACGCCCCTGCTAATCTTCTACGGGATCCCGGCTGCCGTCGCGGTCTCGACCCAGGCCAACCAGATCCTTGCCACATCGATCGCCGGCGTCTCGGCGCACTGGCGCGAACGCCAGGTCGACACGCGCCTTGGGACGCTGATGCTGATGGGCGGGCTGGCCGGCTCAACCCTAGGCGTTGGCATTTTCAGCCTCCTCAAGGCATTCGGCGTGGTCGATGGAACGATCGCCTTCCTCTACATCGTCTTCCTCGGAGTGATCGGCGGATTGATGGCGTGGGAAAGCGTAAATGCGCTCCGCAAGGCCGGAGGCGACCCGGGCCGCCGGACACGTCTGCGCGCCTGGATGCGTGGCCTGCCCATGAAGCGCCGCTTCCCCCGCTCGGGCCTCTACATTTCGATCATACCGCCGATCGGCATAGGATTCTTTGTGGGAATGCTGGCGGCGATCCTCGGGGTCGGCGGCGGCTTCATCCTTGCCCCTGCGATGGTGTACCTGCTGGGGGTGCCGACGCGGGTCATGGTTGGGACGTCACTTTTCCAGATCATCTTCCTTACGGCTTACGTCACGTTTCTGCAGGCAACCCTGAATGGCACGGTGGACTTGGTGCTTGCGGCGGTGCTGATGGTCGGGGGCGTGGTGGGCGCGCGGTATGGCGCGATCGCCGGCCGTCGTCTCAAGGCCGCGCAGGTCCGCCTTCTCCTCGCGCTCCTGGTCCTCGCGATTGCCGGCAGGCTCGTCTACGAACTCTTCGTTGCGCCCCGTCCCGAATATCGGCTCGAGGAAATGCTGTGAAGCGCATCGCCATAGCAGTCCTTGCGGCGTGCATCTGCAGCGTCTCGACTGCGAGCGCGCAGCGCGTCGAAGGCACGGAGCGCCCGATCCTGGCGGCCGGGATCGCTGAAGAAGTGATCAACGTTGAGGTAAACTACAGCGACTCCCGCGTGATCGTCTTTGCGGCGATCCCGCAACCCGAAAACGCAACCTCTGGCATCGCCGTTGCGCTTGTCGGTCCAGTCGTTCCACACCGCATGATCCGCCGGAGCCCGCTGGGCGAAGAGCGCATCGAGTTCGTTGCGGCGCCGCAAGTCTTCGCCGTTGGCGCTGAGCCTGTCGTTACCGCCAGCGTGTCGCCTGACACCATGATCCAGGCTGGCCTCAACGCGCAGGCGTCCGCCCTCCCGCGGCTCGACCAGCTGCTATCTCCGGAGCTTGGCGCATGGAGAGAGGCCTTCGTTGGCCTCAAGATGGAGGAGGGCCTCTACACATTCGGGGAAGCCACATTCCGGCGGTTCGAAGGCGGCCTGCGGCGCGCGACCATAGGCCTGCCGTTGAACGCTCCGCCCGGGGAGTACACCGTCCGAGCCGTTGCCTTTCGCGATGGCCGCGTGGTCGGGGAATCCCGCCAACGCCTGACCCTTGCCCGCACCGGACTGGAGGCCACGCTGTTCGACCTGGCACGCCAGCATGGCCTGATCTACGGATTCGTCGCGGTTCTGCTCGGAGTTGCCGTTGGCGGTATCGCCGCCTGGCTGGGCCGCAAATAGCGGCAGCATGCCGGCTCCTCCGGCTCATCAACAGCCGCAACCAAGCTGAGGATATCTGGAATCAAGTCGCGATTCGCAGCTAGGTTTGGCCTAGAGAGTTCACCATGCCGAAGGATCACGAAAGCCAGTCCCAGACGGTTCAGCCGCACAATCTGCAGGCCGAAATGGCCGTGCTGGGCGCGATCTTGTTTGACAATAACGCCCAGCAGCGCGTCTCCGACATCCTCAAGCCGCGCGATTTCTATGCGCCCGCCAACAGCGCGATCTTCGAAGTGCTGGACCGGTTGATCTCCGGCGGACGCGTTGCGGATGGCGTCACCTTGCGCGAGCATTTCGATCGCGACGGGCGGCTCGCTGAGATCGGCGGCGCGCGTTATCTCGCCGACCTCCTGGACTCGGCCGCCTTCGGCCCCGAGATTGTCGACTACGCCCGCCTGGTTCACGACCTCTCGCTCCGACGCGAACTGATCGATATCGGCGCCGGCATGGTCCAGACCGCCGCAAAGGGCGACCTGGACATGCCAGGCGAAGCCCAGATCCAGGATGCCGAACGCAAGCTGTTCACGCTCGCCGAGCGCGGTGCGGGCGCACAGGGATTCCAGACCTTCAACGCCGCCCTCACGACTTCGATCCAGACCGCCACCGCAGCCTACAAGCGCGACGGAAAGATCGCTGGCGTTCCGACCGGCCTTTCTGAACTCGACCGGAAGCTTGGCGGATTGCACAAATCGGATCTCGTCATACTCGCTGCGCGCCCTTCGATGGGAAAAACCGCCCTCGCCACCAACATTGCCTATCACGCTGCCAAGGCCTGTCGCCGGTCGCCCGGCCCCAACGGAACAATGAAGACTGACGAGGGCGCTGTCGTCGGCTTTTTCTCGCTGGAAATGTCGTCCGATCAGCTAGCGGCGCGCGTGCTCGCCGACGTCTCGGGCGTACCTTCCGACAAGATGCGACGTGGCGAACTCACGCCCAAGGACTATGAAGCCATCCGTGACGCCGCCGAGACGATGGAAGGCATACCCCTCTTCATCGACGACACGGGCGGCATCTCGATCTCGCAGCTAGCCGCCCGCGCACGTCGCCTTCAACGCACCTCCGGCCTCGACCTGCTCATCATCGACTATCTCCAGCTGATCACGCCGTCAGGCGCGCGCCGCAATGACGGCCGTGTTCAGGAGGTGACCGAGATCACCAAATCGCTGAAAGCGCTTGCCAAAGAACTCGCCATACCGATCATCGCGCTGTCGCAGCTTTCGCGCGCCGTCGAACAGCGTGAAGACAAGCGGCCTCAACTCGCAGACCTTCGCGAGTCGGGCTCGATCGAGCAGGACGCCGACGTGGTAATGTTCATCTACCGCGAGGCCTACTACCTCGAACGCCTGGAGCCGGGCGAAGGAGATCCACGCCATGCCGAGTGGAAGGATCAGATGGCGGCGAAGTTCAACGTGGCGGAAATCATCATCGCCAAGCAGCGCCATGGACCTATTGGCCGCGTCGATGTCGGATTCAACCCAGCCCGCGTCCGTTTCTCGAACCTGGAGCACAGCCGTTCCGACAGCCGCGTCCCAGTCACTGCAGGGGCCGCGGGTTTTAGCGGCCGCGGCTTCCTCCCCGATGGCGAAGAATAGGCCGCTTCACCTGTACGTAAAATCGCTCTAGCCAAGGCGCATGGCTAGACCACGCCTCCACATCGACCTCGACGCCATCGTCGCCAACTGGCGCGCGGTTCAGCAACGCGTCGCGCCGGCCAGCGCGGCGGCTGTCGTCAAGGCCGACGCTTACGGCCTTGGGACTGATCGTGTCGCGCGCGCGCTGGCGAAGGCAGGTTGCTCCACCTTTTATGTCGCCTGGCCCGCGGAGGGCGCATCCCTCCGCCGCGTTGTTGGTCAGTCGCCCACCATCCTCGTTTTCCATGGCGCAACGCGCGACACGCTAAGCCTCTTCGCCTCGCATGACTTGCAGCCCGTGCTTAACAACCTTGCACAGATCGATCTCTGGCTGGCTGAGAACGCGTCCTCGCGACCCGCCGCGATCCATGTCGATACAGGCATGAACCGCCTCGGTCTCTCCGAAGCGGACTGGCCAGCGGCGGCGAGCAGGCTTCCGACGCCCTCCCGCCTCATCAGCCACCTCGCCTGCGGCGACGAAACGAACGAGGCTAACTCAGTTCAGCTTGCACGCTTCGAAGCCGCCAGCAGGCTCTGGCCGGGTGTGCCGCGAAGTCTGTCGGCGACTGGCGGCGTCTATCTCGGCCGGCAGTATCATTTCGACGAGGTCCGTCCCGGCATCGGGCTTTACGGCGGCGGCCCAGCGCTCGCGATCGGCCGACAGCTTGCTGTCGTGGTGACGCTGACCGCCCCCATCCTCCAAGTCCGCGATGTCCGGAAGGGTGAGACGGTCGGCTACGGCGGCAGCTGGACAGCGAAAGCCGACACCCGAACCGCGACCATCGGCCTTGGCTACGCCGACGGTTACCTGCGTAGCGCGTCGAACAGGGCGCAGGTCTACGTGAAGCAAGAGAAGCGGCCCGTCATAGGGCGTGTGTCGATGGACCTAATCGTCATAGACGCGACAGGACTTGCGGTCTCCCAGGGGGATGACATCGAGCTAATCGGTCCCAACATGCCCCTTTCGGAGGTGGCGGACGCCATGGGGACGATCGATTACGAAGTCCTGACCCGGCTGGGCAGCCGCCTAGACCGTCGCTATTCGGGGGACGAATGACAGCCTCCTCTCAAACCACCGCCTCAGGGTCGGCAAGTCCGGCAGAGGACAATTTCATTCTGCGCCCGTTCCGCCTCATCGGCCGGACGGTGTTGGCGGGATTCCGTGAGATCGGCCGTATCGCCACGTTTTCCTCGCGTGTGGTCCTCGCCTGCGTGACGCCGGCAATCTACCTGCGCGAAGTCCTGCGCCAGTGCCTTAAGGTTGGCTACTTCTCCCTGCCCGTTGTTGGCCTTACCGCCGTCTTCATTGGCGCAGCGCTTGCCCTCAACATCTACACCGGCGGCTCGCGGTTCAATGCAGAGCAGTTTGTCCCCAACATCGTGGTCCTCGGCATCACGCGCGAACTCGGGCCCGTCCTTGCCGGCCTGATGCTCGCCGGCCGAGTCAGCGCCGGCATCGCCGCGGAGATCGGCGCCATGCGTGTGACCGAACAGATCGATGCGCTACTGACCCTTTCCGCCAAACCCGAACGCTATCTCTATGCGCCGCGCGTCATCGCTGGCATCCTCACGCTTCCCTTACTCGTGCTGGTGGCCGACATCATCGGCGTCCTGGGCGGATACCTGGTCGCCGTCAGCGCGCTTGAATTCAACGGTTCACTCTACCTCCGCAACACGTGGAACTTCGTGACGTCGAGCGACATCTGGTCAGGCCTGATCAAGGCGGCCGTCTTCGGCGGCATCATCGCACTGATGGGCTGCTATCAGGGCGACCGTTCCAAAGGCGGTGCAGGCGGCGTCGGCCGCGCAGCCACGCTTGCCGTCGTTGGCGCCGCCGTGCTCATCCTGGCGAGTAACTACATCCTCACTGCGATTTTCGTGAGGATCGGACTGTGATCGATTTCGCCCACAAGCCCATTCTCGAACTACGCAACGTACACAAGGCCTTCGGAGCCAAGCAGGTGCTGCGCGGCGTCGACCTCAGCGTCGCACCCGGCCAATCACTTGTCATCATCGGCGGCTCGGGCACCGGCAAGTCTGTGACCATCAAGTCAGCCCTCGGCCTGATGACGCCGGAACGGGGCGAGATCCTGTTCGACGGCAAGCTCGTCTCCGACGCAAGGCAACTCGAAGCCCTTCGCCGCCGCACTGGCATGCTCTTCCAGGGCGGCGCGCTGTTCGATAGCCTTACCGTCTGGGAGAACGTGGCCTTCGCCCTGCTCTATCGCGATCACATCAGCCGCGCCGAAGCCAAGAAGCGCGCCATCGAGAACCTCGCCAAGGTCCGCCTGCCCGCCTCAGCGGCCGATCTCCGCCCTGCCGAACTCTCCGGCGGCATGCAGAAGCGCGTCGCGCTGGCCCGCGCAATCATCGCCCAGCCCGACCTCATCTTCTTCGATGAGCCCACCACCGGCCTCGATCCCATCACTGCTGACGCGGTCAACAATCTCATCGTGGAACAGGTGAAGGCGCTGGGGGCAGCCGCCGTCTCGATCACTCATGACATGGCCAGTGTCCGCAAGATCGCCGATGAGGTCGCCCTGCTGCACGAAGGCCGCATCATCTGGCGCGGCCCGGTCTCGGCCCTCGACGCCTCCGGCAGCCCCCACATCGACCAGTTCGTTAACGGCCGCGCCGAAGGCCCAATCCAGCCTGCGATTTGAAGAACCGGGAAATCAGCCCTTCCGCTTCGCGAACACCAGTCTTTGGCCGTGTTGCGAGAACTCGGGTGCAAAGTATTGCGGGAGCGTCGAAGCGACGTCCTGGGGGGTTGGGAGCGTCAGCGGGTCTTCGCCGGGCATGGCCTTGAAGCGCATCTCGGTGCGGACGGCGCCGGGGTCGAACAGGTTGACCCGGATTGGCGTGTTCTCGGTCTCGTCGGCGTAGCATGCGATCATGGTTTCGAGTGCGGCCTTGGTGGCGGCGTAAATGCCCCAGAAGGCGCGGGGGCGCGGGACGACGCCGGATGTCACAAAGAGCGCGCGGCCAGCATTGCTCATACGCAGAAGCGGGTGCACCGCGCGGATGAGGCGCCAGTTGGCGCTGAAGTTGATATCGAGCGTTTCCTGGAAAGCGGCGGGCGAGATCGTTTCCAACGGGCCGAGCGTACCTAGAACCCCGGCGTTCCCCAGCAGGCCGTCCAGGCGTCCGAAGCGTTCCAGCAGGGCGCCGGCGAGACGATCGATGCCGGCCATGTCGCGCAAGTCGATAGGAATGAGCGTGGCGTTGCGTCCCGTGGCGGCGAGGATCTCGTCATCGAGCTTGGTTAGCGCCTTTTCCGAGCGGGCGGCGGCGATGACATGGTTGCCGGCTTTCGCGAGCTCATGGGCAGCGGCGCGGCCAATGCCTCGGGAGGCGCCGGTAACGAGAATGATGCGTTGGTCGGTCATGGCGGCGGATTAGCGTGTTTGGCGGAGCGTGGCCATGGGGCCTGCGGCTAGTCGTCCAGCAACGACAGCTGCTGTTCCTTAGCCGCCATGTCGTGGTCGCGATCGACTAGCGGCGTCGGATAGTCGCCGGTGAAGCAGTGGTCGGCGAACTGGGGGGCGCCGTCATTGCGCTTGCCGCGGCCGAGGGCTTCGTAGAAGCCCCCGAGGGAAATGAAGGCGAGGCTGTCAACCTTCAGATAGCGCTTCATCTGGTCGATGGACATTGAGGAGGCGATCAGCTCCTCCTTCGAGGGCATGTCGATGCCGTAGAAGTCGGGATGCTTGATCGGCGGACTGGCGACGCGGAAGTGAATTTCGCTGGCGCCGGCGTCGCGGATCATCTGGACAATGCGTTGCGAGGTGTTGCCGCGCACGATGCTGTCGTCGACCAGGACGACGCGCTTGCCTTCGAGGATGGGGCGGTTCGGCGCGTGCTTGCGTGAGATAGAGCGCTGGCGGCCCGACTGCGTCGGCTGGATGAAGGTTCGGCCGACATAGTGGTTGCGGATGATGCCGAAGCCGAACGGAATGTTGGAGGCTTCCGCATAGCCGAGCGCCGCAGGGTTGCCGCCATCGGGCACGGGGCAGATAAGGTCGGCCTCCACCATCGACTCGCGGGCGAGGACACGACCGAAGCGCTGGCGCGTCTCGTAGACGGACTGGCCGTGCATTATCGAGTCTGGACGCGCGAAATAGACGAACTCGAACACACAGGGTGAGGCATGCACCTGCGGGAACGGAGTGAGACTTTCGACGCCTTCCTTGTCGATCACGACGACTTCGCCGGCCTCGATATTGCGGACAAAGCTGGCGCCGATGGCGTCGAGCGCGCAGGTTTCGGAGCATAGCACGGGCGAGCCGTCGATCTCGCCGAGGACAAGTGGGCGTAGGCCCCATGGGTCGCGCGCCCCGATCAGCTTGTCATTGGTGAGTGCGACGAACGCGTAACCGCCGTGAAGCTGGCGTAGCGCGTCAATGAAGCGGTCCTCGATGCGGTTGCGCATGGAGCGCGCAGTGAGCTGGAGCACGACTTCGGTGTCCATCGTGGACTGGAAGATCGCGCCATTCTGCACGAGCTCGCGATGGATCGCGCGGGCGTTGGTGAGGTTGCCGTTGTGCGCGAGGGCGAGACCGCCATGCGCGAGGTCCGCATAGATCGGCTGGATGTTGCGGAGCACGACACGGCCAGAGGTGGAGTAGCGATTGTGGCCGATCGCGGCACGGCCGGGCAGACGCGAGATGGCGCCTTCGGCCTCGGAGAAATTGTCGCCGACGAGACCCATATGTCGCTCGGACCTGAAAGTGCCGCCCTTGCCGTCAAAGGTGACGATGCCGCAGGCCTCCTGTCCGCGGTGCTGCAGGGCGTGGAGGCCGAGGGCGGTGAGAATGGCGGCGTCATCGCGCCCGAAGACGCCAAACACCCCGCACTTGTGGCCCATTCCGTCTTTTACGCCGAGACGGAAATCGTCGTCTTCCAGTCCGGGCTCGAAGATCGGGTCGGGACTGGCCAAGGGCGACTCCGAAGCGGGGTTACTGGGTCGTCTGCGTGTCAGGCGCAGCGCTGGCCGGACCGGTGACGAGTTCGATGACTCCAGTCAAGCCGCCGCCGATCAGTCCGGCGGCGCCGTTCAGATATGGGTAGGTCATGCTCTTGGCAATCTCCGGCGGCTCCTCGCCCGGCCGAATGACCAAATGAAGAAGAACCACGAAGCCGACACAGGCCAGGAGCGCCTTGGACACGCCTAGTGCGGCCCCGGCCAGGCGATCGAGTCCGCCGATCTCGGGAGAATCGTTGAACAGCCGCGACACACGAGCCCCGAGAAAGGCAGCCAGCGCGTAGGAGGCCAGGAAACCTGCCAGGAATAGAATCATGGCCGGGACGACGGAGGGTTCGTCCGGAGAAATCAGCTCCTTGAGGGGGGCCTGACCAAACCGGATGCAGAACCATGCGACAACAAGGCCGACGATAAACGCGATGATCGAGAAGATCTCACGGATCAATCCGCGGCTGGCCGACATGACGGCCGACACCACGATCACGCCAATAACGACAGCATCGAAGACCCAGGGGGGCATCGCGACAGACCCTCTACTCGGACCCCCCGCCAAGCACGTCCACGAGGTCCTGAAGTCTGGATAGCCCATGGACGGTCATCCCGTCGACCGTCTCGGGCGCCCCGGCTGGCACAAAAGCTCTCGCAAAACCAAGGCGCGCCGCCTCTCTCAGCCGCGGCTCAATGCGCCCGACCGGCCGAATTGCCCCCGAGAGGGCAACCTCGCCGAAAAAGACAGCGCCCTTGGGGAACGCCTTGTCCAGCAGCGCAGAGGCGCATGCCGCAGCGGCCGCAAGGTCGCCGGCCGGTTCTGCGATACGATAGCCCCCCGAGACGCTGAGATAGACATCCCGCATGCCGAAGCGGAGGCCACAGCGGGCATCGAAGACAGCCAGCAGCATGGCTAGGCGCGCATTGTCCCAGCCAACGATGGACCGTCGCGGGGATCCGGCCGCCTCGGGCCCGGCGAGGGCCTGGACTTCGGCGAGGACGGGTCGCGAGCCTTCCATCGCTGCAAAAACCGCGCGGCCGGAGGTTTCCGTATCAGCCCCCGCGAGGAACATCGCTGAGGGATCGCGCGCCGCTGAGAGGCCAAGCTCGCCCATCTCGAACACGCCGATCTCGTCCGTCGGGCCGAACCGGTTCTTCACTGAACGCAGGATACGGAACTGGTGACCGCGCTCGCCCTCGAAATAGAAGACAGCGTCAACCATGTGTTCGAGGACACGCGGGCCAGCGATCTGCCCGTCCTTGGTGACATGACCCACGAGGATGACCGCGGCGCCGGTCTTCTTTGCGAAACGCGTGAGTTCCTGGGCGCAGGCACGGACTTGCCCGACTGAACCCGGCGCGGCTTCCAGGCTGTCCGACCAGAGCGTCTGCACGCTGTCGATCACGATGATTTCCGGCGCGGCTGCCTTCAGCGCCTTGAGAACGGAGCGGAGGTCCGTCTCTGCGGCGAGTTGGACCGGGGCGTTGCTGACGCCCAGGCGGCGTGCACGTCCCTGAATCTGCGAGATCGCTTCCTCGCCGGAAATATAGACCGATTTGATACCCGCTTTGCCCATCGCGGCGGCTGCCTGAAGGAGCAGTGTGGACTTGCCGATGCCCGGATCGCCTCCGACCAGCACCGCGGAGGACCGGGCGATCCCGCCACCGAAAACCCGGTCCAGCTCACTGATCCCAGTGGACATGCGCGGCGGCGGAGGATCGGCACTGTCGAGCGGAGCGAACTCGACAGTGCTTGTCCTCTGCTTCGATCCTGAGGCAGGGGCCGCAAGTCCGCCCGGCGGCGCAGCAATGTTCTCCTCGACAAGCGCGTTCCACGCGCTGCATGCTTCACAGCGCCCAGACCATTTGGCGTGGGCGGTTCCACAGGACTGGCAGACGAAGGCAGTGGTAGGTTTGGCCATGTGCGGAGTCTGGCAGGTTGGCCGATTCAAGACCAGTCCACAGCTTCACCTGTCGCGGGTGCATGAGAAAAGCTGATGAGCGGCCGGAGCGTTGTTCATGTTGCTTCGGACGGGCCCGGGAGTAGTTTCCGCCTTGAAGCAGAGGATAACGACAATGGCCCGCTACAACACGATCACGGAAACTGTTGGCCGCACCCCGATTGTCAGGATCAATCGCCTCGCGCCGGAAGGCGTGAACCTGTGGGTCAAGGTGGAGGCGTTCAATCCCCTCGGCTCAGTTAAGGATCGTCTGGCGCTGGGTGTGATCGAGGCAGCGGAGAGGTCTGGCGAGCTCAAACCCGGCCAGACGGTTGTAGAGATGACCTCAGGCAATACCGGCATCGGTCTCGCCATGGTCTGCGCGGCCAAGGGCTATCCGCTGGTGATCGTGATGCCAGAGAGTTTTTCGGTGGAGCGGCGGAAGCTGATGCGGTTCCTGGGTGCGAAAGTGTTGCTGACGCCAGCCGCACTGCGGGCGACGGGTGCGATCAACAAGACCATTGAGCTTGCCAAGGCGCATGGCTGGTTCATGACACGCCAGTTCGAGAACGAGGCCAATCCAGCCTATCATGAGAAGACGACAGGGCCTGAGATCATCGCGGATTTCAAGGACATCGGTCTGGACTATTTCGTCAGCGGTTTCGGCACCGGCGGTACGCTGAACGGTGTCTCCCGCGTGCTCGCGCGCGAAAGCCCGCGCACGAAGATCGTCGTATGCGAGCCTGCCGACGCCCCCATGCTGTCCAGCGGCCAATCGCAGCAGCGCAATCCGGATGGCACCGCGGCGACGGGGCATCCGGCGTGGAAGCCGCACCCCATGCAGGGCTGGTCACCGGACTTTATTCCGAAGCTGACCGGAGAGGTGGATCTCTCCCGTGTCCACAAAATCCTCACTGTGTCGAACCCCGATGCAATGAAATGCAGCCAGGACCTCGCGACGAAGGAAGGTATCTTCGTCGGCATCACATCGGGGGCTACATTTGCGGCTGCCGTCGAGGTGGCCAGGAGCGCGCACAAGGGCGCAAACATACTTGCCATGCTACCCGATACCGGTGAACGCTATCTCTCAACACCGCTGTTCGCCAACGTGCCCGCCGAGATGACACCGGAAGAGCTGGAAATCGTGAAGTCGACGCCATACGCGCACCCCGTCGCCGCTGCCTGATCGCCTGGCGCGGGCGTCATTGGCGCCATGCCGTTTTTTCGCGCGTGCCTCGTTCTCCTGACGTGCTAGCCAATGCGCGTTGGAAGGATGCGACATGAATACCACGGACCTGAAGGGACTGTTCGCGCAGGTGGCAGATCATGCGGCGACGCGCCGGGCCGGGGATCGTGAGCGTCGCCATACGCCGGATGTAGCTTATGAGGAGCAGCTGCGGCGTTTCGCCATCGACCTGTCGCAGGACGGTTTGGCGCCCGAACAGGCGATCCGCGAGCTGATCGACCTGGCGAGCCCGGGGCTTGCGGCCATGACGGGGCCGCGTTTTTTTGGCTGGGTTATTGGTGGCAGCAACCCTGTTGGCGTTGCAGCCGACTGGTTGGCGTCAGCCTGGGGACAGAACACAGCGAACCATTTTGCGACTCCTTCAGCATCGGCCGCAGAAGCCACCGCAGCTATGGCCCTGCTTGATCTCCTGGATCTCCCACGTGAGTCCTCGGTCGGCTTTGTGACCGGCGCGACGATGGCAAGCTTCACCTGTCTGGCCGCCGCGCGTTCCGAGGTGCTTAGACGCGCAGGATGGGACATCGAAGCCGAGGGGATGACGGGCGGCCCGCCCATCACCGTGATCCTAGGCGCAGAGGCGCACTCAACGATTCTTGCCGGCCTAAAGTATCTCGGCTTCGGCGATAGACGGCTGGTGCGGGTCGAGGTCGACGCCAACGGAGCGATGCTCGCGGACGCGGCGGTCGATGCGATCCGGAAGGCGTCCGGACCAGCTATCGTCATCGCACAGGCGGGGCACATCAACTCGGGGTCTTTCGATCCGTTCGTCCCGATCGCAGAGGCGTGCCATGCGAGCGGAGCCTGGCTTCACATCGACGGCGCATTCGGCCTCTGGGCACGTGCGACGGAGAGTCATCGCGAACTGGGGCGCGGCATTGAGCGTGCGGACTCATGGTCGGTCGACGGCCACAAATGGCTGCAGACACCATACGATTCGGCCTATGCGATTGTGCGCCATCCGAAGTCGCATCGGCGGGCGATGCAGATCGCCGCGAGCTACCTGCCAAGCGCGGGCGAAGGCACGCGCGTGCCGGCCGACTATGTCCCCGAATTATCGCGTCGCGCGCGGGGTTTTGCGACATGGGCGATGATCCGCCACCTCGGTCGACGCGGGATCGCAGAGATGGTGTCGCACCACTGCGCCCTTGCGCAGCGGATGGCCCTGATCCTGTCGGCCGGCGGCGCCGAAATCCTCAACGACGTCGTACTGAACCAGGTGGCTGTTCATTTCGGCAATGATGCGGAGACACAGGCGACGATCGCCCGCGCCCAGGCGGACGGCATGTGCTTCGTTGGCGGCGCGTTGTGGCGCGGACGGCAGATCATGCGCGTTTCTGTCATCAACGAGACGACGACGGAGACGGACATCGATCTGTCCGCGAAGGCCATGCTTGCGGCGTGGAAGGCGGTGCGCGGTCAGGCCGGAGGGGTTGCGTAGCACCAGAGGCCGGTGCAGAGGCCGAAGACGGTCTGCGCGACCACGTCGAGCAGTCCGCCGATCGCAAGGATGGGCAAGCCCACCCAGAGAAACACGAGCCAGATGGCCATCGGCGTGAGGCGCGGCTCGGGCAGACGGTGGCCTGCGACAGTCTGGATCTTGGCCCGCGCCATAGTGTCTCCCGCTTGTTCACCAATTGGGAGGGGAAACCGCTAAGAATTGGCGAATGAGTCGTGCGGGCGGATTGGGCATCAGCTGGAACGACACGTCGCGAGGGACGTGGGACGACGCACACGCCTCGGCGGCCGCCAGCTATCAGCAGGATTGGGCCTACGGCACAGCTCTTACGGCGAGTTCGCCGGGCGTCGACGTGCTTCGAGCCGCTGTACGACGGGCGGACGGATCGCTGCTTGCGCTGGCTCAGGTGACGGCCCGACCCTTCGCGCTTGTTGGCCGGTTCGCGCTGTGCACACACGGCCCGGTCTGGGTGGGAAATGCATCTGCCGAAGAGAAGCAGGCTGCATTCCGGTTGCTCAAGTCGTCGTTGCCGCAGAAGTGGCCGCGCCTGCTGGTGATGACGCCTGATGAGCCGATGAGCGATGGGCTCAAGGGCCTGAAGCGCGTGATGACAGGCGATGCGACAGTTCTGCTTGACCTCGCGAAGGACGAGGATGCGTTGCGCGCTTCCATGGACCAGGGCTGGCGCAACCGCCTGTCCAAGGCCGAGCGGTCCGATCTCGCGGTTCAGAAGGCCGGCGTGAAGCCGGCCCAATATCGCTGGCTACTGGATGCCGAGGCCAGGCAGCGGGTGAATCGCGGCTATCGCGCGATGCCCATTGAAATGACCGAACGCTGGCAGGACGCGAAGGCCGTCGGCGCAAAGGGCGACAAGTCGGCTGGGCTGGCAGTGTTTCGCGCCGATCTGAAGCGGGATGCGGTGGCCGGAATGCTGTTCCTCGTCCATGGGCGCCGGGCGACCTACCATGTTGGCTGGACGAGCGAGGAAGGACGCAGCCGCGCCGCGCACAACCTCATCCTCTGGACTGCGATGAAGGACCTTCGTATGCAGGGCGTCGCCATTCTCGACCTCGGCGGCGTCAACACACAGTCGGGCGCCGGCATCGCCCGCTTCAAGCTGGAAACAGGAGGAAACGTGCTGGTGCGAGCCGGGGCGTTCGTCTAACCGGTATTCTTGCCCAGCATCATCGCGAGGAATGCGCCAAGCTTGGGCGGCTGGCCGGTGCGCAGCAGGCTCGCCTGGAAGAGACGGCCCAGCAGGATCATTTCGAGCGCAACGAACGCCGCGAGCATGACGCCCGTGCCGATCACCTCGATGAAGTCGACGCCGGCGCCAAGGCGGGCCAGCATCGCAAACGGTGTGTAGAGCGGGATCCAGGACATCAGGACGGGAAAGACGCCGTTCGGCTGCTGCAGGACCGACACCATCATGAAAACGACCGGCAGCATGATGATCATGATCACTGGCATGAGATAGGCCTGGGCGTCCTGCAGCGAATTGGAGAGCGCGCCGATCGCAAGATAAAGCATCGAAATGATCAGGTAGCCGCTAAAGAAGTAGAACAGCATGGCTCCGAACATCCAGGGTTCGATCGCCGACAGCGATGGCTTGACGATGTCCGCCACAACGCCCTGCACGGAGAGAGCCGCACCAACGGCGGCCCCGACCCAGACGCCGAGGATGGTGAGGCCGATCGCGCCGAGACCGAGCAGCTTGCCATACATCAGCTGCGAGGGGTGAACCGTGGCCAGAATGGATTCCAGGAGCTTGTTTGACCGCTCCTCGATCACGCTCTGCAGCATCATCGAGCCCGTGGTCATTACGGTGACCAGCAGGAGATACACCATGGCCAGCGGCAGGGCGGAGCGGATCGCCACCTGCTCCCGCCCAGCCCCCTGCGGCGGCGCGCTGAGCCTGATCGGGGTCGTGATGTTGGCGATGCCTTCCACGACGTCAGGCGCAAGACCACTGGCCTGGAGCGCGCGGGCCCGCTGGATGCGCGTGACCTCGTTGCGGACATTGTCCACCAGCGTGTTGTTGGGCGCACCGTTGGTCCACATGCGCACCGGCGACGCATCGTTGATTTCCGGTGGAATCCAGACTGCGAGCGCAAGAGGCCGTCTTCCCAGTGGCGTATCGATTTCGCCGCCCCCTAGAGGACCGGCTAAGCCTTCGGCAAACGCCTCGGGCCCTGCACTGGCGACAACCCCGGCGGGCAGCGGGGCGCGTATATAGGCGGGAGGATCAATCTCGTAGTCGGGCGCCTCTCTTGGCTTGGCCGGCGCGACCCTGCTCCAGGCGGCTTCGATGCCGCCATTGGAGAGGAACTGTTCGACCTGGGCATCGGGAAACCATCGCTCACCTTTCGCCCAGACCGCGTCCGGGTCGACGCTCGACAGGTTCCAGCGCTGCACGTAGGCGGAGAAAGCGCCGAGTTCGACCCGCTGGTAGTTGAGCAGGAGCCGGCGGTCGATGGCGGAGTCGTACTGCCCCGACTGGTCCACGAGCACATAGGCCGAGTCCAGCGGGGGCCGGAAGTATCGACCTGCGACCTGACTGATGCCGATGACAACCGGAAGGACGAGCAACATCACCCAGAAGCCGCGGGTTGCGGCAATCTGCCTGTACTCGCGCGCCGCGACAAGGATGATGCTTCTCATGACGGTGTCTCCTGGCTGGAGCCGACAAGGTGGATGAAGACTTCGTGCAGGCTGGGACGGTGACTCTCGAAGCCCCGGAGCGCAAAACCAGTTCGCGTGCAGGTCTGAAGCAGGTCGCCGGGCGTGGCGCCTGCCATCAGCGACACATCCCAACTCGCCCATCCTTCTGCGCCCTTCGTTCTGCGCGCGAATGCAACGCCCGGGAGGCTTGAGGGATCGGCTTCCGACACGAGCGTCAGCCGGCTGGGAAGCTGTGCGCGCGCCTCTTCCTGTGTGCCCTCGAAGACCGTGCGCCCGCGAGCCAGCAACACGAGACGGTTCGTCAACCGTTCGGCGTGCTGCATGATGTGGGTCGAGAACACCACGGTCGAGCCGGCCCGCGCCGTTTCCAGCACAAGATCCTCAAGCACTTTCTGGTTCACCGGATCGAGACCCGAGAAAGGTTCATCGAGGATGAGCAGTCTTGGACGGTTCACCATCGCGGCCGCGACCTGCACTTTCTGTGACATGCCTTTCGACAGTTTTTCGACGGCCACCTTAGTCCATCCGCCAAGTCCGAAACGTTCGATCAGGCGTTGGGCTTCCTTCTTGGCGGTGGCTGCATCCATCCCCTTGAGGCGGCCGAAGTAAACGATGGTGTCGATCACCGTCATGCGACGGTAGAGGCCTCGCTCCTCGGGAAGGAAGCCGATTTCGGCAGCATTCTCCCGGCCCGGCCTGCGACCGAGAATTTCGATGGTCCCCGATGTCGGGCGGATGATGTCGAGCGCCATGCGCAGGCTTGTTGTCTTCCCAGCACCATTGCCGCCAAGAAAGCCAAAGATGCCGCCTTCGGGAACTTCGAAAGTGAGATCGTCGACAGCCGTAAAGTCGCCGAAACACTTCACGACATGGTCGAGCTTCAGGATTGCCATTGTCGCCCCGCCTTTCGTCGCCTCAGCGCCGCCTGCACAACCTATTTCGGGCCCACGAATCTTGGGGCGTTCTGCGTTTTGAAGAATTCCGGCGCACCAGACTAGCGGGTCAGTGGTAGGGTCCGGCGTTCGCCTACTCCTCCCCCTCGGCGTACGGATTCTTCGGCGACTTCAGCACCAGCCGTATCGGCACGCCCGGCAGGTCGAACGCCGCTCGCATCTCGTTGAGCAGGTAGCGCTTGTAGGTCTCTGGCATCATTTCGGAGCGCGAGCAGAGAAGCACGAAAGTTGGCGGGCGCGTTTTCATCTGTGCCATATAACGTGGCTTTATGCGCTTGCCGTCCGGCGCCGGCGGCGGATGCTTCTGCGTTGTATACTGAAGCCAGTCGTTGAGATCTCGCGTCTTGATGCGCGCCGACCAGTCCTTGTGCACCTTCAGGCAGGCATCCATCAGCTTGTCGAGATTGCGCCGAGTCTGGCCCGAGACCGGCACAACCGGCGTCCCTTTAGCATGCGGCAGGTGCGCCTCAGCCTGATGCTCCATCTCCTTGCGGGCCTCGGCATGATTGTCGACCGTGTCCCACTTGGTGATCGCAAAGACGAGCCCGCGCCCCTCACGCAGAACGAGGTTGGCGATCTGCACGTCCTGCTTCTCGAACGCATCGCGCGGATCCATCACGAGCACCACAACGTCCGCAAAGCGGATCGAATGCGTCGTCTCCATTGTCGACAGGCGCTCAAGCTTCTCCTGCACCTTCGCGCGCTTGCGGAGGCCGGCCGTGTCCACAAGCCGGATCTCCCGGTCGCGCCACATCCATGCCACCGTCACGCTGTCGCGCGTGATGCCGGCTTCCGGGCCCGTGATGAACCGGTCGTCGTTGAGGATCCCGTTGATCAGCGTCGACTTGCCCGCATTGGGCCGGCCCACGAAAGCGATGCGGATCGGCTTGTCCGGCTCAGGTGGCGCCTCGACATCCGGATCGAAAGACTCTTCCTCCTCGACCACGGGCTCCAGCGAGACGAACTCGCCGCTCACCTCAAGCTTTTCCTGCGCCTGCCGCAGCCCCTCATAGAGCTCAGCCATGCCCTCGCCATGCTCGGCGGAGAGCGGCGCGGGATCGCCAAGACCCAGCCGCCAGGCCTCCATCAGCCCTTCATCACCCTGCTTGCCCTCGCACTTGTTGGCGACCAGCACGACCGGCTTGCCCGACTTCCTCAGCAACTGCGCAAACCGCTCGTCGATCGGCGTCACGCCTGCACGGGCGTCATAGAGGAAGATGGAAACATCAGCCTCGCTAATCGCGATCTCCGTCTGGCGCCGCATGCGCGCTTCCAGCGAGGCGTCGGTCACATCTTCGAACCCGGCTGTATCGATCAGGCGAAGGTCGAGATCGCCCAGCCGCCCCACTGCTTCCTTGCGATCGCGCGTAACGCCGGGCTGGTCGTCGACAATCGCGATCTTGCGGCCAGCGAGCCGGTTGAACAGCGTCGACTTGCCGACATTCGGGCGACCGACGATGGCCACCGTCAGCGTCATGGCGAAAACTCCAGAGGCAGGCGCCAGCCTACCTGATCGCGATAAGGTTGGCTTGATCGGTCAGGACAAAGATTTTTCCGGCGGCGGCGATCGGCTCGATGAAGATGCTCTGCCCGACCTTTATCTCCGAAACCGTCTTGCCGTCCTGCGGCGACAACGCGACGATATCGCCGTCCGAAGAGACAACGACCAGCCGGCCGGAGGCCAGCACAGGCCCGGTCCAAACGATCCGGTTCTCGCGATTGCCGTCCTTGAACTCCGGCAGGTCCCGCGTCCAGGCCAGCTTGCCGTCGATCTTGTTGAAGCAGGCGACCTTGCCCCCGGTTCCGACGACGAAGAGATACTCACCGCCGATCACCGGTCCCTGCCGGGAACCGAACGATTTGCTCCAGATCCTCGCGCCCGAACGCGCGTCAATCGCCGTAAGCACGCCCGAATGGCTAGCGGCATAGACGACGCCGTCCTGGATCGAAGGCTTGCCTGCAATGTCGTTGATCGCCGACAGCGGTGTATAGCGTCCCGTCGATGTCAGCGTGTCGGACCACAGGCGCCGACCGTTCGCAGGGAGGTAGGCAATCAGCTCGCCCGAGGAATAGCCGACCGCCAAGATATCCTGATTCACGGCGGGGCTCGGCGAGGACAGCACACGCGCCGTCTCGGCCAGCGCCTGGTCGTTCCAGATGATCTCGCCGTTGTCCGTGTCGATCGCAAAGAAATCGTTGTTGGTGGAAGTCAGGAACGCCCGGTTGCCCATGATCGCGGGCGAGGATGACATCGGGCTCTCGACCCGGCGTTTCCAGATTTCACCGCCATCATTGAGACGCAGCGCGGTCACGTAGGCAAAGCCCGAGGCGACGATGAGCTTGTCGCCGGCAATTGCCAGCCCTCCGCCAACCGAGAATTCGTCCCAGTGTGGATTGGCGGCCTTGAGTTGCCTTTCCCAGACGCGGCGGCCCGAAGCCGCATCGAGCGCCGAGACCTTCTGGGCCGCATCGATCACGTAGATGCGGCCGTCCTTCACGACGGGCGCGGCGACGATGCGTTTGATCTCCCCCGAACCTTCGCCGATGTTCGTCCGCCAGGCTTCGCGGAACTCCGGCGCGGCTTCGAGATGGCCAGGAACCTTCGCAGGGTTGAGGCCCGACTGGGCCCAGTCCCCCGAGGGCTGCGCCGGCGGCAGGGCAATCGCCGAAGCGGCAAGCTCCGGGTCCGGCGTCAGCGCATCTTCGAACGGATTGATCGTTATGCGTGCGGCCTTCTCTTCTTCGGAGAGCACCACAGGCCCGCTGCCGCACGCGGACAGCACAACCGCGAGCGGCACGGCTAGAAACAAGGAACGCTTTACTGACATCATTGTTGTTGCTGTCCGGTCGAGGAAGCGGGAGCGGGAACAGGCGTCACCGCCGGCGTCGCGGGCGGGGCAGCTGGCGCCGCAGCCGGCGCATCCAGGTTCACAGCCCGTGGCGGAAGCGTGGCGAGCGCACGCGCGACGCGCTCGCGCATCGCGCCCGGAGCGTTGATATCCACGTCGAGCACCTCGAATGTATCGCGGGCAAATTCTATGTCGCCTTCGGCCAGCGCCTTGGCCGCGATCACTTCACGCGCAAGCAGCGAAGCCTGCCCGGACTTGTCCAGCAGCGGTTTGAGAGTTGCTTCAAGTTGCGCGCGTGTCGCCGTGTCCGCCTGCATGTAGCCCAGCTTCAGCAGGGCGAGGTCGCCCATCACGCCGCCGTCAGCCGCCGCCGCGGTCTTGAGGTGCGCTTCGATGGCGGCAGTATCGTTAGTCAGGTCGCGCTCGATCCCGGCGAGCATGTGTCCCGCAAGCACTGCGAACCCCGTATCGTTGGCGGTCAGCTCGCTGAACCGTGCGCGCGCGGTGGCGAGATCGCTGGCCTCGATGGCTGCAAATCCGGCATCGTATGTCTTGGCCGCGCGGTCGATCGCCTCATTGCGCTGGTAGCGCATGAACTCCATGACGCCCACGCCGATCACGATTGCGGCGATGCCGAGATAGACAAAAATCGACACGCGCTTCCAGAGCTTGGCCAGCGATTCATCGCGTAGGCTCTGGTTCACTTCCTGAAAGGCGTCGTCATTCACGGTGGGATGGGCTCCGAAAGGTGGGGCAACTTAGCCGGGGCAGACCGCCCGGGCAATTCGCTAAAGCTGCTAGGGAAAGGATGGGCCGTTGGGATTATGGCCCTTTTTTGAGGACGTAGGTTTCATTGGCCCCTGGGAACGCCCGCGTCCGGACATCCTTCGCATATCCTTCGACTGCCCGGCCTATCTCCCCACGCAGGTCGGCATAGCGCCGCACGAATCGCGGACTCCGCTCGAACAGGCCTAGCAGGTCATCCGTGACGAGGATCTGGCCATCGCAGGCCACCGAAGCGCCAATGCCCACCGTAGGACAGGAGACCTGCTTGGTGACCTCCGCGGCCAGGTCCTCCGCCACGCCCTCGATCACCATGGCGAAGCAGCCGGCCGCATCCGCTGCCCTCGCCTCCGCAACAACCCTCGCGCGCTCCGTTTCGGTCCGCCCCTTGGCCTTGAAGCCGCCATCGACATGGATGGCCTGAGGTCGCAGGCCGACATGCGCCATCACCGGGATGCCGCGGTCAACCAGATGGCGCACCGTTGCCGCCGCATACTCGCCCGCTTCGATTTTCACGGCCTGGCAGCCGGTTTCCTTCATGACGCGCGAAGCGTTCATGAACGCCTGCTCGGTGCTCGCCTCATATGATCCGAACGGCATGTCGACCACGACGAATGCCCGCTTCGATGCGCGCATGACCGCCTGTCCGTGCAGGATCATCATCTCCAGCGTCACGCCCACGGTGGTTGGCAGGCCGTGCACCACCATCCCCACGCTATCGCCCACCAGCAGCACATCACAGGCTTCATCGAGAAGGCCGGCCATCGGTGCTGTGTAGGCCGTCAGGCAGACCAGCGGCGTGCCGCCCTTGGCTGCGGCGATGTCCTTTACCGTCTTTCGGTTCGACTGGGCTTGGGCAGACATGGGGGAGCGCCCTCTTTACCCCAAACCGGGGCCCTGGCTTGGGCGCTGCTTAGTCTCACCGTAAGTCCGGTGCAATCCACAACCCCAGATCGGGGATTCAACCGTAGAGATCGATCCCGAAAAGGACGTAGTGAAGCTCGAAAACCATCAGGCCATAGACTGCGAAGCCGAACACCAACGCAATCAGATCCCCCATGATGTGCGGGGTCGCTGCTGCGGCGCCGAGATCACCCCGCCGCTTCACGGCAATCCTGTCGACCACGCCGAAGAGCAGGAACGAACCGAACAGGATAAATGACCCCACATCCCAGTTTACGAGCAGGTGGGCCAACGCCCATATCTTCACCGCGGCCAGCATCGGATGCTTGACCGCCCTCTTCATAAATCCGGTGGGGGCGTAGGCCCCAACCAGCAGGATGATCGCCGGGAGCATTAGCGCCATCGCAATGTGGCGCATGAATCCCGGCGGCTCAGCCACGGTGATCCAGGGCTTGAGATTGGCATAGCCCCAGATGAGGGCCACAAAGCCCGCAATCGTCAGCAGCGAATAGAGCCCTTTATAGGGACCAGGCCCGAGGGCTTCGACGAGCCCGCCTCCGTCCCGCCGACGGAAGGCCGAAAAATAGTGTGTTGCAAAGAACACCAGAACGCCGCCCAGAAAGGCGATCACATAAGCCAGGTCCATGTCCCTCTCCGCACCCGCAGCCCTGAATGGATCAGAGCAAAGCCGGGCAGTTCCGGCAATCGTCTCGTGGATGGCCAGCACCATGGCCCCGGCAAAAAGAAAAACGGCCCCCGATGTACCCGGAGGCCGTCAAACTGGATGAGACCTGCCTGTGATCAGGCCCGGCGGCGCTCGCGCCCGCGCTCGAGACTCTCGATATACCGGCGGTGTTCCTCGTAGGGATCGACAGGCCGCGCTTCCCGTGGGCCACCCGGCTTGGAAACGGCCCGCATCTCCTTTTTGGCTTTTGCCGCCTCTTTGATCTCTTTCTTGCGCGCCTTACGCTCAGCCCGCTTGATCGCGTCGATGTTCTGCTCGGCTTCGATCCGGGCGCGCTCAGCCGCTTCAGCAGCCGCGATACGCTCGGCTTCGGCCTTGGCCTCAGCTTCCTCGCGGGCGCGCTGGCGCTCGAGGCGCTCAGCTTCCCGTTGGGCGCGGATGGCTTCCATCCGCGCGCGGCGCTCGGCCTCGTGGTCGATCGGGACTTCCGCCTGGACCATCGGCTTGGGCTTGAATTTTTCGAGGAGGGCTTTCTTGGCGGCGAGCGAGGCGGCTTGCCGGTCTGAGAAGGTCGAATTTTTCGGCTGCATCTAGTCTTTCGGAATCAACGTTGTTGAATCGTTTTGGGGGAGTCTGGGCGGCTACATAGTTTGCGTCAGTCGGTTCGTCCATCCCCCTGCGGCATTTGTGTCGTATCTGACGCAGGCGGACCTGACGATCCTGTCCGCCCCTTGCCGATAGCAGAAATCGGTGACGGTTTTGCGTGACATGCGCGGTAGCTACTGCCGCGTCGACACGCTTAGGGGCTCCCGAAACGAGCCGCGTAAGCCGCTGGCTTGAATCCCAGCGAAATAATTCCGCACCGATCCAGCACCGGCCGCTTGACCAAGGTCGGATGCTCCAAAAGCAGGGTGATCGCCGCGGCCTGGTCAAGACCTGCCTTTTTCCCCGCGGGAAGCTCCCGCCAGGTGGTGCTCGCCTTGTTCAGCACCTTCTCCCAGCCCGCCTGCTTCACCCACGCCTCGACCAGGGCTTTGCTCAGGCCATCCTCTCGCACGTCGTGGAAGCGGTAGGCGATGCCCTCCCCATCCAGCCATTTCCGGGCTGCCCGGGTCGTGTCGCAGCTGGCGAGTCCATACACGGTCGTGGCCTTGGGCATCGTTTGTCCCCGATGTCTGACGAAATTCCGGCGCGTTATGGTCGATCAATTCTCGCTCCGGAAGCCTGCCCAAGCCGATTGCACAACTGTCGCGACGAGCGCAGGCTCCACCAGCATCATCAGGGAGCACCTCATGACACGCGCCATGGCATCAGGTCTGGTCTGCGCGCTGGTGGCTGGCAGCCTCGCCGCTTGCTCGACACCGGCGACTGGCAGCGACGCCACATCCGCCAGCATTGCGGACGCGTGCATCAACCCAACCCGCATCACCAGGCAGGAGATCCTCAGCGACCAGGAAATCCGGTTCACCCTCGCCAGCGGCGAGGTGTGGCTTAACCGCTTGCCCCGCGCCTGTCCGGGCCTCAAATTTCAGGGTGGCTTCACATGGGAGGTGCGCGGCACGCTGGTCTGCTCGAACGAACAGACCATCCATGTTCGCGAGGACGGAACCGCCTGTCAGCTCGGCGTCTTCACCCGCGTTTCGAACGACGCGTGAGCACCAAAAGGAGCCCTTCATGAGACGCCTTCACCCCGGCCCCGCGTCCTTCATCCTTCTCGCCGCCGCAGCCTGCACCTCCCCCGGGCAGCCCGCGCAGCAGGCCGACCTTGGCAGCGCCTGCATCGAAGGCGCGCGCATCCGCTCACACGACGTTGTCAGCAATGAGGAGATCCGCTTCACGCTCGCGGGCGGAGAGGTCTTGAGCAACAAGCTCCCCCGCGCCTGCCCCGGCCTTAAGGCGCAAGGCGGCTTCAGCTGGGACATCAGCAATCGGGTCTGCCCCGGCCTGCAGACCATCTTTGTCTTGGAAAGCGGCATCCCTTGCCAGCTCGGCGAGTTCACGCGCGTGACGACGGCCGACATGCAGGGTTAGGGTTCGTCGTCGCGAACTTTCGGCTGCGCATCGAGGAACGCCTCAACCTCGTCCAGCGTCGCCGAGAATTCATAGCCGTCATTGCCGAACACGATCCTGCGCGTGTCCTCGTCGCGCAGCATGTAGCCGCCATGCTGCGCCACCTTGCCGAACGGCTTGGCGCACTTCATCAGCAGCACGCCATACCGATACCCCAGCCGCTTCACGCGGCGCTCCTGCGATGCGACGGCATGCTTGCCCTGACCCATCCCGATCAGTTCACTCCCACTCGATTATCAATCGACCCATCGCCACCTTTCGCTTTCGCTCACACAGCTAGCGCCCGTTTGAATCGCGCCGTCAAGAAGGCCGTCAATACGATTTGTTTGAATCTCTGCGACGAAAAACGCCACTCCGAATGCTTGGTAGATGACACGGTGGTGCTCAGAAAAGGTGTAGTTGCCGTTCGTCGCTCTTGCGCCGCGTTCGCTTGGATCGCTTCACTTTCGACAACTTACGTTCGATGATGACAGCACGCTTGGCGCGCATTCGGTCAGCTTCAAATCGACCTCGGCCCTGATACTTCATTAGAGCATCTTCCAACTGTCGAACCTCATCCCTCCGCCAGAAGATCATATTGCGGATGACGACCGGCTCAGGGAACTCCGGAATGCCACTCTGTCGCGCTCGCCATAGCGTGACGATGCTCACGCAGAGGTCCGCGGCAACTGCCTTCTGTGGGACAAGGTCGCTGGGAAACTTCATTGACGTATCAGTCCCGGTTGAACGTTGCGGAGGCAAACATCTGCAAAAGATGATGCCGTTCAAACCATTGCGCGAACCGGCACCGTTGGAATTCATCCACAGGCCCTGGCGTGCTTCCATCGCTTTCTTCTCAAGGGCGCAAAAGGCGCGCTTCCGCCGCGCTTTTTCCTGCTTCATCCCATCGGCGGCAGGCTCGGTCCCAACCCGCGTGCGAGCCCCCATGACAGGGTCTGACCGCGCAGCACGCCTTCGACCTCCCGACCCGCGAACTGCTCCAACGCTGGGCGCCAGGGGACAATGAAGGCCTG
Organism: Pseudomonadota bacterium; assembly: GCA_041166025.1. Lineage (GTDB taxonomy): Bacteria > Pseudomonadota > Alphaproteobacteria > Caulobacterales > Hyphomonadaceae > UBA7672. Next base: position 28,237 of record JBEAMJ010000050.1, on the reverse strand, counting down.
GCGCTCCTGCACGATGATCGCGACGCGCCCCTGCGCGAGATCGACACGTCGCGCGTAAATACCGCTCAGGTGGGAAGGCGCCTGCGGCAGCACCCTCAGCCCAAGCTCACCAGACAGGCGTTTGGCAAGGTCGGCGCGCTCATGGTTCGCCAGGGTCCGCAGCACCGCTGGCGATAGTTGCTTGTCCGCCTCGCCCATCCAGCCCTGCTCGATCATGTATTGCCGACGCTGCTGGAGGGCCATTGCATGCCGGCGCGTGAATGCGCCGGCTCCTCCCGGCGCCGCAGCCTCGCCGGCAAGGACCGAATCGAGATGCGTGGGACCGAGCGCATTGACCTGTTCGGCGAGGGTCCAGTAGCTCACAACGCGCACATTGACTGGCGAGTTCCGGACAAGCTGGCTCTCAAAGCGTGTCGCCTGTTGGCGATGATCCGGAGTGATCACAAAGGCGCCGTCCGCCCGCCGTTCGACGAGGCCGCTGCGCCGCATCGCCTCAAGCCGACGGACATTCGCCGCGATGAGGCCGGTGTCGACGCGAGCCTCGATGTTCGCGTGGATGCTGGCCGAATAGAGCCCGCCGGCTCTGGCCGCGACACGCGCGACTGCTTCATCGGACGGCCGCGGGCGCGCGACGGCCGGTTCGAACGCGACGATGGCGCCGGAGGGAATGTCGGCCAGGATTGCGAGATCGTCTGTTCGGTCGAAGCGCGCGTATCGCAGCTCCCCGGCGCCGCTCTCCACCACAGCAAGAAAATTGTCACCGAAATCGCCCTCCAGCCTGCCATGGACAAGCTCGCCCAGCACGGGAACGCTCGCGTCGGCAGCCAGGAGCGCTTTCGCTTGTCCACGGCGCAGATGAGCAACAGCGCGCTCGACTTCGGCGCGCTGCTTCATCGCGCCCAGCTGGACGGTCAAGCCATCGGTGAGGCGCCAGCCATCAGATCGGCGTGTCGCGAGGCCCCAGCGTTCGAGTTGCTCCAGTCGCGCAACAAGATCAGGCCGGCTCACGCTGGCGCCGGCGCGGCGCAGCTGCGCCGCCAGTTCCCGGTCAAGTGACGTCACCCCGATTTCGCGGATCTCGCGTTCGCGCTCGCGCACCAGGTCGACCGATTGGCGTGGCCCCAGCACGCGCGTGACCACCTCCTGAGCGTGCTCCCGGATGCCCGAGGAAATCATCCGGGAGGGTATGAACAGGTCTTGTCCGTCGCTGCGCCGTCCGCGGATCAGGACATGGGTATGGGGATTGTCGGTATCATGGTGGTCAACGGCGACCCACTCCAGGGACGTGCCAAGTCGGGCCTCCAGATTGGCCATCACCTCGCGGATGAAGGGTCTGAGGTCGCCAAGCGCCGCCCCGTCCTCCGCGCTGATGATCAGGCGGAAGTGCCGGCTGTCATCGACCCACCCGGCGATGAGCTTCTGGGCGTCGAGACCGCTCTCCCGCTGGTTGTAGAACGTAATCTCGCCGACGGGCTCACGCCCCTCTCTGGCCAGATAGTCGACTGACCGTTCCAGATCGTTCGCCTCGCGCTGCTCAACCGCTGGATCGCCCGCCGACTTCTGCGGCCCCGCCTCCCGCGCAAGATAGGATACGTGCGTGCGAAGCGGAGCGACGCGCGCTGCGCCGTGAGAGACATAGCGCGCCTTCACCACCACCCGCCGCTGGGTTGTTGAAGACTTTGTCGCCCGCGTCGCCACCCCCTTCGCGAAATGAGCGCGTACGCCTGTCCGGCTGATCGGCGACGGCGAGGCGCGCGGCGTCCTGATGTGCTTTGCGATCCCGACGGCTTTGCGCAGCTGCCCGAGATGCGGGCCGCGATCTCTGCCGCTCCTGCCCATCCGAGGCTCGAATTCGATATCTCCGGGATACCGCTGCATGAGCCGAATCTGACAGAACGAGACGTGTCGTCGAGCACTTGCGCGTCACAAACGAGGCCCAGCAAATCCGACGCAACGTGGAGGTGAATGCGCCGCGCCTTATCTCTATGTGCAGACAGGCGATTTTGAAGAAAGCGCCGCTCTATCTTTATCTTGCGACAAGCCCCTCCGCCGCCTTAATCGTCCGCTCGCTATCAACCGACGCTCCTCCAAGTCTCGCGACGGACCCGACAAACCTGCGAACCGGAAGAGTCTCGTAGCGCCACACACCCTCGCGCCGAGCGAGAGCAAAAAGACTACCTGCAGGCCACTCCTACCCCGCGCTCCCCGTCTGCCCGGCTATGCTTCATCGCGATCCGGCGAGTGTTGTCACGTCTTGGTTGGCGCATTGCGGGTGGATTGGTTACGCGAAGGCCACCATCGTTCTCATCATGGGGGCTGAAGTCTTGAATGGCTCCTTCGCGACTGTCCGCACGTCGGCCTCAACGGGTCCGACATGCCCGCTTCGAACGCAGGGAACCCAACCAGTCGCCGAGCCGGCGCTTGATCAGCACAGGCCCGGGCCTCGCCTCGCGATAGGAGCCCATCCACGCTTCGCCGACGACGCTCGCCTCAGGCACGAACTCTATCGTTGGACCTCGTTGTCGAACTCAAACAGACACGGTCGAGTCCATCTCATTTTCGTGACGAGAACTTCGTCCGATGGGGACATCATGGCGAGATGCTGGAAATACCCCGGAAACAACGACTTCTGACTACCCATGTGGCTTGCCGTTCCCACTGCCAGCCAGAACGGAGATGACTCGGTTGGTGCATCGCGGGCGGCGGAAGTGCTGTCCCGGCTGCCTCACGGCCATCTTGCAGCTTCTGCCAGTCGGACGAGGTCAGCTCGCATCAGCAGCGCTGCGTCCAACTCTTTCTTGATGCGGCGCGCTTCGCGGATGCTGAGCGCCCCGCGAAGTTCGGTGCGCAGTTCTTCGATGTGATGGTCCAGTGTGAACGTTGGGGTGAACATCGTCGGCTCCTGGGCTTCAAGGACGATGTCGGCCGGCCGGGCGGGACGGGTTGGGTCAAGGGATCGAAGACCGCGCAGCGGCGATTGGGGGTCACGATTTTTTTGGCTCTTCCGCCAAAAAATGGTGGGGCCACATCGTCCCTTGAGGCGACCCGTCCCGCCCGGCATGCTGCGATGTCTTGCGCCGCGCTTTCCCTTTCGGCGCGAGCGGGTGGACCTGAGCGCTGCTGTCAACTCCGGTTGGATGCGTACGCGTCCAGCCAAGCAGGATGGAGGCCGCAAGGAGCCTGCGCACCGCATTTTCGCGGTGCTGCATGGCGGGAAGCGCCGTCGAGTGGGTGGCGGCGCAAAGCGCCCGAAGGGTCGCGCCCGAAGGAGCCGCACGTCTTGCGGCGGGACCGAGCGTGACCGCCAGCCGCTCTCGCCTGTCGCCTGTCGCCGCGAGCTGGACGACGTTTCTGCATGCTCGTCAAGAAGGTCGCGCCGCATGACGCGATCCGGCACTGATGCGCCGATCATCGCGGCTTAGCCTCTCGCCAGAACGTGCCGGAGCCATCGCTCTGGAATTACAAGGGCGATATTCGCGCCAAGGGGCCTAACCTCAGCACATCCGGCTATTCCGAACCGTTGTCGAAGGACGGCATCACCGTCCGGCTTTGCATTTACCGGCTTGAAGACAGCCCGGACTCAACCTTGGAAGTCGTCAACGCGCAAGGAACGTCCGCCGTCTGGGGCGGGTGTTCGAAAGCGGTGACCTGGCCAACGCGGCGATTCTGGGCACTGTCGCCGAAGAGGGTATGTATGCGTTGCGTGATAAGGCGGCGATTGTCCCGTTTCTGCGTTAAGACAAATGTGACCGGCGGGAGATCCCGCCAGCCACATCCGCGGGTGTCAGTGTTCGCTTGGCAGATAGAGGGTCTGGTTCGCGAACCAGAGCGTCACTTTACTCAGGGGAAAATCCGTCCACGAGATCGGGTGAGAATAGAGTTCCACATCGTTTCCGTCGGCGCAGACCAGCCTGGCTGAGCGATCCTTGCGAACGGTGAGCGTCCAGACCTGGAAGTCGGCAGACCGAAGCTCGGGCACGTGGGGTTGGGGACAAAGGATGGCGTCGAGCAGCCAATAGGCCGATCCGGCTTCGGCCAGATACTGGGCGCCTTCGGTATAGATGCAGCCTCCCGACAGGGGATGACGATAGAAGGTCTCGCTTCCCGTGAATTGGGCGAGGTCCTGCGCTCTGAGCACAGGCGATTCAGCGGATGACATGAGTGTTTCCCGCGAATGAGATGATTGTGCCGATGGGGACCGGCCGCCTGCGCGGCCGGTCCGGCGCATCACGCGGCGCGCTTGCGCTTGGCCTTGGGCGCCGCTTCGCCGGTAGAGGCTTCCTCAGAGGCTGCTTCAGGCTTCGGCTTGCCGCGGGCGAGGATCTCGACCTCGCCGAGACCGGAGATGACAAACTCGATGGAGTAGCGGGTATTGCCGCTGTTATCTTCCCAGGAGTTGGGACGGACCTGGCCGACAAGACGCAGGCGGGTGCCGACCATGACGGCCTTCTCGATCAGGGCGACCTTGGCGGGCGCGAACACAACGACCCGGTGCCAATAGGTTTTCTCGTTCCAGTCGCCGCTCTCGGCTTTCCAGCCCTCCGACGTTGCGATGGAGATGATGGCGAGGCGTTTGTCGTTCCTGATCGGCTTGATCTCAAGCTTGCCGACATTGCCAATGAGTTCGAAGGACGCGCGGTCCATGATGGCTTTCCTTGTGATCCCGCGGGATCAGTCCCGACGGGGTCGCGTTTGCGACGCCCCTCAGGAGCGGCCGGAAAGCAAGCGCAGCGGTGACCGCGCAAGGGGGTGGTGCGGCCTGCAGGACCGAAGGTCCGAAGCCTCGGCCCCTTGAGCGGTCATGCAACGGACGCTTGATGGGCGTAACAAGCAGACGGGGCCTTGGCGGGATCGTGCAGGATTAGGATAGCGCATCCGCCGCAGCAGCGATGCTGAGCGACAATTGCTGTGATCCGCTCCCAGAAAACGTTCTCGTTCTGACTGGAAATTTCCGCGCTAGTTTTCTGGCTAGGGATAACGTACGGACTCTCTCGCAAATAGTAATCTGAGCTGGTGGTTCTTCCGACTCGGTCTTGAGTGGTTTGCGAACAAGCAGATCATCCAAGCCAAGAGGAGCGAACCGACGTGCGGAAAAGATAGCAATGAGTCTGGCGTTCGCCCAGAAGGGGGCCGCGGCCGGGCGCCCCAGGACGGCGGTGGGATGAACAACGTGATCCGCATCGACGAGGAGCGGATCAAGGGCCATCTCGACCGCATAGTGCGCGCTAGCGTGGAAGAGACCCTGAACGCGATGCTGGACGCCGAGCCGATCGCCTTGTGGGCGCCGACCGTTACGAACGCAGCGACGCGCGCAAGGATTACCGCTCAGGCCACTACAAGCGCAAGCTGCGCAGCCGGGGGCTGGATACGGCGATCATCGAACGCTACTGGCGACGGTAGTCGCTGTCGAAGAGGCACTGATGGAGATGTACCTTGCCGGGGTCTCATTGCGCCGCGCAGAGGACATCACCGAGGCCTTGTGGGGCACGCGCGTCTCGCCCTCGATGGTGAGCGATCTCAACAAGAAGATCTACAGGCGCATCGAGGCGTGGCGCAACGCCCCGATCACTGGGGCACATCGCTATGTATACCTCGACGGCATCGTGATGAAGCGGACATGGGCCGGCGGAGTGCGCAATGTCTCCTTGCTGGTGGCGATCGGCATCGCTGTGACCCCCGGAAGTTCTGCCATTTGATGCTAGGATCCGGCCCCATTGGAGGGGACACGGACCATGAAGAAGAGCAGGTTTTCGGAGGAGCAGATTATCGGCGTGCTGCGCGAGCATGAAGCTGGCGTGGCTGTAGTCGATCTCGCCCGCAAGTACGGCATGTCGACGGCGACCTTCTATGGCTGGAAGGCGAAGTTCGGCGGGATGGACGTCTCGGATGCTCGGCGCCTCAAAGCGCTGGAGGAGGAGAACGCCAAGCTCAAGCGCCTTCTGGCGGATGCGATGCTGAACAACACGGCTTTGAAGGATCTCGTCTCGCGAAAGTGGTGACGCCCGCCGCCAGGGGAGAGGCCGCCGCTATTCTCGAGGAGACCTACGAGATGAGCGAGCGACGGGCGTGCACACTGATCGGCGCGGATCGATCCTCGGTTCGCTACGCGGCGCGGCGGCCGGACGATGCGGCGTTGCGGGCGCGGATGAGGGAGATTGCGCATGGCCGGCGGCGGTTCGGCTATCGCCGCCTGCATGTGCTGCTGAAGGCGGAGGGGTTGGTGGTGAACCGCAAGAAGACCGAGCGGCTGTATCGGGAGGAAGGCCTGAAGGTACGTCGCAGGCGTGGCCGGCGCCGCGCTATTGGCATGCGCGCGCCGATCCCTGTGCTGGCCCAGCCCAACCAGCGCTGGTCGCTCGACTTCGTGCATGACCAGCTGAGCTGCGGCCGACGGTTCCGCGTGCTCAACCTGGTCGACGATGTGACGAAGGAATGCCTGGCGGCGATCGCCGACGTCTCGCTTTCTGGTCGGAGGGTGATCCGCGAGCTGGACCAGGTCATCGCCTCTCGCGGCAGGCCGGCGATGATTGTTTCAGACAATGGGACGGAGTTCACTTCGAACGCCGTGCTGGCGTGGACGCAGGAGCGCCGCCTCGACTGGCACTACATCGCTCCCGGCAAGCCGACGCAGAACGCCTTCTGCGAAGCCTACAACAGCAAGTTCCGAGATGAATGCCTGAATGAGGCTCTGTTCCGCGACCTCAGTCACGCCCGGCAGCTGATCGCTGGCTGGGTCACTTACTACAATACCGAACGTCCTCACTCGACGCTCGGCTACCAGACGCCCGCTGCGTTTGCGGCGGCGTATCGAACGGCAGCGGGATCCCCCGTTGCTTCAACCGCCCGAACGGGCAAACTCAACCCGCCGGTCTTGGCTCAGACTGGATGAACGTCGGGGGTCACAGCACCGTCCGATCTCAGGGGCGCACTCCAAGCAAAGAACATGCGACAAGAAACTAAGGCTCATGACCGTCGGATTCCAACGCTGTCCGTGGACCAAGAAATCAAAGGGCTTCATGACCGCCGGGTTCTAACGCTGTACGTGGACTACGAAATCAGAGCGCTCCACGGAAACGACCGCTTGCTAAACTAACTGGTCCGAAGAAACCGAGCAGGTCAATCGGTTCCGATCATCCATCGACAGGTCCGCAGTCCTGAACACTAACAATACGTCCGCGCGCTGCTGTCTTTGGGCCGCTCCGCAATTCGAAGAAACTCTCCGCCTTCACCAAATTCGACAGCGGCGCTACCATTTCTAGTGTGACGTTACCTGACGATAGCGGCAGAAGAATATGATCGCAGCGAGAAATGCGAGCCAAGTGATGCTGTTCATCTACTACAATATCCAGTCGCATTCCCTCGCTTAGACCAACGAAGTTGGGCGCGCCCGCTGGAGCAAGCACTTCGACTTTGGCGCGAATAGAAAATCGATGGTTGCTCATACTCAGCACCGCTTTACCGTATTGATGCCGTTCTTTCTTGCGTCTGCGTTAACTGCTGTGAGCCCGGCAGGGCCGAATGAGACAAAAGGTCCATGACCAGGTTCGTTGTGCCGAGAGCCCAACGCGAAGGTCTGAGGCGAGACGGTAGTTTGAACAATGGCATGCGGAGGTGGCGACCAAGTAGCGGTTGAATTCCAAAATGTGTTTGCCGACTGGAAGGTCAACCAGAATTGTTTTTCGGCCAAAGTGTTGTCCGCATAACTGAACGCTCCGGTTGCTCCGATCAGCGCATACTCCCGCTCTGAGACAACCCGGTAAAGATCAATCGGTGGGTCTTGGTGCGTGTCTCCACTCAGCAGAAAAAGAGGACTTGCAAAAATAACTGCGAACCAAGCTGCAGGATTCCGCGCAGCCGCTTTAGCGGTTTCGGTCGCTGCAGTTGCTGCCGGAGGCGCGAGAAACGCATTTGCCGGACATCCGTTAACAGGTCCTGGCGGCGTTTGAAACTCAATACCGAATTGCGTTGGAAACGGGGGCTCGAAACCTCCTGCTGCTTGAGTGTTGAAAAGGCTTCTACACATATCCATGAACTCGCAGTCTAGTACTGCAACTCCAGGTCCCGCATCTGGCCGTATCACGACCGTATCCATCGCTTCTTCCAGACCGCTGGGATCGCGTCCGTTCATCGGATCGGCATCAACATAGTTGTAAAGATTCATCCCATCGCTGTAGCCGATAGGATCGGTCTGCATGAACCTTCCGAGTTCGGGGCTATAGGCACGAGCTTTGTGGTGGTAGAGACCCACATCGGCGAGCCATATCTGACCCGTGTACTGGAACCGGCCTGTGTTGCCTGTGCCAGGAACACCGTACTCGTCATAGGTGTTCCTGGTGGTCGTCGCGCCTTCGACGGTCACGATCGAACCGCGCTCGTCAGCGTAGAGATGACGTCGATCGCTCGTTCCGGAGCCCTCATACCAGACCAAGGGCTCGTCGACACCTGGTCCGTGAACATATCGGCGAATGACGGTCCCGGCTGCATTGTATTCAGCGATCATGTCAGCGCCGTCGTAGATGAACCGCGTCGTCACGCTGGCGTTGGTGATCGCATGGAGCCGGCTCGCCGGGTCGTAGCGAAGGCTGGCCGCGCCCGCCGATATCATCCGGTTCGAGTAATCGTACGCGTAGGTCTTCGTTCCGTCATCGGTCAAGTTCCCCCGACCGTCCGTGTAGGTTGGGGTGACGCCGCCGGCCGACGTGTACTGGTTTAATCCGTTATCCGTGTAGTTGTCAGTGTAGGCCGACGGCAGTGTGAAGTTGTAGCCGGCATTGTTGAGCGTCTTCGAGACGATCTGGCTGGCTGGATTGTAGTCGAGATCGGTCCAGACATCATTGGCCGAACCGGTCGCATCGATCGCCAGGTCAATGAGCCGCGATGCGCCGTCAAACGCATAGCCCGTGACGCCGCCATTGCCGCGGTTCAGCGCCGTCCGCCGCCCCATATTGTCGTATGCGAACGTCGCAAGCACGCCGGGTCCGGAAGCTGCGCCGTTCTCCCGGATCGCCGTCACCTCGCCGAGAACATTGTAGTCGTACGTCACGTAGAAACTGTCCGGCCAAGTCAGGCGCGAGCGACGGCTACCGGCATCGTACTGGTAACTTACCGTGCGAGCGGCGACATTCGTCTCTTCGGTTTTCTCGGTGAGGACACGGCCCAACGCATCGTAGGTGTAGGTGAGCGTCCGAACGGTCGAGGGCGAGGTCGTCGTATCGGTCGTCGAAATCGTCAGCACGCGATTGAAATTGTCGTAGGTGTAAGTCGTGTCGGGCTGCGTGCCAGGCGCATTGACCGTCAGCGTGCGACCCCAATTGTCGTAGGTGTAGGAAAAACTCTGGCCGTCGCGGCCGCGCCTGCTCGTGAGCAGGCCAAGATTAGTTGGCGTGTTGCCGTAGGTCAGCTCCTCGTAGTCGCTGGCGTTCTGATCGCCCGGAACGGAGGCGCTGGGATAGATGGTCTTCACCGACCGGAAGTAGGCGTCATATTCATACTTCGTCTCGTTGCCGCCTGCATCGGTCAGGAATTCGGGGGCGCCGGAGGAGGCGTCGTAGGCGACGGTCTGAACGACGCGCGATGGAGGATTCGGGCCAATCAGTGCGCCATCCCGCATGGCGACTGCTTCGCCGTAGCCATTATATCCGCTGATGAATGCGCGGTCCGGCCCAAAGGCGCCGGTTGTGTCGGCGGCGCAGCCGTCGGCCGGAAGAGAAGCAAACTCGGCCGGGTTCATGCGCGTGATCGAGCAGCGCTCGAACCCCGACCCGATACCGAACTGTTGTACAGCAAAGGTCGTGCCCCCGGATGACAGCGCGGTCTTGGTGAGAATTCCGTGGAGCGAAAGATCGTAGGTATTGTCGACACGCTGCAGAACGGTCATCGACGCCCAGCTGGCAGGCGATGACACGTGGCCCACCTCTACGACGGTCGGATTTCCGTCTGCGTTGTAGGTGGTTCGCGCAACTCTGTGCTGGAGTGAACCGCCGCCGTCAGGATCTGGGCTGACGCTCGCTCGCAAACGTCGCGCGTCGTCATAGTAGAGATAGCTAGTGTCGGCAGCGCCACTTAGCGGGCCATCTACAGTGGCGACATCGCCTAAGGGCGTATACGTTGAATCGACCCTGCTGGTCAGCGTGCCTGTGCCTGACTGCGCTTTCACGGTGGCAGGCAAGAGGTTGCTTGGAACGGACGATGACCCCACTTGGTAGTCAACGATCGAAACCGTTTCAGTGACTGTGCCGACGCATGCAGAAGCATTGCCGGTTGCGCAGGTGGACGTCTGCGTAAGACGATACAGCGCTGGGCCAGCCACGAGCGCTCCGGAACTGTTCTTGAACCAGGCGGATAAACTTCCATAGGCGTATCGGGTCTGCGGTCCTGTCCCGTTGCCCGGATTCGCGGGCGCCGTACCAGTCGGCGCAGGCAGAGTTACGACTTCCACACCGCCGTGCGTTGCGTTGTAGGTGTAGTCAGTCCGAAATCCTCGCGCATCCGTCGTCGACGTCGGCTGGTTGCAGGTCTTGGGGTTGGCGCAGGTGGCCGGATAGATGGCGCTGGTTGTAAAAGTCTGAAGCGTTGAGCTGCCTGCCGGCGCCTCAACCACCGATGTAACGTTTCCACGCGCGTCGTAGGTCAGGTTTGTATAGTCTCCATCCGCGCGGGTTGTGCGTACGATGCGGCCATTAGCGTCATCGCGCAGGAGTACGGTCTTGCGCGTGCCAGAACTATCGGCCCAGAGCTCCGTCACCCAACCCTTCGTCAAGTTGATCTTGGTGATGGTGGGGCCGCCTTCCACAAGAGGAGTGCTGGTGGTCGTGCGGATATCCGCCGCATCGCTATAGGCGTAGGCCGTGTTGAACCAGCCGGACACATTGCTGAAGACATTGCTGACCTTGCCGGAGGAGTAGGTGACCGCCACTCGCGCGGTGGAGTTCGAGGTCGGAAGACGAACAGCGGTCAGCTGGTTGCTGTTGACCACATAGCGCGTCGTTTGATTGAGGCGATCCGCAACTGTCTGCACGCCCCCCGCTTCGGCTCCATAGGTCGCATAGGGCCAGTTGGCGCCGGTGCTGTCGACGCAGGTGGGAGCGTTGTTGGCGCAGAAGTAGAAGGCCCGGTTGTAGCCCGTGACCTTGGTGCGCTGCAGGAAGCCGCCCGTCACCTCGCTGGCATTGTTCGGGCTGCTGATCGCGTAGGTGAAGTGGATCTGGTAGCCAAAGGTATTGGTGATCGACTGCGGCCGCCAGGCCGTGACGCCTCCGGATGTCGCGGTGACATAGGTGAAGGTGAGCACCTCCCCGCTCGGCCGGGTGATCGTCTCGATCGCACCCTCATTCGACGACCAGAAATTGGTGACCGATCCTTGCGTGGCGAGATACTTGTTGAAGACAAGCACCGTCCCGTCACGCGTCGTGTAGGTGTACTTCTGTGTGGCGGAACTGAATGTGAGCGTTGAGCCCATTGCCTGCTGCGAGGTATACACGCCGCCCGAAAGGCTGAAGGTTTCTGACGAAGCTCCAACACTGACCGTGTAGATCGCTCCCGAACTTGAGATCGTCCCGGCAAGATTGTCGCGCCAGCCCGAGCCGATCCAGTGTCGCCCGAAGGCAAGACCGCCCGCGCCAGGCTGGCCGATCACAACCTCGCTGGTCGACAACCGAAACTGGCCCGTCGTGACATCAACACCGAGACCATCCACCGAACTGAAGACTGGCGACACAACGGTCTGCACCTGGGCCGAAGACACAGGTGCAGCTGTAATCCATCCGGATGCGGAGAGCGCAATCAGCGCAAGATGATGAAGACCAAAGGCACGGCGCATCGCTTGTCCCCTTCTCGCGCTCGACGGCGCTTGTCCCGGAGTTCACAACGCGGCTTCGAAACAAAACGAAGCATGCAGTGTCGAGCGTGAACTTCGCGGCGCGAGTGGGCAACTGCGAACAGTCGAAAAGTTTTTTGTGCGCACGCACTCGAAATGAAATCGCCTCAGTACACCAGCGATGATGGCACACTGCCGATGACCAGTGTCCATCGCACAGTTGCACGCATCATGAATTCGGGCATACTCCGCTTGCTGCTTCCCTATGCGTGTCGATCAATCGAGGGGACATTGATGAAGAAGCTGGCTGCTCTGCTGATCGCCGGGATGTTCGCCGTCGCTCCCGCAACTGCGCAGACGACCTACACCTACGAGTATGATGAGTTCGGGCGTCTTGTTCGTGTCGAGCGCAATAGCGGAGCATCGAGCCGCGTACGCTACACCTACGACAGCGTGGACAATCGCACGAAGGTCAAACAAGGCGTGTCGGCGCCCGTGGCAGGCAATGACGGGGTATTTGTCGAAAGCTCAGGCGGAATAACCTTGTCTGGCCCAAATGACCTTTTTGCCAACGACACGGATGCTGATCTGCCGTTCGACTCGTTCAGCTTCAGCGCCGTTGGTGGAACACATGCCTCGCTCGCGACAATTCAGCCGGGCGGGCAAACGATCGAGTTTTTAGGAGGACCGGGTAGCTACTCCATCACCTATACCCTGAAGGACTCCTCAAATTTCACTTCAGTCGCGACAGTCGATATCACGATCATTTCGCCAATAACCTGCCCGCCAGAATGTTGGTGATCGTCATGAAGCGCTGCTTCTTGCCGTTGTTGCTTGGTGTCGCGCTGCCGGCTTTCGCACAGCAGGCGTCTACATCGACCTCGGCGCCCCCACCGCAGGAACTGGTCGTCACTTCAGATGGCAGGCTTGTCGAACCTTGGGCCAGAGGAAAGACCTGTTCGACCGATGCTGCCGGCCAAGAAATCTGTCGCTGGGTCGTGATCAACAAGACGACGCGAGAGATTGCGAGGGTCGGCGACCAACTGGCCAGCAAATTCGCGCTGACTGGAAATGGCAACGAGGTTCGGCGGCTGGAGTCCTCAATGGACAAGGCTCTTCGCCTCGCAGGTTCGCCGCCGGCATCGACGGACTGACTCCCATCCTCGGGCTCGCCTGACAAGTGCTCCTGGGTTGCACCTCCTTGGCCATCGGCTAGGCTCAACCCCTATCAGGTGAGCGGGGGCATCGAGATTGCGTCGCGTGCGGATGGTTTCCCCGCTTGAGCTTTGCACCCGGCAGCACCGCCGCAGCGACCGCGGCGCGCGGCCTGTCGTTGCGTGTTTGGCCGCGATTTCCGTTGCGCTGAATGTGCCCGCCACCGCTCAACCCCCACCGGAAGAAGTGGTGCGGCCCGGACAGTTCGTCCAACGCTCGACCATGCAAACCACGACCTCGCCCGTTGATTTCGAGACGGACGAGCCCTTCTCCGGCAGCTATGCCGGCGCTGACATCGCGATGGTCGTCAACCAGATCCTTGGCGAGTTTCTGAAGATCGACTTCTCGATCGCACCTGACGTGTCGGGCGTGGTCACGATGCGCGTCGAGAACCTCAAGTCGCGCCTTGCAGCAATCGATGCGCTACGCACCGCGTTAGTGCCCATGGGCATTGCCGTCATCGATCGCGGAGATTTCGTGGCGATCGCGCGGGCGTCTGCGCAGGGCGGTCCGATCCAGGCCGGCGTCATCGACCCCGGCCAGCCCTCACCGCCCGGCGGCGGGGTTGTGATCATGACGCCGCGCCATATCGCACCAAGCCAGCTCTCACCGCTTGTGGCGCCGTTTGCGCCCTCGGCCAGTATTGTGGTCGCGGACGACACGCGGCGCTTCCTGCTGGTGCGTGGAGACGAACCCTCGATCAGCGCCATCTCGACAGCCGCCGCGCTCTTCGATGTCGACTGGTTTGCGCAGGTGTCGGTTGCGACCTTCGATCTCAAACAGGTCACGCCGCAGCAACTCGCACGGGACCTTAAGCCGCTGATGGGGCCAATGGCGGGAAGCGTCGATTTCGTGCCAGTCCCGCGGCTGTCGCGGCTAATCGTGCTCGCGCGCGATCCCCAGGTCATCACCCCGATCCGCGGCTGGATCGAGCGACTGGACGTTTCCAGTTCGACTCTGTCGCCAGGCGTCCTCATCTATCGCGCCAGGAATGTCGGCGCGGAGGAGTTAGCCAAGTCGCTACGCGACAGCGGCGGAACCTCTGAGACTGGCGCGTCACCGCAAGCCGCCGGATCTTTCAGAAACTCTTCGCCCATCGCGACACCGACGCCGGGCGGCGTCGCACAACCTGCGCCCTCTGGCGCCTCTTCGCCTCTCGAACAGGGCTCAACGGCGCTCTCCGTTTCGGTGAACGCCAGCCAGAACGCCGTCATCGTCCGCGGCGATGCCGACCAGCTGGCCGAAGCGCGGGGACTCCTCGAAGCGCTCGACATGACGCCGCCCCAGGTGCTGATCGAGGCGGCGATCATCGAGGTGACGCTCGACAATGATCTTCAGTTCGGCATCAACTGGCGCGGCATCGAAGAACGCTTTCGCGGCGTGTTCACCGATGCGCCCAACGGTCAGGTCACGTCCAACTTTCCCGGCTTTGCCCTCACCTATATCAACACCGACATCGAAGCCGCCCTCAACATGCTGGCCTCGGTCACCAAGGTCGAGGTGATCTCCCGGCCAAGTCTGGTGGCGCTCAACAATGAGACGGCGCTCCTGCAGGTCGGCGACCAGGTCCCGATCGTGACGCAGACGGCGATCTCGGTCACTGACCCCGATGCGCCGATCGTCAATCAGACCGAGTATCGCGACACCGGCGTCATTCTTGAAGTCATCCCTCATGTGCGCGCCTCCGGCATGGTCGAGATCGAGGTCTCCCAGGAGGTCTCGCAGGTTGCCCGCACCACCTCCTCCGGCATCGACTCACCCACCATCCAGCAGCGCAAACTCGAAAGCCGCCTGCTCGTGCCGTCCGGCCAGTCGGTGGCGCTTGGCGGGCTAATATCGACGTCGCAGACCAAGACCAGCAATGGCATTCCGCTTCTCATGGACATCCCGCTCCTGGGGCAACTTTTCCGGAGCGACAATACCGTCGTCGAGCGGACCGAGCTCATCGTCCTGGTAACGCCGCGCATCCTCCTCGATGGTCCTGCCGCGGTAGAGGCGACCGACGAGCTTCGCCAGATTTTCTTGAAGCTCGAAGAGAGGCTGGCGCGGCGATGAGCGATGGCGGCTCGCCTTACATCGAGCCTGCCCGGCGCGGCGAGCGCGGCTATATTCTGGCCTCGGTCATCGGCGTGCTTCTCGCGATAAGCCTGGTCGCGGCCGCGCTCGTCACCGCCTCGGGGGAAGCCGCCTCGCGGCTGCGGCGCGCTGAGGACGCTGCGAAGCGCGAGGCTGTACTTGAAGCCGCCATTCTGGTCCTGACCTCGCAGCTCGCGATGGATCCCCGGCGCCGCGCGCTCGATCTTGAAGCGGCCTCGACCCTAGAGGCGCTCGGCCAGACTGTCCGATTCAAGATCGCCTGGGAGACCAACAAGCTCGAGATCAACCGCGCCGACCCGGAAGCCGTTGCACGCCGGCTCGAGGTTGCGGGCGCGCCAGCTGAGCTTCGCGCGGCGGTTCAGACAAGGCTTGCCGCGGCGCGATCGAGCAACACGCCGATCGGGCTGCTTGCCGGCATCGCGCCCGGCATTGCGGGTGAGGATTGCCTTGCATCCGTGTTGACGGTCTTTGGCGGTCAGGAGAATTTCGATCCGGAGAGACTGGGCGACCCGGACAGTGTAGGCGAAAAAGTTCCGATCGGCCGTCCAGCGGTCGGCTCACGCATGGCGATCGACGTTGCGGTCGCGGGCCGTGAAGCCGACGGCTTGTCGGTCGTGATGTTGCTCACGGGCGATAGCGCAACGCCCTGGCAGGTGATGGACTGGCGGCCATCGAGCGTCCTTGGCAAGGAGGCCTGTGATGAGACCCAGAGCTAGGAACGACGGCTACACGCTGACCGAGCTTCTGGTCGTGATCGTGGTGCTGGCCCTCATTGCAGCAGCCGTAACCCCGCAGATCCTGGGACGGTTCAACACCGCCAAGACACGCACAGCGCAGCTCCAGGCCAATACGCTCGCGGCCGCGCTCGATGATTTCTTCATCGACAATGGGCGCTATCCAACCCCTGAGGAAGGGATCGATGCGCTTCTGACCGCGCCGGCTTCGCTTGCCTCCTGGAACGGGCCCTATGTCCGCTCCGAAAAGACCCTGATCGATCCCTGGAATCGCAAATACCTGATCGGCGCGCCCTCCGCACGCAGCCAGCCCCCGCCCGTCATCTCGCTGGGCGAGGATGGCGCAGAGGGCGGTGAAGGTCCCGATGTCGATGTGAGATCGAACTGAGCCATGGCCCCGCGCGATGCTGTCTCCGAGGAAAGCGATCCGCCCGTCCCGCCGGTCGAGACGCTCCCGGATGCAGCGACCGAAACCCTCGCGCAGGATGACCCCTACGCCCCGGTGCTGGCCTGGTTGCGCGCCAATGCCGGTCTGAGCGCCAACGCTGAAGCGGCAGGCATCCGCGCACGCGGTATCGACCGCGAGCCCCTACCCTTGATCCTCAACCGTCTCGGCGCGGTAAGCGACAGCGATCTTCAGTCGGCCTTTCTGGCAGTCACCGGACTTGGGGCATCCGAAGGCGAAGTCGCCGAGGCTTCGGAGAGCCTCCCGACACCCGCCTTCATGCGCGCCCATCGCCTGCTGGTCCTGGCCTCCGATCCTGCGCCCGCGCCCTTGCGCGTCGGCCTGGTCGATCCGCTCGACGCCCAGGCGATCCGGGGCGTCAAGTTCGCCACCGGCCGGGCGCTCCAACTCAGCGTCATGGGGGCCTCCGAACAGCGGCGTCTCTTTGCAGCGGCCTACGAAGATGCCAGCGCATCCTGGCGCCAAGAGATCGCCGAGCGCGACGATCAGCGCACCGAGACCGCCCTTGAGTTCGATCGCGATGCGCCGGTTGCCCGCCGCGTCGCTGGCTGGCTAGCAGACGCGGTCGCAAGGCGCGCCTCTGACGTCCATCTTGAACCGCGCGCCAGCGTCCTCTGCGTCCGCTTCCGCATCGATGGGGTCCTTGAGACCATTGCGGAAGAACCTGTCGCCGCTGCAGGCTCGGTCATTGCCAGGATCAAGGTGCTCGCTGATCTTGACCTCGGCGAGCGCCGGGCTGCCCAGGATGGCCGGACCACGATTGTCGTTGGCGGCCGGGCCATTGACCTGCGCGTCTCGATCGTGCCCTCGGTCAATGGCGAGGCGGCCGTGCTGCGCATCCTCGACCGCAACGAGGTGAAGCTCGATTTTGCCGCGCTTGGGTTCTCCGAGCCGGAACGTGAACTCCTCGCCCGCGCGCTGGCCTGGCCGCACGGCCTCTTCCTTGTGACGGGCCCCACAGGCTCAGGCAAGACGACGACGCTCTATGCCGGTCTTGAAGCGATGCGCGGCTCGCTCCGCAAAGTGCTCACCATCGAAGATCCGGTGGAGTATCATTTCGAGCATGTGACGCAGGTCCAGGCCGCGCCCAAGGCTGGGGTCACCTTCCCCGGCGCCATCCGCGCATTCCTCCGGCAGGACCCCGATGTCATCTTGGTGGGCGAGATCCGCGATGGCGAGACCGCAAAGGCCGCCGTGCAGGCCGCTCTCACCGGCCACCTCGTCCTTGCCACGCTCCACGCCATTGACGCTCCGCGCGCCGTGCCGCGTCTCCTCGACATGGGCGTTGAGCCCTTCCAGCTTGCCGCCTGCTTCCGGGGCGCGCTCTCCCAGCGCCTCGTGCGCCGCCTCTGCCCGCACTGCCGGCGCGCCCGCGCGCCCAGCCAGGCCGAGCGCGATAAGCTGGGGCTAGCAACGGACGAGGACGTCTTCGACGCGGTCGGCTGCGGACGCTGTCTGCAGTCGGGGTTTCTGGGCCGGGTCGTCATTGCCGAGGCCTTCGAGGCGGACGGCGCCTTTCTCAATCACATCCGCGATGTCGATGGCGTTGTCGCCGCGGCCGAAGCGTCGCTTCGCGCGCGCCTGCGCGACGATGGCGGACGAAAAGTTGCAGCCGGCATCACCACCTCGGCTGAAGTCCTGCGCGCGCTGACGGGGTAGGCCATGGCTGTTTTTCGCTATGCCGCCCTTCAGCCCACGGGCCGCGTCCGCAGTGGCCTCATCGAAGCCGAAACGCAGGATGCGGCGCTTCGCCTGCTCTCCGCCCGCGGCGAAACCCCTGTCCGCATCAGACACGCCAAAGGCGAAGCGGGCCGGACCCGCATCCCCCGCCGCGAGCTCGCAACTTTTCTCGCCGATCTTGCCGCCCTTCACGATGCCGGCGTTCCACTGCGCCGAGCGCTCGATGTGCTTGGCAGCGGCGCTTCGACCGCGCGGGCGGCCCAACTTGCCCGGATGATGGCGGAGCGGCTCGATGCGGGCTCCGATGTCGGTCGCGCCGCAAGCCTGGCCGGGACGGCTGACCTTGCCTTTGCGGCCGAACTTGCCCGCGCCGGCGAGGCCTCGGGCAAGCTGGGCTCAACACTGCGCTTTGCCGCCGACATGCTGCGACGCCAGGATGAGTTTGCCCGGCGGATTGGCGGCGCCCTCGCCTACCCGGCCTTCCTGCTCTTCCTGTCGCTGATGGCGATCATTGCGCTCGCCGCCATTGCGGGGCCCGCGATCGCCCCGCTCCTTGAAGATGCGCCCAATCCGCCCGAGGGTTTAAGCTTCGTGCTCGCCCTTGGAACGGCCTTGCAGGATTACGGCGCTGCGATCCTCGCAGGCCTTATCGTACTGAGTGCGGGCCTGGTTGTGGCGAGCCGCACCCCGCCGGTGAGAGACGCGCTCGCGGCCTTGCGCGCCCGGGCGCCGCTCCTGGGGGCGATCGTTCGCGACATCAATTGCGGGGCTTTTGCGCGCATCCTCGGCGCGCTTCTCTCCGGCGGTGCATCGGCTGCGATCGCCATGGACCTCGCCGCCAACGCCGCGCCCAACGCGCTCTGGCGCCGGCGCTTCCACGCGACCGGTCAGAGCCTGCGCGATGGGCGCACCATTGCCGCAGCCCTAGCCGCCCTGCCGGAGGCCTCGCCTGAACTGGCGCGCCTGGCCAAGGTGGGCGAAGCCTCCGGCGCCTTGGGCGAGATGCTGGGGCGCGCCGGAAACATTGTGGTCGAGCGCGCGCTGCGGCGCCTCGACCAGGCGGCTGCTGCTGCGGGTCCCGTGCTCATTCTCGCCATGGGCGGGTTCACCGGCTGGCTGATGAGCGCCTTCCTGACTGGCCTCTCCCAGCTTGGGGAAGGCGCGATCTGATGCCGAGTAAGGATCAAGGGTTCACACTGGTTGAAGCCATCGCAGCCCTGTCGCTAGCGGCCCTTGCGGCGGCCGGCCTCATGTCGACGCTTGGGACATCCCGAGCCCGCACGGTCGAGGCCGAGGCACGTATGCTTGCACTTGCTGAAGCGCAGCACCGCCTTGCCGGCGCGCTTACCGCAACCAGCCTCAACGAACTGCCGCGACGCGGAGAGGCCGACGGCCTTCTCTGGACCATCACCCTTGGAAGCAAGGGCGATCCCTATCCCAACGTGGCTCGGGTCACGGTCGGCGTGACCTGGACAGCGGCCGGCAGACACGGCGTCATGACACTTTCAGGCTATCGGTTCGTTCCCGATGCTTAAGCCCGCCCCAAGCAAGGACGCCGGGTTCACGCTGACCGAACTGATTGCGGGGCTCTTGGTTGCTTCGCTGCTTCTTGCAGGCATCGTCGACATTATCCGGCGCTACGCTTCGACCACGGTTGAGGTCAAGGCAGCTGCAACCGACATCCGTGACCAGCGCCTCCTCGATGCCATGATGGATGAGCTGGTCCGACTCGATCCGGGATCGTTGCGGCTCACACCATTGCAGATCGACGGCGCCATTGGCGGGGCGCCGGTGAGTGCCCGGCTCACCCGTGAACCGGACGCCATGCGCCTCCAATGGTCCTCTCCGAACCTGCAACGATCGCTTGTCCTGCCCAGGGGAGCGACATTCTCGCAGCTTCCCTCCGGCGCGATTGCCGTGATTGCGCCCGAGACGCCGACGCCGCTGGGGCTCGCACGGCCCCGGCGCACCCTACCGTTTGACTGTCAGTTTGATACGGTCTCGCGGACATGCCGCCCATGACCCGTCTTGAGCTTCAGCCAAGCCCTTTCGACCGGCTCGACCCTGTGGCACGCGCCGTGCGCTGGTGGACAAGCCAGATGCTGGACCTCGCCGGGGCGCCGCGCCGCACACCACGCAACGCCGACGCCATCGCTGGAGACGCAAAGCGCCTGCCCCGCCATGTCGCGATCATGCTTCCCGAAGAGGAGGGTTTTCTGGCCGAGGTTAGTCTCGCCAAGGGGCATGCCGATGCGCACCGGCAAGCCCTCGCGCTCAAACTGCCCGATCTTGCGCCCATCCCCGCCGCTGAGATGTGCGTCACCGCACGCGCCGTTGGATCGGCCGAGGACGGCGCGATCACCTATGCTGTCGCGATGGCGCGCCGCACCCGCCTCGATGAATTCGAAACGAAAGCCCGCAAGCGCGGGGCGCGCTCCGTGGTTTTCCATGTCGGCGACAGCGACATCGACCTCCTGTCGCCGACGGCTGAGGCACGCCGGCGCAGAGGCATGCTGATCGATGCCGGCATCATCGCCGCGCTCGCTCTTGCTTCTGTCGCCGCCAGCCTTGCCTGGACCTCACGCATCAACGCTGAAACCGAACACCTCGCTCAACAGGAACGCGACCTGCGCGGCGCGGCTGTCGCCGCCGAGACGGCGCGCGAGGAGGCCGAGGTCGCGCGCGCCCTGGTCGAACGCGGGATCCTGAATCGCCGCTCGACCGTCGCCCTCGACGCCATCGCCACGCTCAATCAGGCGACACCGCGCTTCGCCTGGTGGACGCGTCTCACGTGGACGCCCGATGACATCACCATTGGCGCCGAGGCCGCGGACGCGACCGCCGCCATCAGCGCGCTCTCATCCTCTGCCAAAGCCTGGAGCATTGAGCTCTCAGGAGCGATTGCCGCCGCGCAGAAAAGCGGCGTTCAGGCCTTCGAACTTGTCGCCCGGCCGCGCACGGCGAACGCGCCATGAAGGGCCGGATACTCCACCCCCTGCTCCAGCGGCTCTGCGCGCTTGTGCTTCTTGGCGTCGCGCTGGGCGGAGCGGTCTCATCGATCGCAATGCCGGTCGTCGAAGCGATGAACGAGCGCGCGGCCGTGACCGCACGGCTTGCCCGCTATGAAGGCGCGCTCGCTGCGCCGCCGCCAGCCACGCTGAGCCAGAACCCGGAAGATCTCGCCGCCGAGCGGCTCGATGAGGCAGATGCTCAACTTGCGCTCCAGGCCGCTATCGATCGCCTCGCGCGTGGAGCGGGGCTCGCCGTCCAGTCGACCCAGCCGCTCGCCGCCGAGCATCTTGGCGATGTCCGGCGCGGAGCGTGGTCCGAACTGACATTCACGTCCGACTTGAAGGCGCTGATGGATTTTCTGGTCAGCCTGGATGCCGAACGCCCGCTCCTGCTGGTGCGGCGCATCGCGGTCGAGCGCGGTGATGGTCCGCGCGCAGACCTCTTCCTGCGCGCGCGCATCGAGATTGGGCAGGCCTGGCGCGCCAGCGGAGGTCCGGCATGAGCCTCATCTTGCGCATCCTCGGAGCAGCTGGGTTAGCAGCGCTCGTTGGAGTCGTTGTCGCCGCGATCGCGCTTCCGATGAACCAAACTGATCCTGCTGCGGAAGACGCCCGAAGCGCATCGGCTACAGCATTCGCCCCGCTGCCGTCGGTCAATGCACAGGCTCAGACCGCGATCCTCGAAGCCTCGCCCTTTGCGCGCGACCGCAGCCCATTTGATCGCGCTATGGCGTCAGCGCCGCCGCCTCCGCCGATCGAAGTGAAGCTGACGGGAGTTTTTCGGGTGGGGAAGGAGTTGCGGGCGAGCCTTACGATCAACGGTCAGTCGGTCGTCGTGCGCAAGGGCGATGCGACTGCGGCTGGGAAGGTAGCGAAGATTGACGGGAATGCTATCGTGATCTTGAGTTCAGGGGAACGGCGATTGGAGATGTATCGTTGAAAATCGGTCGAGCATCCCACCACGATGATCGCAAATGATACCAACGATAAAGCCGACCGCTTGACCCTTCCGAGCTTGTTTGCAGAGACAAAAGAGACCACCCCTGGTCCACAGCGCCCGAAAAGGACGGCGTGATCACCATCGACAAATTCTCAATCGTTCACTGCGCGGCCTGCCGCAACATTAGCGCGCCGGCGATCTTCCCATGGATTGGTCGGCCAGTAGCTTGAGCGTTTCGCACATTGCCCAACTGCTGTAGACGATACCATCGTGACAAAAGCCAGTGCGTCACAGGCGCGGCCCGCGAGATTGGGATGCGCCCTGAGCAGACCCTCCTCATCGGATGGCGGTTGGAGTTGGTCCAAGCGTAGAATAAGGTTGGTCAGAGCGGTTGTCGTGGAGTCGAGCCGAGCTCCGGCCACGGAAATCCAGGTCAACACTTCCGCAACGAGGTACCGATTTTCTTCTAGATCATCGACCAGCAACATTTTTATGACGGCGTCCGACACCGCAGTGTCAAACGTCGCGTCCAACACAGCGTCGGAAGCATCCAACAGTTCCAGTGTGACCTCCGAGGCCAGAACGTTCGCCGCGCCATCTGATGCAGCTTCGACCGCAAGAATCTTATTTCTCAGCAACCCGACCTTCTCCGATGATACTTGGAAGGAGCTGCAACTAAATAACAGAAATAAAGTTACAAGACGAACCATTCCCTGCATCGCATGCGCTCCCCTATCCCGTGGCCGTCGCAGATCTATTGACCGCACAACTAGCTCCTGCTGCCGGAAGACTTGGATCGGTGGACGTTGACGGCAAATCACCAGAATAATCTGTATTTGGATTCCCCAAAGTTCCAAACGCGGGCGGTAGCGACACATTCGGGTAGAATTTGGCAGAAGCCACCACGCTCATCGCTAGGTTCGCGCCAACTGGTAGACCCGCAACTGCTTGGGGACTCAAGCCAAAACTATCGTCGAAAGGAATTTGTCCCGAAAGTCGGTAGCTTGTTCCCGTTTGGCCAGCGTTGACAGGCCACGCTTCCCAATACGACCCGGTCGACATGAATCGGGTGTTCACCTCACTTCCAGATGAGAAGCCGACAACGGTCGTACTCAATTGCTGCACAATCAAGCCAGCCTGCCCCCCAGAGACAAACCAATTTCCTGGACTGTTGTAGGTGTTGTTTAGCGGCTGGAAGCTTAAGCTGGCGGTACATGCAGTCTGCCCAGCGGCTGGTGGCGCAGGGTTTGTGGGAGTCCCTGCCGTCCAATAACCTCCCGCAAACGGTAGGTTTATTGTATGGGTCAGAAATTCCTTCGGGATTCTTGGCCCCACAACCACAACGCAATCACGCTCACGGTTTGGTCGCTTGCAAATGGACTCTAGGCCCGATGGATCTCGCAGATTTGTTGGGTCGTTGCGAGTGTAAGTATAAATGTTCATTCCATCCCCATACCCAATGGGATCGGTCTGCATGAACCTGCCAAGCTGCGGAGAATACGCACGGGCCTTGTAGTGGTAGAGTCCTATCTCGGGAATCCACATTTGTCCGGTATACTGGAACCGGCCGAGATTGCCCGAGGCGGGCACGCCGTAGGCGTCGTACTTGTTGACCGTGACCGTTGAGCTCTCGACCGCGACAACCGACCCGCGTTCATCGGCATAAAGATGGCGGCGATCCGGTGTACCTGATGCCGAATGCCCCGCCCCTTCGAACCAGACCAAGGGTTCGTCGAGCCCGGCTCCGTGTACATAGCGTCGAAGAACAACGCCTGATGTGTCGACCTCCGCAATCACGTCAACGCCGTCGTAGACAAACCGCACCGTCGAGCCTGCTGCGACCTGGTACAGACGCCCGATCGGATCATAACTGAGATCGGCGGTTGGCGATCCGGAGGCCGACGTCAGCCGGTTGGAGAAATCGTAGGTGTAGGTCTTGGCCGCGTCGTTGGCGATGTTGCCGCGGGTGTCGTGGTTGAGATTCAGCCCGGCAACCGTCGTGTACTGGTTGAGGCCGTTCGATACGTACGCGTCGCTGAAGGTTCCAGGCGGTGTGTAAGCAAAGTTCGCATTCGTGCGCGTGCGTGTCGCGATCTGGCCGGCGGGGTTGTAGGCCAGCGTCGTAAAGTTGTTGAAGCTGGAATTCGCCGGTGCCGGGTTGTTTGCGAGATCCGTCAGCCAGGACGCGGTATTGTAAGCGTAACTTGTAACCCCGCCATTCGAGCGCGTAAGCGTGGTCCGCCTGCCAGCATTGTCGTATGTGAAGGTTGCGAGCGCTGTTACGCCATTCTCCTTGATCGAGGTAAGGTCTCCGGCAGTGTTGTAGGTATAGGTCACATGGAGCGCGTTGGACCCAGGCCAGGTCAGCTTGGTCCGGCGACCCGCCACATCGTACTCGTAGGCGACCGTGCGCGTCTGGCTGGTAGGCGTCGTCGTCTGCGTGATCTGGGTCGTCTCGCTGATGAGGCGTCCGAGCGCATCGTAGACATAGCTGAGCGTGTGGTCTGTCTGGGCAACCAGCGTCACGCGTCCAAAATTGTCATACGCATAGGTGAGATCGGGCTGCGTGCCCGGCGCGTTGACCGTCAGCACGCGACCCAGATTGTCGTAGGTGTAGCTGAAGCTCTGACCGTCCCGGCCGCGCCGGCTCGTCAGGAAACCGTAGGCATCATAGGTCAGTTCTTCATAGTCAGTGGTCGAGCTTGTGTTTGCCGTCGTCGGATGTGGATAGAACGTCTTTTTCACGCGGCCGAAACCGTCATACTCGTACGTCGTGCGATTGTTCTTTGCATCGGTGAGAGTCGCCAGGTCATCGGCCGCGGTATAGGTCATCGACGCGACCGTACGCTGCTCCGAGGCGCCATAGGCCTCCTGCATGTTGGTGAGCTGAAAGAGCGAATTGCGATTGGGCCGCGTCATGCGATCTGGACCAAAGCTGCCGGTCGTCGCAGCAGTGCACCCCGAACTTGGCAGTGAGCTGAAGGTTGTCGGATTCATACGGGTGACCGAGCACATCACCGCGGGACCGAGATGTTCGAACTGCGAAACAGCATGCGCAGGTGCCCCGCTCAATGAGGCCTGCTCCGCCTTGGCGAGAAGCCCCGTTGAACCATAGGTAAGGTTTTGCTGCTGCAGGACCGACAAAGATGCCCAGCTGGCGGGCGATGCCACGGACCCGATCTGCTGCACTGTGGGCTGGCCGTCGACATTGTAGTCGACCTTGGCCACGCGATGGAGCAGCGACCCTCCTCCATCAGGATCGGGACCAACGCTCGCCCGCAGGCGGCGGGCAT
This sequence comes from Pseudomonadota bacterium, assembly GCA_041166025.1. Taxonomy (GTDB): domain Bacteria; phylum Pseudomonadota; class Alphaproteobacteria; order Caulobacterales; family Hyphomonadaceae; genus UBA7672. Next base: position 2,986 of record JBEAMJ010000050.1, on the reverse strand, counting down.
CGTCATAGTAGAGATAGCTCGTGTCGGCCGCGCCGCTCAGCGGCCCATCGATGGTCGCTACATCGCCGAGGGGCGTGTAGGTCGAGGTGACCGAGCTGGTGAGCGTTCCCGTTCCAGATTGCACCGTCGCGGTGGCCGGGAGGAGGTTGCTTGGAACTGAAGACGATCCAGCCTGATAGGCAATGATGGAGCGTGTCTCGCTGGCCGAGTTGACGCAGCTCGATCCGACGTCGCCAGTCGCGCACGATGATGTTGTTATCAAGCGATGAAGCGCGGGGCCAGCCACCAGGCTGCCGACGCTGTTCTTGTACCAGGCCGATCGCGTTCCATAGGTGAACCGCGTCTGGGGACGAACCCCCGAGTCAGCTGGCGCGGTTCCGGAAGGATTGGGCAACGTTACGGTCGAGAGACCACCATTTGCGCCATCGTAGGTGTAATCCGTCCGAAACCCACGCGCATCGGTCATCGATGTCGGCTGGTTGCAGGTCTTGGCGTTGGCGCAGCTTGCGGGATAGGCAGCACTCGTCGTTATGGTCGCCAGTGTAGAGCTGGACTTGGGCGCCTCGGTGACCGCTGTGACGTTTCCGCGCGTATCATAGGAAAAGTTTGTATAGTCGCCGTCGGGGCGCGTGATCCGTGTGACACGGCCATTGCCGGCGTCGCGCAGCAGCACCGTCTTCCGTGTTCCTGTCAGGTCCTCCCAGGACTCTGTCTGCCAGCCCTTCGTGATGTCGGTGAGGATCCAATACGCTGGGCCTGTGTCGGGCGTGACCTCAGCCGTCCGAATGCCGTTATAGTCGCTGAACTGATAATGCGCAGATCGGAGGCCTGATACCGTTGTGGAAACCCACGCTACACTTCCGTAGCCGTATTGGACCGTAAGCCGATTGTTGGTCGACGAGGAAGGAAGGAGCGCGTTGACCAGCATGCCCCCTGAGAACACATACCGTGTCGCCTGAGACATCCTGTTGGTGACGGTTTCGACACCACCCGACAAGCTGTAGGTGACATAGGGCCAGTTCGCGCCGGTGCTGTCGACGCAAGTAGGTGCCGTGTCAGCGCAGAAGAAGAAGCCCCGGTTGTAGCCCGTGACCTTGGTGCGCTGGAGGAATCCGCCCGTCACCTCGCTCGCATTATTCGGGCTGCTGATCGCGTAGGTGAAATGGATCTGGTAGCCAAAGGTGTTGGTGATCGATTGGGGCCGCCAGGCCGTGACGCCGCCGGACGTCGCGGTGACATAGGTGAAGGTGACCACCTCCCCGCTCGGCCGGGTAATCGTCTCGATCGCGCCTTCGTTCGAGGACCAGAAATTCGTGACTGATCCCTGCGTGGCGAGATACTTGTTGAACACAAGCACCGTCCCGTCACGCGTCGTATAGGTATACTTCTGCGTGGCGGAACTGAAGGTGAGCGTCGATCCCATTGCCTGCTGCGAGGTGTACACCCCGCCCGCGAGGCTAAAGGTCTCCGATGAGGCCCCGACGCTGACCGTGTAGATCGATCCCGAGCTTGAAATCGTTCCGGCAAGATTGTCGCGCCAGCCCGAGCCAATCCAGTGCCTCCCGAAGGCAAGTCCTCCTGCGCCTGGCTGTCCGATCGCGACCTCGCTCGTCGACAACCGGAACTGGCCCGTCGTCACATCGACGCCCAAACCATCGACCGAGCTGAAGACCGGCGACACAACGGTCTGCACCTGCGCGAGAGAGGCGGGCGCGAGCAGCGCCAACATTCCGCCGCACGCAAGCGAACGCCAGGTAACACGTGCGCGCCGTCCGACCGTTCCAAACATGTTGCCCATCTGTCCGTCCCCCGGTCCCTTTGGCGTGGTTGTCTGGGTCAGTTCTGGCCGTCACTCGCGCCAGAATTCATCGCAGAGCGGTGAGGCATCAAGAGGGAGCAGCCTTGAGCCTGATGGCCCTGTCCAGGGCCGTTTCTGCGCGGCGAATTTCCAGGCCGTTGCCGGTGAGTTCGAAGTCAGTGCCGAGGACGCCGCCCATGCGCGCAACCTCGTCAGTTCCGGGATTCATCAACGCCATCATGCAACGCCCGGTCGACTTCTGACAGAGCTGACGAAAAACCCAGGGCGCCGCCGCCTCGCCCGAGGGCGAGACGATGACTTCCAGCTTGGTGGTCGCGCCAGGTTCCTGGGCAGCCGCGACGGGCGCCAACAGCACACCCATGACAAGACCGATGGACAGCAGACGCATGCACGCTCTCTCCTACTGCAGCGAGACCACCGTTAGGTTGACGGTCGCAGATGACGTCGCGTTGGCGGCATCCTTGATTGTGTAGTTCAAGACATACTCTCCGTCCGGCGCCGCACTGATCGTGATTGTTCCGCCGCCCGCCGTAACTGAAGCGTGCGAACTCCCCGAAACGGTCGTGATCGTCAGGGTATCGTTGGGAAGATCCGGATCTGTGTCGTTGCTACGAACGGCCAGCGTGCCGCTCCACGTCGTCGTCGACGTGGTCTTCATGTAGCTGTCATTGACCGCCACGGGCGGTGAGTTGCCGCCGCCACCGCCGCCGCCGCTGGTGCACGCCGTACCGCCAACGGCGACCTGCGTGCGGTTGTCAGCCGGATCGTGCGTGTAACAGGTCGCCGAGCCCGACGATGGCGTCACCTTGGTCAGTCGACCGAGTGAATCGTAGGAAAAGGTCTCGGTGGTTTGCGCCGAAGCCGGCAGCGCAATCGCAAACGCCGCCAACACGAGGCAGGCAAGCAGGCCAGAAATCGAGCGGCTCATCACTCCCCTACTCCCGTGCAGCCACACGGAAGGCTCTCAGAGCACGAAGGGCATCGCAATATCGATCAACGATAGTCGATCAGAAAATCTTCGATGCCCATCGAGAACGTTGCGTATAGATGAGCATCGCGCCGCAACGAGGCGTGACACTAGGTGTTCACGTGCTGCGTCGGACGCGCACGAACACGAGTCGGCATTCGTACTTGTCGCTATCGACAGATGCCCGCCCGGCCGAAGCC
>JBEAMJ010000049.1:0-21554 GCA_041166025.1 Pseudomonadota bacterium | reverse complement strand
GCGAAACCCACGATCTGGCGCTGCCCATCGACAAGCGTCCGGTAGAGCTTCACCCAACCTGCCTCCACGACATACAGGCAGTCGCGGGCATCACCTTCAAAGAAGACGTGATCGTGAGCCGGGACCGTCTTGAGAGCGGGCTGGCGCACGGCGGGGTCCGTGCGATCCTGGGCGCCCATAAATGCCGAAACTGCTCCACCTGCGATGCACATGTTTGCCTCCTGTCCTTTGGCAGGCTTGAGGTTGACGGCCTTCCATGGACGGCGTTTGTCTGGCTCCCAGGCTTGTGTGACAAAGTGTGTCTGGAGGGTCGTTTCTGACCGTTCACGCCGCGACATTTCGCCGTGGCTGATTGCTCCGGATCAAGGCGGCGGGCCGCCGAGGTGCGAGGATCGTGGGCATGAAACTGGCATTGCTCTTGATTGCCGCCCTGTTCGGGGCTTCTGGCTGCGCCGGTCCAGGCAACGTCGCAGCGCCGGAGGCGCCCCTCGATCCCCAACTTGTGTCGACTGGGCGGGACGTTGCAGTGATTCGCTGCTCGCGATGTCATGGCCTGGGCGACCTGGCGCAGAGTCCCAACCCATCCGCCCCACCTATGGTCGAACTTCTCAAGCGCTACGATGCCGAAATGCTGGCCAGCGACCTGATCGACGGCATCCGGGTCGGGCACGACGAGATGCCGGAATTCGATCTGCAGGTCATCGAGGCGGATGCCTTAGTCGCCTACCTTAAATCACTGCAGCGATAGCCCGTTCCGACGCCTTTCGGTTTCAGATGGCGAGGCTGTGACGGCCCTCTTGCGGTGCGAAGGAGGGATCGAAGCAGGCTGCAATGTTGCGGACGTAAGGACGACCGCGAGAGGTTACGGCCACCGTTGTCCCGCGCAGTTCCGCCAGTCCAGCAGCGATGGCAGGGTCGAGTCGGTGTCGCGAGGAACTGAGCAGATCGGCCGGGACGGTTGCCTCATAGTAGCACAGGAGTCGTTCCAGCAGGCTGGCGATTCGGCGATCGTCCGCGGAAAGCTGCACACCGCGCACAACGGGCGATCGCCCCGCGGCAAGACGATCACGGTAGGCCGCCGTGTCGGGTGTGTTCTGGTAGATCAAGTTTGGCAGGGACGAGATGGCCGAGGCGCCGAAGGCGAGCAGGGCGGTCGCGTCATCGTCCGTATAGCCTTGAAAACTGCGATGGAGCCGGCCCTGCATTTCAGCAGCGGCGAGCGAATCGCCTGGCGCAGCAAAATGGTCGAAACCGATCGGAAGGTAACCGGCGGCTTCAAGCGCACGGGCGGCGGCTTCGGCCTGCCGGAATCGAGCCTCCCCTTCCGGAAGAGCTTGCGGATCGATTCCCTTCTGCTGCTTTTTCATCCAGGGCACGTGCGCATACCCGAAAACCGCGATCCGATCGACATCATGCGTTGAGGCGAAGGTAGCCGTTTCCATTACATGCTCGATGGTCTGGCCCGGGAGGCCATACATCATGTCCATGTTGAGCGACCCCACGCCAGCGGCGCGCAGACGCCGGACGGCAGCTTCGACACGCGCGCGGGGCTGGATCCGGTTGATGCGCTCCTGGACCCCCGCGTCCAGCACCTGTACGCCGAGACTCGCGCGGGTGAGGCCGGCGGCGGCGTAGGCGTCCACCACGTCGGCGGTGAGACCGCGTGGGTCGAGTTCTACGGCAATCTCGACCAGACTCGCAAAGCTGAAGCAGTTGCGCAGTGTGGTCATGACCCCGCCGATCTGCATCGGGGTAAGAATATCAGGAGACCCTCCGCCAAAATGCAAGCGCGTGACGACGGCATCCGATGGAACGCTTTGCGAGATTTGTGCAATCTCGGCCTTCAATGCATGCAGGTAGAGTTCCAACGGATCGGCCGCCGTTGGAACACTGGTGTGGCAGCCACAGTACCAGCATAGCTTCTTGCAGTACGGGATATGCACATAAAGCGACAGGGTCGCATTTCGCGGAAGCTCCGAGAGCGCATCGCGAGCCCGGTCACCGTTTACACCAGCATTGAAGCGATTGGCAGGCGGATAACTTGTGTAGCGCGGAAGCTGTTCCCGGGCGAAGGCGGGAACATACTCCCATCGATGCTCGGTTGAGCGCGTTGCTGTTGGCCGGTGCATCATCTCACCACTTGCTTCCCTGGTGGTCTGGTCAGGAGGATCACTCCCCCGATCGCTGCTGCCAGCCCGGCAAGCATGGCAGCGCAGCCGGCACAGTGCTGCGTGCCCGACAGGAACGTGCCAGCATGCAGCACAGGTCCGCACCATGCGTTTGCCAATTCTGCCGGGATTGTCGGCTGAGCCGACATAAGAAGAGCGCCTGCGAGCCAAGCGAACAAGCCGGACAGGACGAGTGCTGCTGGCATCACAGGCGCCTCCACCCCAGTTGTGGCCGCATCGCCCCGAGCAATGTGGCCATAGGGTGGGTCTAGCCCGTGCGACGCATTGGCCATTTGCGCTGGATCAAAGGCCTTTCCGGCCGGTTCCCACAAACGTCCTGACGCGAACGAGAGCGACCCGCTCCGCTGTGTAATGCGAGGGACAAGTTCATGGCCAGTATGGCGAGAGCGCAGGGCGCCGATCCCAGCACAATCACCGTCGCCCTGGCGATGACCGGTGTGCTGGTCGCTTCCGTCGCTGGAGCGGCCAACGCCGTCGACGCGCAGTTCGCCGTTCACGCCTGGATCTTTGCTATTGCCGCGCTAGCATCGCTGGCCGGCCTGCTGATCTGGCATGAGGAGGGTGAACAAAAGGGCTTCGACAAGACCTATTACGAGGAGGGCGTGGTCAAGGCGGGGATCGTCGCAACCATGTTCTGGGGAATCGCCGGTTTTCTGGTTGGCCTGATCATCGCGCTGCAGCTAACCTTTCCAAATCTCTTCTACTTTCCTGACTGGGGTTGGACGAACTTTGGGCGCTTGCGTCCGCTGCACACGTCCGCAGTGATTTTTGCCTTCGGCGGCAATGCTCTGATCGCGACCTCATTCTACGTGGTGCAGCGGACCTGCCGAACCCGCCTCGCCGGTGGGATGTGGCCGTGGTTCGTGTTCTGGGGCTACCAGCTTTTCATCGTGATCGCCGGAACCGGCTATCTGATGGGTGTCTCGCAGTCGAAGGAATATGCCGAGCCGGAATGGTACGCCGATTTATGGCTCACGATTGTCTGGGTTGCCTACCTTGCCGTGTTTGTCGCCACGCTTCTTCGGCGCAGGGAGAAGCACATCTATGTCGCGAACTGGTTCTATCTCGCCTTTATCGTCACCATCGCGATGCTGCACATCGTCAACAACATCTCTATCCCCGCCAGCCTTGCGGGTGCCAAGAGCTATTCGCTTTTCAGTGGCGTACAGAGCGCGCTGATCCAGTGGTGGTACGGCCACAACGCGGTTGGGTTTTTCCTCACCGCAGGCTTCCTGGCGATGATGTACTACTTCATCCCGAAGCGGGTTGAGCGACCGGTCTGGTCCTATCGCCTGTCGATCGTGCACTTCTGGTCACTGATCTTCATCTACATCTGGGCGGGTCCGCACCATCTGCACTACACCGCTCTGCCGCAATGGGCGCAGACGCTGGGCATGACGTTCTCGATCATGCTGTGGATGCCCAGCTGGGGCGGCATGATCAACGGCCTGATGACGCTCTCGGGGGCTTGGGACAAGCTGCGTACCGATCCAGTCGTGCGGATGCTTGTGGTCTCGGTCGCGTTCTACGGCATGGCGACCTTCGAAGGACCTGTAATGTCGGTGCGCGAGGTCAATGCTTTGTCGCACTATACGGACTGGGGCATCGGCCACGTTCACTCGGGCGCCCTTGGTTGGGTCGGCTTCGTGACGTTCGGGACGATGTACTGCCTCACCCAGTGGATATGGAAACGGCAGAAGCTCTACTCGAATGCACTCGTTGAGTGGCACTTCTGGATCGCGACACTGGGCATCGTGCTCTACATAACGTCCATGTGGGTGTCCGGCATCATGGAAGGCCTGATGTGGCGAGCCTATAATGAGTTCGGCTTTCTCAGCTACTCGTTCATCGAAACGGTCAGCGCCAAGCACATCTCCTACATCATCCGCGCACTGGGCGGGGGTCTCTACCTGATCGGAGCGCTGATCATGGTCTATAATCTCTACCGCACGGCGCGAGGCGATGTTCCCGTGGAAGATCGCAACAGCGTCGACGTCGGCCCCACACTTCAACCAGCTAATTAGGAGAGCGAGCATGGCGACGCGTCCAAGCTGGCTGATGCGCAACCACAAATGGTTCGAGCGCCACACCTTCATCCTGATTGTGGGAATTCTGGTCACGGTTGCGATCGGAGGGCTCATCGAGATTGTGCCGCTCTTCTATCTCAAGAACACGATCGAGAAGGTCGAAGGCGTCCGACCGTACACCCCCCTCGAACTCGCCGGACAGAACATCTACATCCGCGAGGGCTGCAACACCTGCCACTCACAAATGATCCGTCCGCTGCGCGACGAGGTAGAGCGGTACGGTCATTATTCCCTCGCTGCAGAGAGCATGTATGACCACCCCTTCCAGTGGGGCTCCAAGCGAACAGGCCCCGATCTCGCGCGCGTCGGCGGCAAGTATTCGGATGAGTGGCAGACGCAGCATCTGATCGATCCACGCTCGCTCGTGCCAGAGTCGATCATGCCGCCCTACGCCTTCATGACGAACCGTCCCGTCAATCTTTCGACGATAGGCGATGAAATGCGTGCGCTGCGTTTGGCTGGGGTGCCATACAGCGATGAAATGATCGCGCGAGCTGCCGATGATGCCCGTGCGCAGGCTGGCGAAGACTTCGATGTCGACGCCTTTCGCGCCGACTATGATCGGCTTTCGGGTCGGGGCGGCACGGTCAACGTCCGTGATTTCGATGGCGTGCGTGGCGAACCGAGCGAGCTTGATGCGCTTGTCGCCTACCTGCAGGTGCTTGGGACGATGGTCGATTTCTCGACCTATGAGGCCCAAGATCTCTCCAATACGCGGTGATCTTACGATGAGTTACGAGCACCTCTCCAAGTTCGCGCAGACCGGCGGCACGATCTATTTCGCCGCGATCTTCGCTGTCGTCCTCCTCTACGCGTGCTGGCCTCGCAACGGTCCGCGCTTCAGGCGCGCCGCCCAACTTCCCATGAACGAGAAGGAGCCCGGCAATGACCGACCGCTCGCCTGATATCGACAGCCACAGCGGCGTCGAGACCACCGGACATGAATGGGACGGCATCAAGGAGCTCAACAATCCGTTGCCACGCTGGTGGCGTTTCGTGTTCTGGGCGACGGTTGCCGCCTCTGTTGTGTACTGGATACTCATGCCCGCCTGGCCGGCGCCGCCGGGCATGCAGGGGCACACGGTGGGCGTGTTGGGCCGGTCGGATCGGGCCGAGGTGGCCGGGCAGGTCGAGACCGGACGTGCGGAACGAGCTGCACTGGGCGCCAGGCTCGCATCGATGGACGCGTCCTCGATCCTGAAGGATGCGGAGCTGAGTCAGCTGGCGCTGGGTCTTGGCGAAAGCGCCTTTGGCGATAACTGCGCGACCTGCCACGGTTCGGGCGGCCGCGGCGCCAAGGGCTACCCCCGTCTGGCCGATGATGTCTGGCTTTGGGGCGGCACGCTGGAAGCCATCGAGCAATCGATCAGGTATGGCATCCGCTCCGGCCACCCTCAGGAAAGGGCGTCGGAAATGCCCTCTTTTGGACGTGACGAGTTTCTGACAGCGGCTCAGATCGGCGATCTCGTCCAGCTGGTAAGGCTGAGATCGAACCAGGAAGCGGACAATGCAGCCGCGCTCCGAGCCGAACCCGTGTTCCAGGACAATTGCGCAAGTTGTCATGGCGCAGATGCGCGCGGGGATCGTACGAAGGGCGCCCCGAACCTGACGGATGAGGAATGGGTCTACGGCGGCGATGTCGCTTCGATCCGGCGGACGATCTTCGGGCCACGCAATGGAGTTATGCCTGCCTGGGCTGATCGGCTCGATCCGGCCACGGTGCGAGCGCTTGCCATCTATGTTCACGCCCTCGGCGGTGGCGAGTAGCCATGCCGGTAACGACACTCATCGACCGGCGGGCTGCGGGGGGCAATGCACCTCCGCCACCCGACGGCGAGGGGCCGACGGTGCTTTATGCCAAACGCAGGCAGATCTATCCCAAGCTCGTGTTTGGACGGTTCAGGAACCTCAAATGGTTCCTGCTCGTCCTGACCCTGGGCATCTACTACATACTGCCGTGGATACGCTGGCCGCGCGGGGAGAGCGTGCCCGACCAAGCTGTTCTGGCTGACTTCGCGGCAGGCAAATTCTACTTCTTCTGGCTAGAGATCTGGCCGCAAGAAGTCTTCTACATCACTGGCCTGCTGATCCTTGCTGCGGTCGGCCTATTCCTGGTGACAGCTCTGCTAGGTCGCGTGTGGTGCGGATACTTCTGCCCCCAGACAGTCTGGACAGACCTCTATATTGTGGTCGAGCGCTTTTTCGAGGGTGACCGCAACGCCCGCATGATGCGCGACAAAGCCCCGATGTCCTTCGACAAGGCGTGGCGCAAGGGCGCCAAGCACGCGGTGTGGATTCTGATTGCCTTCGCGACCGGGGGCGCCTTCATTCTTTACTGGCACGATGCGCCGACCCTGGCACAGACCTTCTTCACGGGTCACGCCCCGATGACCGCCTACGTGTTTGCAGCGATGCTGACGGGCACGACCTATGCGTTGGCGGGCACGATGCGAGAGCAGGTGTGCACCTATCTCTGCCCATGGCCGCGCATCCAGGCGGCGCTGATCGACAAGAACACGCTTTCAGTAACCTATCGTCATGACCGCGGCGAGCCGCGTGGGCCTCACAAGAAGGGGGAATCCTGGGAGGGTCGCGGCGACTGCGTTGACTGCACGCAATGCGTTGTCGTCTGCCCGATGGGCATCGATATCCGGAACGGTCCCCAGCTCGAATGCATCCAGTGTGGTCTGTGCATAGACGCCTGCGACGCGGTGATGAAGAAGGTCGGCCGGCCAGCTGGCCTTATCGCCTATGACACCGACGAAAATGTTGCCTGTCGTGCGCGAAAACTTCCGCCTGTGCGGGTTCGCATCCTGCGCCCCCGTACCATCGTGTACGCGAGCGTGTTCGCTCTCACGAGCCTTATCATGGTTCTCGGCCTTTCCGGCCGTTCCGATCTCGAGCTGTCGGTGATCAAGGATCGGGGAACGCCGTTTGTGCATCTCAGCAACGGCGGATACCGCAATGCCTATACCTTGAAGGTGATCAACAAGCAGCATGTCACCCGCACCCTCGCCATTAGCATCGAAGGCATGCCGGAGGCCGAGCTTGAAATCATTGGCGATGGCGAGGGCGCAGGGGCCGGGCATGTGCTCGCCGAGCCCGACATGGTCGAGCGGCTTCGCCTGCTGGTCACCACACCGCAGGCGGCAGGCTCGCGTGACATCCGTGTTGTCCTGACCGATCCGGACACCGGCGTCGCGACCTCGGTCGCGACCCGCTTCGAAGGACCATGAAAATGGGGGCAAGAGCAAGGTCAGCGGGCATTCGCGGCATCCATGTCGCCATGATCATGGTCGCTTTCTTCGCGGTGATTATTGGTCTCGATGCGTTGTTCATCACATTGGCGATACGCTCGCACCCAGGCGAGCAGGTGAAGAACTCCTATGTGCTCGGGCTCGAGTACAACAAGGAACTCGCAAGACGTACAAGGCAGCAGGAACTTGGCTGGACGGTCGAGGCTGGGCCTGCTGATGACGGCGCCACCTTCCGCGTCCGCCTGCGAAATGCAGCCGGCCAGCCGCTTCAAGGGATGGCGGTCGCTTTGCGCGCTCATGTGGTTGGCCTTCGCCAGGACGAAGCGCCGGTCTGGCTGGCGGAAACTGTGCCTGGCGACTATGCGATGGCGCTGGCGTTGGAGGGTCCGGCGCGCATTGAGGTTCGCCTTGAGATCAGCAAGGAGCGCGACTCGCCCGTCATGTTTGAAGCCGTCAAGATGGTGGTTTTGCAATGACGGCGCTGGTCGGCCTTCCGCATCCTGGCCCATCCGGCGGCAGCGTTTCGTCGGGTTTGGGCGGCCAACACGCCTTATCCGGCGATCAACGCCTCCAGACGCTCGAGCTTCTTGTCGGGGGCGCGAAATGTGCCTCGTGCCTTGGCCGCATAGAAAGCGCGGTTCTCAGACTGCCGGGCATGGAGACGGCAAGACTGAATCTCACGACCGGCAAGCTGCACGTCGCCTGGCGCGGCGCGCTGGCCGCACGAGCAGTCGTCGAGGCGGTGATCGGCCTGGGCTATAGCGCGGCGCCTTACGACGTCGACAAGCGAGAGACCGACGCAGCGCGCGAAGAGCGAGGTCTCGTGATCGCGATGGTCGTCGCCGGGCTCGCAACCGTCGGCGTCATGTTTCTCTCTGAGCCCGTCTGGTTTGGCGGGGATATGGATGCAAGTTCAATCGCCCTGCTTCGCTGGCTTGCCGCGCTAATAGCTGTCCCAGCGTCGCTGTTCTCCGGGCAGTCGTTCTTCGCCTCCGCGCTCGCCTCGATCCGAGCCCGGCGGATGAACATGGACGTGCCGATCTCCCTGGCCGTCATACTTGCGCTGCTGCTGAGCCTCTATGCGACAGCGACGGGCGGCGCTCATGCGTATTTCGATGCAGCCGTGATGCTGTTGTTCTTCCTTCTAATCGGTCGCCTCCTCGACGCACGCCTTCGGCGCCGAGCCTTTGCGGCGGCGAACGCGCTGGCCGCCATGCAGGCAAGCTCGGCGACACGCCTGTCGCCGGGCGGGGTTACAGAAGTAGTGCGTGCGGCCGACATCCGGCCCGGAGACATCTTGCTGGTGTCCGCAGGTGAACGCATCGCGGTTGACGCGGAAGTCCTGTCCGGTGCGAGCGAAGCCGATCTTCGTCTCGTGACCGGCGAAGTCGATCCTGTGGCAACATTCCCCGGACAAATTCTCCACTCCGGCGCTCTCAATCTTGCAGCACCGCTCCGCATTCGCGCGCTAGCGGCGGCAGATCACTCCCTGATGGCGGACGTCGCGCGCCTTCTGGAAGCCGGCGAGCAGAAAAAGTCCGGTTATCGTCGACTGGCGGACAAGGTGGCTGCCATTTACGTACCGCTGGTCCACACAACTGCGTTTGTGGGTTTTGTGGGTTGGATCGTTCTCGGCGCCAGCCTGACGCAGGCTGCGTTCATCGCCGTGACGGTCCTCATCATCACCTGTCCTTGCGCGCTGGGACTGGCTGCGCCGCTCGTGCAGGTTGTGGCAGCCCAGAAGTTATTTGAACGCGATATCTTTCTGTCTTCAGGCGATGCGCTTGAACGTCTCGCCACAGTCGATCACGTCGTGTTGGACAAGACAGGCACGCTCACGCTGGGCGAGCCCGCACTGTCGCCAGGCGATTGGTCCAATGAAGATCTCCAGGACGCAGCCCAGCTTGCCCGCTGCAGTCGTCATCCCCTATCGCGCGCGATCGTAGCCGCCGCTAGATCCGGGCCTGTCGCGCAAGGCGTTCGCGAGCATCCAGGTCTCGGAATGGAGGGGCTTGTCGATGGACGCAAGGCGCGGCTGGGGCGTTCTGGTTTTGTGGCGCCCGGCCCAGATCGGCCCGGCCTCTGGTTTTCGTTCGAAGGCGGTGAGCCGCGCGTCTTCATATTTGACGACATCATCCGGCCCGACGCCGCACAGGCGGTAGCGCGCCTTAAGGCGTTGGGTCTCGAGATCGAGCTCCTGAGCGGTGATTCTGTGGGGCGGGTCGAGGCCGGGGCGGCCGCCGCCGGAATAGATGTCTGGACGGCGAGCGCGACGCCGCAGTCCAAGGCAGCCCGCCTGGCTGAGCTTGAATCTGCCGGCAGGAAAGTCCTGATGGTAGGTGATGGGCTCAACGATGCAGGGGCGCTGGCCGGCGCCCATGCTTCGATGGCCCCGGGGGGCGCCGTCGACATCTCGCGCCTGGCTGCTGACTGTATCTACGCGACAGGCAATCTGAACGCGGTTGTCGATACAATTGTGATTTCGCGGAAGGCCCGGGACCGCATGCGCGAGAACTTCGCCCTCGCATCCGCCTACAACCTGCTGGCGATCCCTCTCGCCCTGATGGGCTGGGCGACGCCGGTTGTCGCAGCTATCGCCATGTCCCTATCGTCCGTAGCCGTGACCCTTAACGCGTTGAGGATGCCGCGATGAACATCCTTCTCCTGATGCTGCCGGGTGCGCTGCTGCTAGCCATGTTGGCGCTGGTGGGCTTTGTCTGGGCGCTGAAATCGGGCCAGTTCGAGGATCCTGCGGGCGATGCAGCGCGGATCTTGCAGGACGAAGAGCGCCCCGGCTAGGTGCGCTGACTTAACACGCCCAGTTGCATTGACTGGCTGGCCCCGAAGCACCAACTGGGGTTCTGGGGCCACGAGCTGTACGGCGCCCCGCCACAGGCAGCTGCAATGACGAAACAGCCGTGCATCCTCATTGTGGACGATGACGCTGCGTTGCGGGCGACGTTAGCGGACTTCTTGGCGAACGAAGGCTATGCGACCGAGCAGGCCGGCAATGTCGATGCCGCCCGTTCGGCGTTGGCGGTGGCCGAGCCGGATCTCCTGCTGCTCGACATCAATATGCCGGGCGGCGATGGCCTTACGCTTGCCGGCGAGCTGCGGACGCGCACCACCCTCCCGATCATCATTCTGTCCGGCAAGGGGAGCATGGTGGACAAGGTTGTGGGGCTCGAAGTGGGGGCCGATGACTATCTGGCAAAGCCATTCGAACTGCGCGAGCTGTTAGCGCGTGTTCGGGCGGTCCTGCGACGCGCAGGGCAGGGCACGGCCACCGCGGCGGTCGAAACGTTGCGGCAAGCCCATTTCGACCAATTTGTAGCAACACCTTCGCGGCGGGACATCAGGACAAAATCTGGCGCGCCAATCGAACTGACCGGCGCTGAGTTCAATCTGGCCATGGCGCTGATCGAGCGGCCCAACCGGATCCTGTCGCGGGAGATGATCGGCCAGTCCATTCATCGCGACGATTGGGATGCGTTCGACCGCAGCGTCGATACGCTCGTCAGCCGGCTGCGCCGCAAGCTGACGCAACATGCGAGCCAGGCCAACCTGATCCAGACCGTTAGGGGTGAGGGCTATGTCCTGGCCTGCCCGGTGAGGTGGACAGGCCCAGCCTCGTAACAGACTGACCCATGCGGGCGGGATCGTTCAGTTCCCGGCGCTGAGGGTGCGATGGATCAGCTGGGCGATCTGAGCGCGGGTTGATGGCTTCGGCAGGAAGGCGCGCCGCGAAGCTGCTCCGGCATCCGCCATTCGCGGCGAATAGCCTGAGGTGAGGATGATCTTGACGCCCGGCCACGACGCCTCGATCGCGTCGGCAAGTGCGTGGCCGTCCATCCCGCCCGGCATCACGACATCGATCAGGGCGAGCTTTACCTCCGGAGCTTCGGCGAGGACCTGCAAGGCGCTCGCGCCATCAGAGGCGATCCTTACGCGATAGCCGAGGCCTTCAAGGCGAGACACCGTAACAAGTCGCACATCCGCGTCGTCCTCGACGACCAGGATCTCCTCACCCTTGCCCTCCGGAATGTGTGAGCCGTCTGGGTCGACATGCATTTCTGCAGCACCGCCTCGGCGTGGAAAGAGAAGGCTGACGCGCGTGCCGCGACCGACCTCGCTTTCGATCCGGGCTTGGCCGCCAATCTGCTTCATAAAGCCATAGACCATGCTCAAGCCGAGTCCCGTTCCCGCGCCCATCTCTTTCGTCGTGAAAAAGGGTTCGATCGCACGCGCCATGACCTCCGGAGACATGCCCGAACCGGTATCTGAGACGGAAACGCGCATGTAGTCGCCCGGCGGCGCGTCCTGCAGCATACGCGGATCATCCTGGATACGAACACACTCCGTTTCGATGGTGACGACACCGCCTTCCGGCATCGCGTCGCGGGCGTTGAGCGCAAGGTTGAGGATTGCGGTTTCGAACTGATCGATATCGGCGTCTACAACGCCAGGCGCGGAAGCGAGCTTCATGCGTACGTCGACGTTCGCGCCGATCGATCGCTGCAGCATCTCCGCCATGTCTTCGAGCGCCGTATTTAGGTCGAGCGACTGACGCCGCAGCGGCTGCTTGCGTGCGAAGGCGAGCAGTCGTTGGGTGATACGCGCACCCCGCACGGCTGCGTCCTGCGCCCGCGCGACGGCGCGACGAGCGCCCGGCGGCAGGTCGGCGTTCGCGATCATTTCGAGATTGCCGCCGATGACACTGAGGATGTTATTGAAGTCATGCGCTATACCGCCTGATAGCTGGCCTATGGCGTCGAGCTTCTGGTGATGCAGGATTGTCTCCTCGGCGCGCTTCTTCTCGGTAAGGTCGTAGATCACGCCGACGAAAAGGACGCCGTCGTCCGTCTGCGCCTCGCCCACCGAGAGGTACATCGGAAAGATCGTACCGTCGGCCTTCTGGCCCTGCAGTTCGCGCCCCATTCCGATGATGCGCTTCACCTTCGTCTCGCGATGGCGGCGCATGTGACCATCATGGGACACCGCGAAGGACGCCGGCATCAATAAGGCGACGTTCTTCCCGGTGAGGTCGCCCGAAGCGTACTTGAAGAGGCTCTCGCAGCCGGGATTGACATACTGGATAATGCCGGCCGCGTCGGTGACGATCAGGCCATCCACCATCGTTTCCGGCACAATGCGGAAGCGGTCATCCGAGAAAAGCGCCTCGAAAGTCATCAGCAAAAGGCTCCAGGAACGCCTGCAATGCTAGACGAAGCCAGGGAGCAGGGCCAGCGGGGGACACTCGCCCAACGCTGAGGCAGGCGCACTTGATCTGGGTCAGACGCCGTGGCCGCGCCTCATCCTAGGCTGACATGACGAAAGGCGAGGTTCGATCATGTCCCGCAATCTCCTGCTTCTTCTTCCCGTAATCGCGATTGGCGCGTGCGCCGCCGGCGTTCCCTCCACAGAGGAGGTCAGCGCCTCGCTCCAGAAGGTGACCGCGTCTGTTCTGGCGGGCGCCGACCCAGCGGCGATCGCGATCGAAGCGCCCGAACGTTTTGCAGCAAAATGGACCTGGCGCGCAGTGCATGATGGCAAGGCCTATTCGTGCAACGCGGACAACCTGCTTCGCCTTCCCGACTGTTCCCCGACCACATAGAGAGGATTTTCAGATGGACGCTGGAGCGTTGTTTATTGGATTCGCCATAGGACTGGCGAGCGTGTTTGCCGTCACACTCATGTTGGCAACCATGCTGACGCACGATGCAGCCGAGCATGCCCGACGCACCGCCGGCGGACGGAAGAATTAGCACTACGCCATCGTACAATCTTGGAGATTGAAATGTCGCTCACGCAGGTCGTTCTCCAGCTGGCGCGCAACCCTGGTTTCCCGGCCGGGGACGGCGAGCAGGGCTATGTCATCACGGCGCCGCTTGACGCCGAGGGGCGATTGTCGACGGTCAACTGGGACAAAGTCCGCAAATTGTGTCGCGTTGTGCGCGTTAAGCCGGGTGTCGATCGCGACGCAGACGGCTGGCTGAGGCACCGCGGCGCGAGCTGGTACATCCACTATGATGAAGAGGGCGAGGGGGACGACGAGGCGGTATTCCGGCTTGGTGATCATTCGCTCGCCGTCGGAAACTATGTGACCGTACATGAGAGCGATGGACGGGACTGGACCTATCGCGTGGTCCGCCACGAACCGGCTCAGATATCCTGATCGGCGGGCGGTTCGGCCCTGATCTCCAGGATTAGGCTGTTTGCCGCGATCTGCGAACCTTCCGTCGCAGCGACGCGTGCGATCCGGCCGTCGATTTCAGCCAACAGCTCATGCTGCATCTTCATGGCTTCAAGGACAGCGAGGCGGTCGCCTCGTGTCACCACCGCGCCCTCCGCAACGCAGACTTCGATCAGCTTGCCATGCATCGGTGCAACAAGGATGCCTTGTCCCGCACCTGACCCCTGCGGCCGGATGAAAGACACGAGATTGGCCAGCTCGACTGTACGCTCCGGCGTCGCCAGGTAGATGTTTCGGCCATCTTCCCAGTAGGCAACGGAAAGGGTTCGGCCATCGATCAGGAAACGCGCCGCTTCGTCATCCATGGCGACAACCGTTACGCTGTGTTGCTTCTCACCGAGTGCTACTGCGTAGGCTCCAATCCCGGGTCGCACTGACAGAGTCAGCCTGATCTCGCCGTCCTGATACGCAACGATCGTCTGAAGGGCATTTGCGCTGGACCAGTCGAGAAGCTCACAACTCATGACGAGTGCGGATGCGCTGGCGCGGCGCATGGCGCAAACGTGCTGCAACACGGCAGCTGCAGCGAGCGTGGGGGATGATATCGATGGGGACGTGAATCTTTCGCCGTAGGTTTCTTCGATGAAAGCGGTGGTTGCCTTGCCAGCCGCAAAGTCCGGGCGCTGCAGGGCATCGATCAGAAAGTCGCGATTGGTTCGCGGGCCAAACACTGCGGCCGCCCCCAGCGCAGACACAAGCCGTCGGCGGGCCTCCTCCCGCGTCCTGCCGTGCGCGATGACCTTGGCTAGCAACGGATCGTAGAAGGCGGAGACTTCGCCGCCTGATTCAACGCCGGCGTCAATCCGGACGCCTTCGCCCGCGGCCATTCGGAACAGATGGAGAGGCCCCGCGCTCGGCAGGAAGCCAGCTTCGGGCTCCTCGGCATAGAGCCGGACCTCAATGGCGCTGCCCGCCAGGCGGACCTCATTTTGCGCGAGCCCGAGCGGGTCACCCTGCGCCACGCGCAGCTGCAAAGCCACGAGATCGAGCCCGGTGACCATCTCGGTGACAGGATGCTCGACTTGGAGCCGCGTGTTCATTTCGAGGAAATAGAAGCGACCGGCCTCATCGAGCAGGAATTCCACCGTCCCCGCGCCGACATAGCCAACGGCCTTGGCGGCGTTCACAGCAGCCGCGCCCATCTCGTCCCGCAAGGCGGTGGTCATCACAGGGCAAGGTGATTCTTCGATGACCTTCTGGTGCCGACGTTGCACCGAGCAATCGCGTTCGCCCAGATGGATCGCTGCGCCGTGGGTGTCGGCGAAGACCTGAATCTCCACATGGCGAGGCCGCAGGATCGCCTTCTCGAGGATCAGCTCGCCATTGCCGAAGGCGTTCTGTGCCTCGGATCGCGCCAGCTGCAGGGCGCCAGGAAGGTCGGCGGCGTTGTGGGCCAGTCGCATGCCGCGACCGCCGCCGCCGCCGCTGGCCTTGATCATTACGGGATATCCAGTTTCGGCGGCGGCTTTGAGGAAAGTTGAGTCTGACTGGTCCTCGCCCTCATAGCCGGGCACGCAGGGTATGCCGGCCTTGATCATGCGGCGTTTGGCCCGCGCCTTGTCGCCCATCGCCGCGATGGCCGAAGGAGGCGGACCGACGAAGACGAGGCCTGCATCGATGACCGCCTGTGCGAAGGCGGCGTTCTCCGAAAGGAAGCCATAGCCCGGATGGATCGCCGTTGCGTTCGATGTCTTTGCTGCGGCCAGGATGGCGTCGATGGAGAGATAAGACTCGCTTGCCGGTCCCGGGCCGATCCGCACGGCGATGTCCGCCGCCCTTACATGGGGCGAGGCTGAATCTGCGTCGGAATAGACCGCGACGGTTTTCAGGCCCATCGCCCGCGCGGTGCGCATGATCCGCAAGGCGATCTCGCCGCGATTTGCGACCAGCAGGACGGACACATCATTTGCAGCTGCGTCTGTCATGGTTCGACAACCCAGCTTGGCTTGCGTTTCTCGACGAAGGACGCGACGCCCTCACGCGCCTCATCGCTCAGCATGCGATTTGCAAAATTCTCCGCAGCGGCGTCAACGGTCGTTGTGCGATTGAGCCGGGGCAGGGCGAGAATGAGCGCCTTCGTATCTGCGACGGCGCCGGGCGCACAGCGCAGCACCGCCTTGCGGATCTGCAATTCGATCGCTTCTAGCGCCGCGGTCCCCTCGCCAATGAAGTCGGCAAATCCGAGGTCCATGGCCTCCCGGCCTTCGAACCGCGCTGCAGTGAGCATCAGCCGGCGACCGGTCGCGTAGCCGAGTTTCTGAATAACGAAGGGCGAAATCTGTGCCGGCGACAGGCCGATGGCGGTTTCCGTCATGGCGAACTTCGCTCCGGCCTCGCAGATCACGACATCGCAGCAGCAAGCGAGCCCGAAACCGCCCGCCATCGCGGCACCCTCGATGATGGCGATGGTGACCTGCGGCATGGTGTTGACCGCCTCGAACATGACGGCGCCGCGTTTCGACTGTTCGATCACATCCTGACGCGACGGCCCGTCCACAGACCGGTGACCTGAATTGAACGCCTTGAGGTCGGCGCCCGCGCAGAAAATGCCCCCTCTGCCGCGAAGCGTTATGCCGCGCACAGCGCGATCGTCGCGAACGGCGTCAAGCACAGCCATCAAATCCGCGGTCAGTTCCGTACTCAAGGCATTACGGTTTTCAGGCTGATTAAACCACACTGTGAGCCAGCCGGATCTCAGTTCGAGGTCGATTGCGGTGGTTGGCGGCAGCGCCATCACATCCTCCCCACGCCGAAGCTGTTGGGACGCACAGTGCGCGCGCGCGCTTCCCACACCGTCGCGAGCAGGAAGCCGAGTGTGCGGCGTGTCTGGCGCGGATCGATCATCCCATCGTCTGTCATATGCCCCGAACAATAGAAGGCGCCCGCCTGGCTGTTGAAAATCCCAGTCAGTCGCTCCTCCTGCTTCTTCAGCGCCGCGCGGTCGACGTCGATCCCGGCCGCCTTGGCCTGGCCTTCGGCCACCATCGACATCACCATGGCCGCCTGCTCGCCGCCCATCACGCCCGTCGAGGCATTGGGCCAGGTGTAGACAAAGTCAGGATCGTAGCCGCGCCCGCACATGCCGTAATTGCCGGCCCCGTAGCTCGCGCCGATCATGAAGGTGATCCGGGGAACGGAAATGTTGGTGACTGCCTGGATCATCTTCGAGCCGTGTTTGATCATCCCGGCCTGCTCATAGGCTTTGCCGACGAGATAACCGGTCGTGTTCTGCAGGAACACGGCGGGCGTTCCGGCCTGGTCCATCAGCTGCAGGAATTGAGCGCACTTTGTTGCGCCCTGCGGGTCGATGGGACCGTTGTTGCCGATGATGCCAATCGGAAATCCCATGACTTCCGCCTGTACGCATACGGTGGACACGCCGTAGCCAGGCTTGAAGTCTGAGAAATCAGAGCCGTCGACGATGCGGGCAATCACTTCGCGGACGTCGTAGGGGATCCGGTAGTCCACCGGTACGATGCCTGCGATCTCGTCCGGGTCCAGAACGGGCTCGGCATAGCGCCCGACCGGCGGTTTCGGGCAATGCCTGTTCCAGCCCAGCCGCCCCACAACTTCGCGACCCATAATGCAGGCTTCAGCATCATCCTCCACGAGATACTCCGCCAGGCCCGAAATCGTGGCGTGCATCTCCGAGCCGCCAAGTTCTTCCTCGCTCGCGATCTCGCCGGTAGCGGCCTTCAGCAGCGGCGGTCCGGCAAGAAATGCGCGGCCGCGCCCCTTCACAGCGATCACATAGTCCGAGAGTCCTGGCATGTACGCCCCACCGGCGGTGGAAGAACCGTGCAACAGCGCAATGACGGGGAGCCCGCGTGCCGAGAGGCGCGCGAGATTGGCAAACAGTGCGCCTCCGGAGATGAATCCTTCGACCTTGTAGTTCAGCAGATCTCCACCTGCGCTCTCGACCAGATGGATGAATGGCATGTTCTGCTTGAGGGCGATCTCCTGTGCGCGGCGAAGCCGGTACGATCCGCCAACCGTCATGGCGCCTGCCTGTATGCCACTGTCATCCACGACGACGACGCACCGCACGCCACGTACGAAGCCGATCCCAGAAAAAATGGTTGACCCAGCGATCGACTTCGCCTCGTCCGACGTATCGACCAGATAGCCCGCAATGTTGCTGATCTCGAGCCAAGGCATTCCGGGATCGAGCAGGCGCGCGAGCCGTTCGCGGGGCAGAAGCTGGCCGCGTTCCTCAAAGCGCGCCTTGCGTCTGGCCGAGAGCGCAGGGGCCCGGGCGTTGAGCTCGTTCAGCTTGTCAACAAGCCGCAGCATGTCTGCGCGGTTCTTCGCGAAGTTCGCGGACGCGGGGCTGATGCGGGATTCGAAGACAGGCATCTAGATGTGCTCCGCCATGGTGCGGGGAATCGGGATCGGCGTCTGCAGCAGGATCTGGGAATAGCCCTTGGCCTGCGGGTCATTCCGGAGCGAGGCCACTCCACCGCCGCCGAGGACACTGTGAAGCAGGAAGTTGATCGCGCCCGTGCCGGGCATGAAGAAGCGCTCGACCCTGCCTTTCAGATAGTGCGCAAAGCGCCTTTCGACCTCGTCCTCGGTGAGTTTGGACCAGATGTAGGGCGCGTAGGCCAACCGCCGCGGCAGCACACCGATATTGGCGTTGTCGCCCTTATCACCCGATCGCGCAAAGGCGAGCCTGATGAGCGGAACTGATACGAGCTCATCATTCGGATCGTGATGGTCGGGTGTTGCCGGCCGCACGATGCGATTCGCGTCGAATTTTGCGCCCTCTTCCACACCCAGCTCGATGACGTCTTCACCCATCACAAGCCGGATTGGTACATCCGCCTTAGGGATCAGGAAGGAGAACAGACGAACCACGGGGGAGGGCGAAGGCCGCGAGCCAGCGAACCCGGAAAGACCCGGCGGTCCGGCAAGCCCGTGCCCGGTAAGCTCCTTCAGGACCAGGCCTGCCGCGCGTTGGTCGCGATGCTTTACCGCGACTTTGAGGGCGACGTCGCGGACATTCTTCTTCACGGCTTCCACGCCATAAAGGCTCTCATCACCCATCACCTCGACAAGGACCTCGTCATAGTCGGGCGCGTTGAGCGCGCGCAACTTGGCTCGCGCCCGCTTCATCGCGCTGTCGGCAAACAGTCGCGCCTTGGCTGCGGCATCCTCGCCGTAGAAGAACCACACCGCGCCCGCACGAAATCCATCCTCGTAGGTTGCGCTGACCTTGTAGCTGTCGGGAGCGGGTGTTCCCCGCGCGCCCGACACCGTTACTCGGTCGATGCCGGTCTGCGCGATCGTCACCTGCGAGAAATCGCAGACAACGTCGGGGAGCATATAGGCTTGCGGGTCGCCGATCTCGTAGAGCATCTGCTCTCCGACCGTGCCCACGGTCACGGCGCCGCCTGTCCCCTGGGGCTTGGTGACGGTGAAGACACCATCCTCGGTCATCTCTGCGACAGGATAGCCGACGTCCCACAGCGATTGCGCCACCATCTCCCAGTCAGTGAAGTTTCCCCCCGTGGCTTGCGCGCCGCATTCGAGGATGTGGCCGCACAGGCTGCCGGCGGCGAGACGATCGACATCGTCGCGCGTCCAGCCAAAGGCATGGATGCACGCGCCCAGAGTCACTGCGCTGTCGACGGTGCGCCCCGTGATGACGATGTCGGCCCCACGTGACAGCGCTTCGGCGATCGGAAAGGCGCCGAGATAGGCATTGATGCTGGCGAGCGCCTCTTTCGCCGGAAATGCCGCACCGGTAAACATTTCTCGTGCGTTCGAGAGTTCGCCTGCGCGCGCAAGCAGATCATCGCCTTCGACCACTGCAACCTTGAGATCGAGCCCTGCCGCCTTGACCAGGCCGCGTACTGCCTCTCCGCACGCGCGCGGGTTCACCCCGCCCGCGTTCGAGAGGATCTTGACCTTCTGGCGAGCGATTTCCGCAAGGTGTGGCTTCAGTCCGCTGACGAAGTCGCTGGCATAGCCCTGGGCCGGATCCCGGGCGCGCTGGCGCGCCATGATCGACATGGTGATTTCGGCCAGGTAGTCGAACACGATGTAGTCGAGATCGCCGGCTTTTAGCAGCTGGGGCAGCGCCATGTCGCTGTCGCCCCAGTATCCGCTCGCGCCGCCGATGCGGATGGCCTTGGACAACCGCCTCTCCCTTCGTTTGTCCGATGCGCCATCCAACGCTGGCTTCTCCTGAGTGAACTGCTCAGGTTTCGTGAGTCAATGACACTCGAATGCCAAGCGTCATTCGAATGCGAGGTAATCGGCCGTCCTCTGCGAGCCGGCCTGTGCCGATCACAAGCGCCTGAAGGCGCGAGCCTCTAGTTGCGAAGCATTCGCAGATTGTCTACTGAGGCGCCCGACAAGGAGATTTCGATGCGGGCAAGGATGATGATCGCCGCTGGCGCAGTGCTGGCGCTGGCTGCTTGCGGAGAACCCGCGGATCGCCCCGCCGACGCAGCTGCCGACGGCAACGGCGTCGTCAATCTCTACACGGCGCGGCATTACGACAGCGATCTTGCCCTGTACGATCAGTTCACCGCTTCAACCGGCATCAAGATCAATCGCATCGAGGGCAATGCAGACCAGCTGATCGCGCGCATGACGGGCGAAGGCGCTGCAAGCCCCGCGGACGTCTTCGTGGCGGCCGATGTCGGCGCGCTGTGGCGTGCGCAGCAGGCTGGGCTGTTGCAGGCGATCGAGTCCGGAACGCTCAATTCTCGCATTCCCGAGAATCTCCGCGATCCGGACGGCCGGTGGTATGGCTATATGCGCCGGGCGCGCGTCGTGGCGTATGACAAGGAGAAGGTCCAGCCGTCCGAGATCGACACATATGAGAAGATCGCCTCGCCGCGCTTTGCGGGCAAGCTGTGCGTGCGCTCGGCCGACAGCATCTACAATCTGTCCCTCACCGGCGCGCTGATCGAGGCGTGGGGCTCGGAGAAGGCCAGCGAATGGGTGAAGGGCGTGGTCGCCAACATGGCGCGTCCGCCGCAGGGCGGAGATCGCGACCAGATTCGCGCGGTTGGCGCCGGCGTCTGCGAGATCGCGCTGACCAACAGCTATTACTACATCCGCATGGCCCATGGCGAGGATGCGGCGGATCGGGAAATCACTCAGAAGGTGAAGCTGGGCTTCCCAAGCCTCGACGGGCAGGGTGCGCACGTGAACATATCGGGTGGCGGTGTCGCGGCAAACGCACCCAACCGCGACAACGCGATCAAGCTTCTGGAGTTCTTCGCCTCCGCAGCGGCGCAGGAACGCGCGGCCCGCTATAACAACGAGTTCCCAGCTTCGAGCGACGTCGTCGCGCCGCCGCCGGTCGACATGTACGCTGGCTTTGCCGCGCATCCGATGGCTGTGCTGGCCTTCGCTGCCCGGCAGCCCGAGGCGCAGTCGATGATGAGCGCCGCCGGGTGGAAGTAACGCCGGCAGAAAAGCGGCGCGACCATGGCAGGAAGGGATTTCCGCTGCTGCCCGCCCTTGCGGGGCTGGCGGCCGTTGCCGCCGTCTTGCCGTTGGGCGGGATCGTCGTGGCAGCGCTGTCTGGCGAGGGCGCCGATATCGCTCCACGCGACGTGTGGCGGTATGCCTTCGCGTCCGCTGGGCTGACCCTTCTCGTGGGCGCCATCACGGCCGTTCTGGGGACCACTGCCGCCTGGCTGGTGGTGATGTACCGCTTTCCCGGGCAGCGCTTTTTCAGCTGGGCGCTCGCGCTGCCGCTCGCCGCGCCTGCCTTCGCGCTCGCCTATGCCTATGCGGATCTCTTCGA
>JBEAMJ010000048.1:0-14957 GCA_041166025.1 Pseudomonadota bacterium | reverse complement strand
TCACCGCCGGAACCCGCTCGAAGATCTGCGACAGGATGTCGGCGGGAAGCGTCATCGTCCACGTCCATGGCTGGTCGACAGCTTCTTTATATGATCAATGTTCATATACAAGTACAGGGCCTGCGGGAGCTGCAGCGAACAGGCGGTGTGTGCCGTGGCGGCGCACGCCAGCAGTTTCAGGCAGGACGTCTATTCGCTGCCGGACAGGTTCTCTGACGGCGCCTCAAGCGTGCGCGCCGCAAGCAGCGCATCGCAGGGGGCGTCTGCGGTTTCAGACTTCGAGGGTGGCGCGCGCCAGTGACACCACCGCCATGAGACAAGCCCGATAAAGTCGCGACGCGCCGGTCAGGCTGCGTTCTGCTGCAAGGCGCGGCGGCGCCAGCTTATCGTCCACACATGCCTGTCGGGGAATGCCGCCCCCCTGGAGGCTCAGGCATCGAGACCATCGATGATCTGTCGTGTCAGCGCCTCGACAAACCGCCTCCGCTCCGCCCTTGTCCCCGACGGGTTGGCAATCAGCCCCTGGGAGAGGCAACGCGCCAGTCCGTAGATGAAGGCAAAATAGGCATAGGCCGGCTTGCAGACCTCGTGTGAGTAGCTGAGATCATCTGCGCGATAGAGGTCCTGACCCATGACGATCTCTGCGATGACCCTGAAGGAGTCATCGGCCCCGGCAAGATATCTGTGGCTGACCCCCGTATCGCCGATCTGCCCAAACATCAGCCGGAACAGCTGGCTCTGGCCGATGCTGAACTCGACAAGGTTCTGGGCGATCTGAACGAGCTTGTCCTCCCGGGAGTCGTCACGCTTCATGAGGCGCCGGTTCTCCGCAGCTCTCTGCGCGAAGCCATCAGCTGCAACTTCGAGGAAGAGGTCGTCGAGGCTCCTGAAGTGATTGTAGAAGTTTGCCGACGACACGCCGACCTCACGGCAGAGCCGACGAGCCGTAATTTCTTCGACTTTTTCCGACTCCAGGAGGCGCCTGGCCGCCTCGATGAGGTCATTGCGGACATTGCCCTTGTGATAGGGCGCCTTCTGGTTACGGCCCTTCCTGATCCGGTGGGCCTGCCCGGGCGCAGTCCTGACTGAATCGTTCGCCACGCATCTGCTCCCTGCCCTGTACCGCCAGCTGTCTCAGGCGTCTGCGCCGGACCTTCAGGCGCGATCCGGCCTTCCCGCATAGTCGGAACATGGCCGGATGCAAGCCGACCGCGCCCAGCCTGGCCATGGCGGAGAGCCAGACACAGCGCAGCGCTCGGCGCGCCGTGCACCGGAGCGCCGGACTGACGGCCCGCTCTGGGCGATGGCCCCACGACAAATTAATCGCGCCTGGTTGCCAGCCGCATTGCGTCGTCTGTCGTTCAATGTGATCAATGCTCATGAAAGGCCCGTGAGGATGGCTGTGGATCCGGGAAGAGCCGACGCGCAGGATGACGCCGCCGGCGCTGAGCGCGGGAAGCTGTCCCCGCTCCAGCGCCTGCTGTTCGGCTTCCCGAGCCTTCCGCACGCTCTTGTCGCCTATCCCGTTTATTCGCTGCTGCCGGCCTATTATGCGGCCAACACCAGGGTCACACTGGTCGAGATTGGCGCAATCGCAGCCGCCAGCCGCATCTTCGATGCGGTCAATGATCCTGTCATCGGCTATCTCTCGGACCGGACGCGAACGCGTTTTGGCGGGCGCAAGCCCTGGTACTTCGCCTCGATCATCTTCCTGCTCGCTGGATCCTTCTTCCTGCTGACGCCGCCTCCTGACGCGACGATCATCTACTTCGCGCTCTGGTCGACAGTTCTCTACACGGGCTTCACTATGTTCGAGGTGCCGCGCAGCGCCTGGAGTTCTGAAGTTACCCGGGACTACATGGAACGCTCCCGGCTCGGCGCCTATGTCGGATGGTTCAACATTGCCGGCAGCTTCACGGTCTATGTGATCCCGATCTTCATCTCGCTGTTCACCGGAAGCAGTGCAGTTGGCGAAAGCACGATGTACGGAATCAGCTTCGTCTACCTCGTGCTCATGCCGCTCGCGATCATCCTCGCCGTACGCTTTGTTCCCAAAGGTGTCGAGGTTGCGCGCAAGCCTGTCAGCTTCGGCTCGCTGGTCCGCACGATGTGGAAGTGCCGCCCCCTCCTGCGCTTCTATACGATCACTGCGCTGTGGGGTCTGGGCCAGGGCGTGTTCATCAGCTCGTCCTTTCTGTTTCAGACGGAATACATGAACCTTGACGAGCAAGTGCCCTACATCATGATCACCTTCTTCGCGTCGGGCATGATCTTCATGCCGGTCTGGTCGCGGATCCTGACGACGGCCGACCGGCATCGTGTCTGGGGTGTGTTTGTCGCCTTGTCGTCGATGGCCGGGCTTGTGACCCTGCTGCTTCCGCGCGGGCCCGAGGCGTTTATCCCCATCCTGGGACTTACGCTCGTCCGGGGCTTTCTCGGTACGCCACAGAATTTCCTGCCGGGCGCAGTCCTGAGCGATGTGATCGATTATGACACGCTGAAGTCGGGCTCGAACAAGGCAGGCAACCTGTTCGCCTTCCAGATGCTGATCATCAAGATCACGATGGCGCTTGGCGGGGCACTTGCGTTCTTCATCTTCGATCTATCAGGCTTGCGCATTGGCGAGCCCGGGACACCGTCGAGCGATTTTGGGATCATAACCTGCTATCTTCTGATCCCGATCGTCCTGCACGTGGCCATGGCGGGCCTGTGCTGGAATTTTCCCATCACCCGCAAACGCCACGCCATCATCCAGAAGCGTCTTGCGCAGCGCGCCCAGCGTGCATCGCGCGATCACGAGGCCGCCGGTAGCAGGGCCGCCCTTGCCGGTTGAGGCCATCATCAGCGCGCGCTGACCATCCAGGCAGAAAGTCGCTCGAGCCCGAGCTGCAGCCGCTCATTGTCTGTGGCGATGCACCACCGGATCCAGCCAGCCGACTCAGGTCCGAACGCCTCACCGGGCGCAAGCCCAAGTCCTGCCTCGTGAACCAGTCGCTTGCAGAGTGAGACGCCGTCCGGCTCGCCTGCAAGGCGCAACATCACATACATGCCGCCGGTCGCGGGCGTCATGTCAACACCATCCATCCGCGCAAGCTGCTCGGTCATGAATGTGCTCGCGCTGGCAAGTGAGCGCCGGAGCGCCGCGATATGCGGTTCGCCTTGACTCAGCGCGGTCTCACCTGCGGCCTGGATGAACTCGGGAGCACAGGAGGTATTGTACTCCATGAGCTTGCCAAGGTCTGTCTCCATCGCCGCGGGCGCAACCAGCCAGCCCAGCCGCCAACCTGTCATCAACCAGGCTTTCGAGAAGCTGTTGACCCCGATCACGCGGTCTTCCGGGTCTGCAATGCGCAGGAATGAGGGGGCCGCTCTGGCCGCCGTGTCGAAGACCAGGCGTTCATAGACATCGTCGCACAGAATCCAGACGCCCAGACGTCGGCAATGGGCAAGCAGGGCCTTCTGGTCCTCGGCCGCGATCGTCCAGCCAGTCGGGTTGCCCGGAGAGTTGAGGACCAGCATGCGTGTTTGCGGCGTGATCCGGCTGAGAATCTCGTCGAGGTCCAGCCGCCAGCCCGCCGGCGTGGGAGACAAGGCGACGCGGTTCACCTGGGCGCCGAGTATCCGCGGCATCTCGGTCACGTTGGGCCAGACCGGCGTCACGATGGTCACTGCGTCGCCGGGATCCAGCAGCGCCTGCATCGCAATCATCAGGGCCGAGACGCCGGAACTGGCGACAGTGATGCGCGAGGTATCGAAAGGTCGCTCATGCAGGGCCTGCAGATAGGTCGAAAGCGCTCGCCTCAGAGCAGCAGATCCACTGTTGTGGGTGTAGAAGGTCTTACCTGCCCTGATCGCAGAGATGGCGCTCTCGCGAATGTAGTCCGGCGTCACCCGGTCGCTCTCGCCAAACCAGAAGCGCTGTATGTCCGTGCGGCCAAAGCCGGCATTTGCGACCTCGCGGATCCGCGACAGGCCCAGCTCCTGGACAGCGCTTCGACATGCGGGGGGAAAGTCAGCATCCATCACACACTTCCTGAATCACTCCCGCGCCGAACAGAATCGCCATCAGGTCAGCAAACCCCTCTGCGCCAGATTTCGCATGAGCGCGCCAACGCCACACGTCCAGCGTGGCGCATGCTCGCAATGCACGATCCGGTTCTCGATCTGGCCGAGCCTTGGGGACCAGATCCGGACGATGTCACCGACATGATGGGTGAAGCCCTGCCCGGCTGCGCCGCGGCGCTGCGTCGGGGCAAACATCGTCCCGCAGAACAGGGCAAAGCCGTCGGGATATTGATGATGATCTCCCCAGGTCTGGCTGATCAGTTCGTCCGGATCACGGCTGATCCGGTCCATGTGGCTTGACTCGCGGAGAACAAACCCGTCCTCGCCGTCGACCTCGACAGAGACAACTGCCTTGCGCACGTCGTCCATGCTGTAGCCTGTATCAAACAGGCGAATGAATGGCCCGATGACGCAGGATGCGTTGTTGTCCTTGGCCTTGCCCAGCAGAAGCGCGCTGCGGCCTTCAAAGTCGCGGAGGTTGACATCATTCCCAAGCGCAGCTCCGCGCGCGCGCCCGCGCCCGTCACATACGAGAACGATCTCAGGCTCGGGGTTGTTCCAGATGCTGTCGGCGCGAATTCCCGCAAGCGCTCCCCATCCCACCGAGGACAGGACTGGCGCCTTGGTGAAGATTTCGGCGTCAGGCCCGATTGCCACTTCCAGGTACTGCGACCACAGGCCTTCAGACACGAGCTCGTCCCGGAGCCTGTGCGCGCCAGCCGATCCTGGTCGCACGGCATGGAGGTCCGCGCCAACCCTGGCGGAGATCCTGTTACGGATTTCATTGGCCCGCGCTGGATCGCCACGCGCAGCTTCTTCGATGACACGCTCGAGGGTAGAAACAGCAAATGTGACGCCGGCCGCCTTGATGCACTGGAGATCGATTGGCGACAGCAGGCTGCCGTCGCCTCCGGCCCAGACGGGCTTCATGTCAGCCAGTGAGATTTCACCGACCACGGGGCCATCGATCACCTGTCCAGGCTCAAGCCGATTGAGAATGTCAGCGACTGTAGGCGCGATACGGGACAGATCCTTGACCACACCGCCAAGGACGCCAATCGGGGTAGGCCCGTTTCCCATGTCGACCCGGCCGATCAGGGTCGCGGACTCATAATCGAGGGGCAACAAGCTTCCCATGTGACGCCCACGCGAACCGTCGAAAATGCGAGGTCGATTGGATAGCGCCTCCGCCTCTGATGTAAACAGTGATTACTTCGATTGAGGTGACGCGGTGAAAGTGGTCCGCATGAGACGTTAGTTTCCCCGACGGATTTCCAGAGGAGAAAGTTCGGGGATGAAGCGGAAGCGATATTCGACGGAACAGAGGCGCCCGGATCCGGATGCTGACGGTGGTCGATGTCTATACGCGCGAGGCCCTTGCGATCGATGTTGGCGATCGGCTACGCGGCGAGCACGTTGTGACGGCGCTGAACCGGCTCGTCTATCTGCGTGGTGCGCAGGCGTCGCTTTTTCTGAATGATGGCGCGGAGTTCACCGGTCAGATTGTCGATCTGTAGGCGTATCATCACAAGGTGCGGATGAACGTCTCGCGCCCTGGAACGCCGACGGATAGCGCGCACATCGAATGCTTCAACGGGTCGTTCCGGGGCGAGTGTCTGAACCTCAACTGGTTCGCCTCGATGGCTGAGGCAAGAGCGACGATCGAGGCCTGGCGCAGGGACGACAATGAGAGCCGGCCTCACATGGCTCTCAATAGCCTCTCGCCAGCAGAATTTGCCCACACGACCGGATCGCGCGAAGAAGGATCAGTGCAAATGGCCGTCGGATTCTAGCGTCCGAGTTGAACCAACAGACCCAAGCGATTCACAAAATCGCCGAGAAACCATGCGCACTGTTCGCTTCAAAAGGTGCGCTTGACGAGTATTCGCGCTTAACTTGACGCTTGCATCGTAAATACTCTGAGAAAAATCCAAACCGGCAATCAACTGCGTCTCGCATGTGCCGGTGTCCAAGATCCAACTCGCTACCGCGAGCAGCTCAGATTGCCCTAGAAGATCCGGCGCGACACGTGACTATCGGATGTCCACAGATGACAGCACACTGGGACGAAAGCTGGCCGATATGGGCGTTCCGCCCATCTCGTAACCCTTTGACACGCAGGCTTACAGCATTATTGTCGTCGCAGTGCTTCGCTACTTCATCGCCCTCCTATTGCTTGCCCCGGCCAGCTGTGTCTCCGGTCCAGCGCCAGCGCGCCTTTACACTGGAGTTTACGCGGAAGGGATCGAGACGATGACCTTCACCGTCGACGGAACCGATGAACACTGGGTTGCGACCGGGGATGCCGTCTACGTCCTGCAGGGCAGCGCACCTTCTGTTTACACCGCGAGCGGCGTACGCGCGCCCTTCAGCGTAAGAGCGCGCATTAAGGGCGTCGTGAGCCCGCCAGGTCGCTATGGCCACCTGGGTATGTTCGAACGCGAAATCTCAATAATAGAAGTCGTCGAAGTGCTGAAGCACGATGCCAGGTGAGCGACTATGGCGTCAGGGCCCGTGACAAGGCACTACCAAGATAGCTCTCACAGGAGGATGCCCGCGCAAAGCGCAGGATCCCTCTCAAGTAACCTTCCTCGCCCAGGCGGAGTCCGACCACGCCCGGAAGATACGGGCGCGTCGGCTGGCTGCCGATGGTTCACTGAGTGGCGTTATCAAGGAAGCCAAACAGAGGCGATTTGCGAGTCCATCCTGCGAAACGTCTGCAACCAATATCGCCGAGAAATCAGAAGCAGGCTTCGCTTCGACGAATGCGCTTGACCGGTAATCGCGCCTAAACTGACAGGTCCGTCTGACACCATCCCGGACCTGATCACGCCGGGTCACCTCTCATCAGATGTAGAAGCACCTTTTTCACCAACTCCTCTGGGCGCACAGGTTTGGCGCAATGATCATCAGCACCTGCGTCAAGCGAACGGCGCCGATCCGCCTCCGATGCGTCCGCGGACAGGATAATGACTGGGGTCCGGCGACGTCCCTGCTGGCTTTCACGTTCTCGGATACGCCGCGTCGCTTCAAGACCTCCAAGGCCGGGCATGCGCAGGTCCATCAGGATCACTCCGAAGTCTGTTTGCTGCCATGCATCAACAGCATCCTCGCCACTCACCGCCAGCCCGATGTTGTCGAAAAGCTCCGACAACATCTGCCGCGCCACTTCACGGTTATGGTCCTGATCATCGACGATGAGAATCGGCATAGCGCGATACACATCGCTGGGCGCGTCGGTTGCGGGAGGAGCCAGGTGATGCGCAATGGGCACGCTTACACGTTCAAGTGGCAGCTCAAGCCTGAACCGGGCACCGGAGCCGACTGCAGATTCAACCGTGATATCTCCACCCATGGCTATCGACAGTTCACGGCAGATAGCGAGCCCGAGACCTGAGCCGCCGAATCTTGCGGCGATCTGGTCATCGGCCTGCCGAAAGCGGTAAAAGATCTCGTCGAGAACTTCGCCCGAGATCCCGGGTCCAGTGTCAGAGACTTCAACAACAAGACGATCCTGAGCCTGCGCAGCTCTAACCGTGACTCCGCCCGACTGAGTGAACTTGACGGCGTTGCCCGCAAGATTCGAAACAATCTGTCTCAAGCGGGTGGCGTCGCCCATGGCCCAGCTAAGGCTGTTCGGCGCGTATTCCAGCCTGAAGTCGAGCCCTTTTGAACGAGCCTGCTGCCGGCTCAGGCCAATAGCGGCAGATATCTCGGACGCAACTTCGAATGGCGCATAGCTGATCCGCAACTTGCCGGCGTCGGCGCTTGCGAGATCAAGGAGGTCGTTCAGCAGCGCCTCAAGCGTCCTGCCAGCCGATCGTATCACATCGATATTGGCCTTGATCGACGGCGGAACAGAAGCAGCCCCAGCCATGATTTCAGACATGCCAAGAATACCGTTGAGCGGATTGCGAATCTCGTGACTCACATCAGCAAGAAACTTTGTCTTTGCCCGATCAGCGGCTTCAGCTGCCGCCCGCGCTTCACGCAGCTGCGATATCAGCGCCTCCGCTTCGATCAAGCTGTTGTGCTGCAGCTCGGCGACGAGAATGGCGTCAAGCGAACTGTCCAGCTCTGAGAAGTCGTCAAAGCGAAGACCTGAGGGCTCTCCCACACGATGTTTATCGATCGCTGGGCTGAGGAGGAGCAAGGTCTGATCGCCCGAGTTGATCACAATACCCTTCAGCCGAAGATTGCCCGCTGCCGGCATGACCAATATGAGCCGTCCCTGCGTAGCTCGAAGAGCCTCAAACGAGAGGATAGTCTTGGGGCGCTCGATCTCGACGACTGTCAGGATCTCAGACCCAACAACATTCGTATCAAGGCGGCGGCGCAGCGCGGGTCCTAGACGGCGGATTCGACCGTTCTCATCAAGAACCGCATGAGCCGGGAAGATCCGGTCCAGCTCTTGCCCGTTGAGCAGGAGGGTCATCTCGTGCTCAGACAGCGCGCGGCTGGTTGCAGACAATGTCGAACACCGGAACAGCGCCGTTTGCTGACCAGCTTACCTCGCCATCAATCCCGAAACGATCGAGGAGGCCTTCAAGCAGCCCGGCAACAAAAGGCTCAAGTCCAGCACGGTCAGAGACGTACCGAACCGAAAGGCCATTCCTATCGTGATGGAGAAGCGCAAACTCGGGCAAGATGGCGCGCGGCATGGACGATTGTATCGCACCATGCATGCGATTGAGATTCGAAATGAATGCCGGAAGATCGTCCCCGGCCATCTTCATCACGGAAGCAAAGGCACTTTCGCCTGCGAATCTGATCCAGTACTGACCGAGGTCTCGCAACACGTCGGCGGTGCCGGTACCAGTCACAATAGCGGTCGCATCGATAATCGAGAGTGTGATCCTGTCTTCGTAGGAAGCGCCGCTGATGAAATGATCTTCGCTCACGCCGGCCGTCTTTTCGATCTCATCCCAAACGGTCGCGCCCAGCTGCTCGGTTACCATCTGACGTGCGGCACGATGTATCATTCCGTACATGCAGCTTGGCTCCACTCATGATCACTCAGGCTACAAGCACATGACCAAAATTGAATTAAGGCCAGCTGGCAGGGCTGTCAGCTTAACTCGGCAAGGCAAAATCCCAGGCAGGAGTGACGGCGCACAACTCGATCTGAAATCACGCATCACTTCATCGCACACTTAACGGCGCCTCGGACGGCGCTCACCAGCCGAGCCGGATCCACAGGTTTGGAAAGCACGGCATCGAACATCGGCCCATGCGCGATGTGCCCACCTTGAGCAGAATAGATGATGATGGGAAGGCCCGGTCGCATGGCTTTGAGGTTTCGTGCGAGCTCATGGCCGTCCATCCCTGGCATCCGGAAATCCGTGACGACGGCGTCGATGCTGGAAATGTCCTGTGCCAGGGCTTCCGTGCCATTCAGTGCATAGGCAGCCTCGAAACCCGCTTCTGACAAGGTCTGCATAAGCATGCTGGCAACGAGCTCGTTGTCGTCAACGACGAATACCCGCGGCTTCGCTTCCTTCCTGATCGGCGCGAGCGGTGCATCGCGGCGGTCTTCGACCAGCGCCTCATCAGCATCGACGAACCGGAAAACGAATCGTGTCCCCGTACCCAGAGAAGACTGGATCTCAATGCCTACAAGACCGGTTTCCGCCAGAGCGATCACCGACTCGAGCCCCAACCCTCGGGGTCCGCTTCCCTGCTTCGTGGAGAAACGCTGTGCGAGTACGGAATCGAGACGGTCGGCCGACATTCCCTCTCCATTGTCCTCGATTTCCACGACCCACCTCGCAGCGCCAAGAGGAGCTCCAAGACTCCTGACCGAAGCGCCGGGCAGAGGAGCAGAAACCTCCGTTTGCAGGCGCACCTGAACCGCTCCGGCCACGTCAACAGCTTCGATCGCGTTTTTAATCACATTGAGAAGACACCGCGCCGCAAGAACATCACTTCCCAAGACGAGCGCGCGCCGTGGCAAGACGGATTTTGAAATGCTTACTGTGTCCGCCTTGAGTGAGTTTGCTATGACAACACCAGCATCCAGAACGGCGACCAGATCGAACAAAGTCGGCGCGGAAGATACGCCATCGCTGTCGGGCGCCATTTCACGAATGAGCTCAAATGCCTGTTCAGAGGCCTTGAGGATCGACTGAACGCGCGACCGATTCAGCGAGTCCCACCTGTCCGACTGCTGAATCAGGCGAGCAAATCCATCAATGGCCGCAATCAGGTTTCCGAAATCATGTGCCAGGCTGCTGCGCAGTGAGAAGAGAACTTCAGAGCGCTCGGCGATGCGCAATCGCGCTTCCAGAAGGCGCGTTCGACGTTCCTCTTCCCGGCGCTTCGAAACATCCCGTGTCGCGCAGATGAGACCGCCCTTGGGGTGAAGTGTCAGCACGACCTCCTGATAGACCGTGCTTCCATCCTTGTGGCGGCCATTGGCTTCCCCGCGCCAGGAACCAGACCGCAAGACCTCCGGCAAAGCCTCCTGTTCGAGGCGAGAAGCTTCTTCCGGGGTGTAGATCGTTCGCCAGCTGAAGCCCAAGAGCTCGGATTCGTGAAATCCGAACATGTCGATGTGCGATCGATTGAGGTAGACGTAGCGTCCTTCCTTGTCGGTCATGGCCAGCCCGTCGGTCGCAGCGTCCACCGCTGCCCGAAAATCGTCGGCATCCGCAGATGAGTTAAGCATGTTTGGAACCATCGGAGTGTGCGATCTATTGGCCATGCTACCCGACGCACGCCGACAGTTATCTATAACTTTTGGCTAGTCTTACGGATATACCTTAACGTCAGCTTATGTATTCTTTGGTCCAATCGAGCTATCCGTTCGTAAGTCCGCATCGTCGAATGTGAGCCTAGTCAACTCATTTTCCGCGAACTGGGGGCGAGTGGCAGAACATAGCCGGGAAAACGCGCGTGGCATTGCGAGCCCTCCTGATCGACGACCACGACATCTTCCGTGATGGGCTTCGCTCGCTGCTTCAACTTCATGCAAAGGTTCACGAGTTCCGAGAGGCGAAATGTCTTGCGGACGCAGTCGACTGCATCGCCAACTGGTCGCCTGATATCGTCACGATCGATTTAGACCTTCCCGATGCGTTTGGGATCGGCGCGGTCGCAAGGCTTCGCGCTCTGGCGCCGGAGGCGAAGCACTTGGTAGTGTCAGCGACCGAAGACCCCGGATCGATCCTTTCTTCACTTGCGGCCGGCGCGCATGGTTATGTTCCCAAGCGCCTTGCGGGCGTTGACGCTGGCCAAGCCGTGCGAGAGATTTTGGATGGTCGGGTTTATGTGCCTGCAAGCATCCATACGCCGGCACAACGTCTACCGGAATCGACTCTGGCTGTTGGTGACCTGTCCAAGCTCTCGCCAAGGCAACGCGATGTCGCGCGAGCCCTTGCAACAGGGGCTACAACCAAGGTCATCGCTTACGACCTGAAACTCTCGGAAGGCACGGTGAAACTCCACCTCAGCGCCATCTACCGTGTTCTGGGTTGCAACAACCGCGCCCAGGCTGTGGGCCTACTTAGCCGGATCGATCCGCGAGCCCTGCGAGACGCATAGGCACGAGATTGCGCTTAGCGATCCTTGAATACCGGACCGCTTGGCGACATCATTGGATAGCCGGGCCCCCTGACCTGCGCTTTCTCATTAGGCGAGAGCTGACTCCAGGCCGACCACACATCGGCCAGTTGTACCTGCCATTGATGAAGCATGTCGTTCATGTCAGCCGCCGTCATCCACACGGCGCCATATGCTTTGCGATCCTGGGAAAGGCCCGAGGGATTGCGGAAAATGTCCGCGGCATCCGCAATGACGTCGGCGACATTCCCAAGATGCTTTGTCACCCCCTCGAAAACCGTGAGTGCCAGTTGATAGCGCGCGACTGGAGAATACCGCGGCGGCGTGGAGTCATCGAAATTCATGTTCAGCCCTTCATGCTGAGCGCGCTTGTCCAGAAGATTCCCGTCGCTTGGCTAACCAGCACTTGCCCCAGCTCTGAGCCCGTCGCCGCGTCCGACCGACACCGGCGTAGACGGGAGGCACCCCGTGATCGAACGGGCCCACTCGCCGATCAGCGCAGACGACTTTCATGTGGCAGCTGCCGAGTAGACAGGCCATAAGGGCCCAGACGCAGCCCGCGCGCTGCAGATGACCGTCAAGTGACGGGGACAGTCGTGGGGTGACAGGGGCCCACGCTTTCGCCGCCGCCACTGCGGCGATACGCGGTTCGAAGCCGGACGTCGCCTTTCATGCAAAGGAGGGGTTGTCGCGCGATGGTCCTGCAAACACGTTCTGACAAAAGGAAGGGCATCCATCGCTGTCCCGCCTGGCGCAAGGCTTGGCGACAAGGGGCCTACATCCGCGACACTATCGAATCCACTTACGTGCAATGGAACCTCAGACTCGATAGCAACAGAAAGTTCTCCTAGGGTCACAACATATCGCCTGACCGGATTCAATCCTGCAAAGTTCCAGGAAGCATAGTCGTTCGTCTAGTCCTATTGACTGTCCGCTTAACCAGGTGATCCGGCATGCAGATTGCCAACCTTCGAGCATCAGTTCGATCGCGTCCCGTTCCAGCAATCGCGTGTTTACGGAACGATCCGATCAATGCTGCAACACGCACGAGGCTCCAATGCGACATCACCGAACTGCTCGAAGCGGTCATGCCAGCGATCATGCGGTTCTCATCAGCGACAACGCCGCGATAGTGTCCGTTGTCCAAACACTCGTCGGCAGTCAGGGCACGTCTTCGCTTCTGGTGGTGCCTTCAACCGATGCTGCGATCACGTCAATCAAGAGTATCGGCGCCTACTGCGTCCTTGTCGATGACACAACCGCGAATTGTGATGGCCTGATGGCCATCGGACGCCTCAGACGCGAACTCGCTTGGCCGGAGCTGGCGATTCCGGCGATCCTTCTGACGCAGGGCGCAACGATGAGTACGATTCGCTCAGCCGTGCTGGCTGGCGCGGACGAGGTCCTCTCTCTCCCGCTTACAGACAAGACACTGGCGGGCAGAATGCTTGCCTGCAGGATAAGACCCCGTCCCTTCTTCAGGACAGGATCGTACGTTGGACCCTGCCGCCGCAGACGAGGTCAGAACGCTTCACTCGAGGACAACGCGCTGCGAAGAGGGAGTGACGTTGGCCCAGGGGCTACGAGGCGGCTGGCCAGAGAGGTTCATGGCCATCTCCTGCTCTACCACGCGGCTCAACGGGCAGCGGAGTTGCTTAGCCCTTCCATGCTCCAGCAGGGACCCGAGGCTCTGGTTGTCGCCGCTCGCGATCTTCATGAAACGTCGCTCCTGGTCAACGACGCGCGGCTCGAGCGACTCTCCTGGATCTGCCGCGACATGGCGAGCAGTTATCGGGCCGTCCAGCAAGACCCCAGCCTTCTCCACGGAACGCTTCGCGACCTGATTGCGTTGGTCGAGTCTCGACTCAATCAAGTCGCGGCGCGGATCCAAGGCGCTCCGAGGAACCATCCAGGTGAGGCACACGGGCGCCGCCACTCAGGCGCAAGCTCACAGCCACGGGAAATCGCGCAGGCAGAACCTGGATTTCTCCTTTGACCAAGAAGTTCCAGCATGAGGATCAAGACTGTGATCCGTGAGATTCCCGCTGATGCGAACCAGGCTGCGCCAGCTGTTCCCACCGAGCGAACGCCTGCCGGCCCAACCGCCGTTTACGATGGTGCTGGCCGGCTCATTTGCCTCGGCAGCATGAGGTGCGTCGATGGGTACGCTCCGACAGAGGCAGGCCAGACGCCAATGCCTGGAAACGACAGAAGTTCTGACAGAGCTTGGCGCTGGCAGCTCATAGGCCTTCAGGGCAGAATCGGGGAGCTTTTTTTGACCAGACTAGATGAGGCAACAGTCCCCTTCCTCAGGCTGGGCGCGGTCGCTTCATGCTGCGGCTTCTGGTTTATTGTTGTGAGCTGGCTCCGATAGACAAAGGCTGCAGCCTCGCAGTCGGGGGCAAGCTGCGGATGAGAACCGTCACCAAAGGTCTAGCCAAACGTCCAGTTGCGGCGTGGGTGTCGGCGCGTAATGTCGGTTCTGCGGAGGGCGTCCCCAACACATCTCTCCGCATCTAGTTGTGCGGTGTGCGTCCCCCAACCCACACGCCGTGCGAGAGGGCATCCCAAGTGGAGGGGTGTTGCGATAAGAGTAGGAGGCTCGCTTGCTGAAGTGAGCCTCCTTTTCTTTTTGTCGGATTTGGAAAGAAGGCAATGCGGGCCCGTCAAGCTCGCCTGGATCGGTATGGGCCGGTGCGTTGCCAGACGGGTCATTTGCGCCGAAGCGATCAAGCCAAATGGCGCTAACGATGTGTGCGATCACATGTCTACTGTTTCCAGCGCCAGAAGCGTAAGCGTCATCCGAACTCCGCCTTGCGGCCGGTAGCGACGCGATGATTGGCTGGCCTGATAAGCACGGGGCCGCTGGATGGACGACGAGCAGTCATACGAGGGCGCATACGAGGCTCGCAAGAGCGCTCATAAGAGCGATGCGGTTTATGAGGTGCGCCCGATCCGCAAGCGGGTTTGGACGCCGGCGGAGAAGCTGACGATCCTGCAGGAGGGCATGGCGGCTGGGGCGGTTCCGGCCGATGTGATGCGTCGTTACGGCATTTCCAGCAGCCTGTACTACACGTGGCGCAAGCAGGCGCTGAGTTCGCCGCCGCCGGGCTTCGTCAAGGTGCAGATCGCGGCGCCGGCTGTGGAGACGCGGCCGAGCCCCCCGCCGCCTGCGAGCCGTATCGAGATCGAGAGACCGTGCGGGACCAGGGTTCGTATTGAAGGGGCTGTGGATGCCCGTGTGCTTGGCGCAGTGCTGAAGGTCTTTGGCGCCTGATGTTCACGCTTGCGCCGCATGTGCGCATCTTCATCGCGTGCGGCGTCACGGATAT
>JBEAMJ010000047.1:0-172382 GCA_041166025.1 Pseudomonadota bacterium | reverse complement strand
TGCCACCATAGCTGCCGGTGAAGCCGGGGAGGAGGCGGACGCCTGTCGTGTCGTTGAGATTGTTGAAGCTGATCGTGCCGTTGTTGATGATGTCGTTGTTCGAGTTGACTGTCACAGCCGTGGTGCTGGCGGTGGTCGGCGACACGGATCCGCCGGAGGCAATGGTGACATCCGATGCTGCGCCCGCGTTGGCGGTTGCGGTTTCGACCGGCGCGGTGGTGGCGGTCGAGATCGTGACCTGGGCGACGGCGGGAAGCGTGAAAACGAACGGAGCGGCGGCTCCGAGCAGCAGGCGCACCTTGAACGTCATAGAAGCCGTCTACTCCTGAACAACCAGCATATTACTGTCAGCCCGCCGGGCGACCGGACGGCGCGGCCCGCTCGCCCCGTCCTGGGTCCGGACAGAGCCTGCCTAGCCTGCCGCGCGGTCTGAGAAAACCCCGCACCTGCGGTTCGTGGCGAAAACCCGGCCCCGTCCCGCAGGGGACGAATTCCAAAACCAGCGGTGTGGCGGAAAGGTGGCCGCGGGGCCGTTCATCTTTGACCGCGACCGGGCGTCTCAGGATTTCGGATTGGCGGTGAAAAACCGCCACATCATCTCGCTGGCGTTCATGGCCTGGGTCGGCTGGTCGGCTTCGGCGCGGCCTGCGCGGCCGCCGGGCCAGGCATGGCCGTTGTCGGCCACCCGGTAGAAATGAACGGGCTTGCCTGAGGTGCATTTCTCCCAGCGAATCTCGACGGCCTTGCCGGCTGCATCGCGCAGCTCGACCGGGGCGGCGCAGCCATTGGCCTTCGCCCAGTATTCGGCCTGCACGATGTCGGGCGCGACATTGCGATCCTCGGCCGAGCGGCCGCCGCGTTTCGTCGCCCCGCCGAGCGGACCACCGGCTGCGGGAACCGTGTCGTCGTCCTGGCCCACGAAGATGATGGCGGCGACGGGCGCCC
This sequence comes from Pseudomonadota bacterium, assembly GCA_041166025.1. Lineage (GTDB taxonomy): Bacteria > Pseudomonadota > Alphaproteobacteria > Caulobacterales > Hyphomonadaceae > UBA7672. The sequence goes on along the minus strand of JBEAMJ010000047.1, from coordinate 171,437 downwards.
TGGCCGGAGGTTCGTCGCCGAATGTGGCGCCGACGATCGGGGCGATGGCGGCGATGCGATCGGGCAGCGTGCGGGCGAGGACGTGGCTCATCATTGCGCCGTTGGACATGCCCGTGACGTAGATGCGCTTGGGATCAGCGCGACCTGAGGCGACAAGGTTGTCGATGATGGTGCGGATGAAGCCGACATCGTCGACCTTGTTGTCGAGCGCATAGGCGCAGCAGTGCGCGGCGTTCCAGGTGAGGAGGCGGCCACCGGGCGTGCCGCCGGTGCCGCCGGGATAGACTGCGATGAAGTTTTCGCGCCGGGCGATGGCGTCCATCTGCGACATATTCTGGGCGTTCTCGGGATGTCCGCCGCCGCCATGAAGAACGATGACGACAGGGGCGGGCTTGCCGCGCGAGAAATCGCTGATGAGATAGCGGCGCGCGCGGCCGTCGTGCTGGAGTTTAACTTCGGTGGTTGCATCGCCCCGAGCGGCGAGGCGGCCGCCAGGCTGGGCGGCGGCCGAGCACCCCGAGAGGAGCGCGAGCGAGGCGGCGAGAGCGAGCGAAAGGCCGTGTTTCATGCGAAGTCCCCTGTCAGTGTGCAGGCCAAGGCAAGATCAGATCGAGTAGAATTCGGGGCTCCCGCTTATCATCCCGGCCAAGCGCAGCGCGAGCCGGGAACCATCCAAACGCTGTCGTACTCTCTCAATGGGTGCCGGATAGCTGTTCGCGCTTCCGGGATGACAACCTGTGAAGCCCCCTGTCATGGCGCAGGCTAGAACGCTTTTCTTGACCACAGGATGAACAGCAATAGTGTTGCAGCGACGTATCGACATGATTAACGACGCGCCGCAAAATGAAGCGGCTGCGCATCCGGGGAGGGATGGCTATGCGGTCGGCCGGGTTATTTGCGCTGTCTGCCCTTGCACTCGCGGCGTGCACGGCGCCGATGGAACAGCCGGCGGGGGCGGCGCGGCCCAACATCGTCGTCATCATGGCGGACGATCTGGGCTATGCCGACATCTCCTCCTATGGCGGGACGCGGATAGCGACACCGAACATCGACCGGATCGCAAAGGGAGGTGTGATCTTCACGGACGGGTACTCGGCCGCGCCGGTATGTTCGCCCTCGCGCGCGGGCGTGAATACGGGGCGGCATCCGGACCGCTTCGGGTTCGAGTTCAATAACGGCCCGCCAAACCGAGATGTCGAACAGAATCTCGGTCTGCCGAAGGGGGAGATCACGCTCGCAAAGGCGCTCAACGATCTCGGCTACAAGACTGGGCTGGTGGGCAAATGGCACCTCGGATCGAACGACGATTTCTATCCGACCAATCGCGGCTATGACGAGTTCGTCGGGCTGCTGACGGGGGCCACATCCTACATGAACCCGGAAGCGCCCGGCGAAATCTTCGCGGAGGTCGAGGGAACGGATTCCCGGCCGACGCCTGTGCGTACGGCGCACAACAGGATTTTCGAAGGGCCCGGACGAAAGGTGGTCGAGAACGAGGACCGCTACCTCACCGAGTATCTTGGCGAGCGGGCGGTTGAGTTCGTGCAGCGCAATGCCAAGGCGGACACGCCATATTTCCTCTACGCGGCCTTCACGGCGCCGCACACGCCACTGCAGACGACTCAGAAATACTATGGCCGCTTTCCGCACATTCAGAATGAAGGGATGCGGGTCTATGCGTCGATGGTCGCGGCGCTGGACGATCAGGTGGGCGCGATCCTGGATGCGGTGGAGGCTTCGGGCGAGGGCGGCAACACGATCGTCTATTTCATGTCTGACAATGGTTGCGCCGCCTATGTGCAGGGAATCTGCGATTGCCAGCCGCTGCGCGGGGGCAAGCTGAGCCATTACGAGGGCGGGACGCGGGTGCCATTCATGGTGCGCTGGCCGGACCAGCTCGAGGCGGGCAAGGTCTACCGCGAGGTGGTCTCGACGATGGATGTGTTCACCACGTCGCTGATGGCGGCGGGCGGCAGGTTGCCGACGGACCGGGTGTTCGATGGTGTCGACCTGACGCCATTCCTGCGCGGGCAGGCGGACGGGATACCGCATGACCAGCTGGCGTGGCGGCGGACGCCGCACGCCTCGATCCGCAAGGGCGACTGGAAGCTGTGGAAGAGCCTAGATGGCAAGTTCACGCTGCTGTTCAACCTCAAGGCCGATCCCAACGAGGCGACCAATCTGGCGGCAAGCGAACCGGTGAAGCTGAAAGAGCTGAGCGATGCGTTCGACCAGTGGGCGAAGGACATGAAGGACCCCGCCTGGCCGTCGCGGCCGTTCATCACCTACAATGTCTGCGGGACGCCGTTCGAGTTGCCGATATGAGGGCTGCTGCTCTCGCCCTGCTGGGCCTTGTCGCCTGCGCGCCCCCGCCTCTGGAGCGCGATGCGGTGATGGTGGAGATATCTGGTGCGCGGGTGGAGATCGGCGACGATACTGCGCCGCGCGATGAGCGGCCGGCCTTCCCGGTGGACATTGCGACCTTCAAGATGGACCGCTCGCCGGTGACGGTGGCGCAGTTCGCGGCCTTCGTGGAGAAGACGAAGTTTGTCACCGAGGCGGAAAAGTTCGGCGGCGCGGGCGTGCTTAGCAAGGGCGATGGCGCCTGGCTGATGGTGGAGGGCGCGAACTGGAAGCATCCGCGTGGGGCGGACAAGCCAGCGGCCGAGGGCGACCATCCGGTGACTCAGGTGTCGTGGAATGATGCGACTGCCTATTGCGCGGCGCATGGGGCGCGGCTGCCAACGGAGTTCGAGTGGGAGCGCGCGGCGCAGCTGGGCCAGACGCCGGATGGCACTGTGTTCCGCTCGGGCACGGCGGCGTCGTTCGACGCGAAGTTCCGCCTCAACATGTGGCAGGGCGTCTTCCCGGTAATGGATACGGGCGAGGACGGTTATCTTGGGACGTCGCCCGTGGGCGCGTTCGGCGAAGCGCCGTCGGGCCTCACCGACATGGCGGGCAATGTGTGGGAGTGGACGTCGTCGGCGTACATCTCGTATCCCGTGGCGCCGGGCGACGGGCGAACATCCAACGAGCGCGTGCAGCGCGGTGGCTCGTTCCTGTGTGCAGCGGATGTGTGTGAAGGGTTCCGCGCAACGGCGCGCTCGCATTCGACGCCGGACACCTCGCTGATGCATGTGGGGTTCCGGTGTGCGATGGATGGGGACCGGTGATCCCTACGCCTTGCCGTCAGTATTCTTGGCCGGCGCATCCAGATCGTAGGCTTCCCGTGTGGCGAGGCGCCATTCGCGGACGATGCGACCGAACCAGGCGAAGCGCTTTTCGTCCGTGAGGCCGTCGGCGTCTTCGAGCCAGGCGACGAGCGATTCGAACAGGAAGCCGGTCATCGTAGCTGACGCGTGCGCGATCCGGTCTTGCGGGCCAGGCTCTGCATCTGTGGCCGGCGTGAAGAAGGCCGCCGCCCGCTTATGGATCAGGCTGTAGAGTCGCTCGCGCTGGCGCTGCAGGGCCGGGTCGCCGCGAAACGTCTTCAGCACGACGAGGAAGATCTCTGGATCCTTCTTCGCCTCAAGATAGACGACGCGCAGCGCCCAGCCATAGCCGTCCCATTCGCCCTGTTGGGCCCTGAGGATGGTGTCGTGGACGTGGCCGAAGAGCGCCTCGATCAGTTCGGCGCGCGAGGGGAAGATACGGTAGAACACCGGCTTGGGCGCCCCGGCAGCGTCGGCGATGTCCTGCATCGAGGCGGAGGCGCCATGCGCAAGGAATGCGCGTGCGGCAGCGCGCAGGTATTCGGCCTTGCGGGCTTCCTTGTCGACGCGCGGGCGTGAGCGCGAGTTGGGCTTTATCCCGCGTGTCCCCGGCCGCTCGTGAGCAGGTTCGTCCATGGCGCGTCACTTCCCCAACCCTGTGCCCCCAGCACGGGGCCGTACCCAGATTGCAGCGAACGGGCAAGTGGCCGCTGGGTCAGGTGGTCAGGATACGACGGATTTCCAGTCCGGCAGGCCGGAACGGTTTACGCATGCGAGGGCGAAGGCAAATTCCAACGCGGTTTCCTTGAGGCTGGCGAAGCGACCCGACACGCCGCCATGGCCAGCGTCCATGTTGATCCTCAGAAAATAGGGTCCCGCTTCGGGCGCGGCGTGGCGGAGAGCGGCAGCCCACTTTGCCGGCTCCCAGTAGGTGACGCGTGGATCGGTGAGGCCGCCCGTGATCAGCATGGGCGGATAGTCGCGCTTAGAGACCTGGTCATAGGGCGAATAGGCAGCGATGCGATCATAGGCCTCGGCGTCGACGAGCGGGTTACCCCATTCGGGCCATTCGGGCGGAGTTAGGGGCAGGCTGTCGTCTGACATTGTATTGAGGACGTCGACGAAGGGGACGGCGGCGATGACGCCGCCAAAGAGGGTCGGGTCGAGATTGACGGCGACGCCCATCAGGAGACCGCCGGCCGAGCCGCCCATCGCGACAAGGCGGCCCCGCGATGTGTACCCCGCCACGACAAGGTGCCGGGCGGCGGCGACGAAGTCGGAGAAGGAGTTGGCCTTCTTGTCGAGCTTGCCGTCGAGATACCACTGATAGCCCTTGGCCATCGAGCCGCGCACATCGGCGACAGCATAGATGAAGCCGCGATCGACGAGGCTCAGGCGAGCAGTACGGAAATCTGCCGGGATGGTGATGCCATAGGAGCCGTAGCCGTAAAGGAGGACGGGCGCGGAGCCATCAAGCGGCGTCGTCCGATGGCGCAGAAGCGTAACAGGGACGAGCGCGCCATCCTCTGCGGGTGCGTCGATACGCTCGACGATGTAGTCATCCGGGTTGTGGCCCGAAGGCACTTGCTGCGTCTTACGCAGAATGCGCTGACGCGAGACCATGTCGTAGTCGAAGATCTGCGCCGGGGTTGAAGGCGAGGAGTACTCGAAGCGGAGCCAACGCGAGTTCCATTCATGACCGCTGGACATGCCGAGGGCGTAGGCGGCTTCGGCAAACGCGAGGGCGTGTTCGGCGCCGGTGGCGCGTTCGCGCACAACGATGCGCGGCAGACCGTTCTCGCGCTCCATTCGGACGAGGAAATCGGCGAAGGGTTCGACATCGAGCAGCAGCACGCCGGATCGGTGGGGAATCTCGATGCGCCGATGGTCCTCGCCTGTTGCGTCGTGAGGGGTGGAGACCAGCGCAAAATCGACCGCACCATTTTTGTTTGTGCGGATCCAGAAGCGGTTGTCGAAGTCGACGACGGAATAGTCGACGCCGGCCTCACGCTCAGCGATTAAGGTGAGGGCGTGGCTGTCGCTGTCTGTACGAAGGTAGCGCCATTCGGTGGTTGTGTGGTCGTTGGCGACGACGAAGATGAAGCGGCGGGATTCGCTCTTGCTGACGCCGACAAAGAAGCCGGGGTCCTGCTCGCGGTAGACCAGCTCGTCGACGCCGCTGTCCAGGCGCCGGCAGAAGACAGCGACCGGGCGGACGTTCTCGTCGCGCGCGACCCAGAAGAGCGAGCGCGAATCCTCGCCCCAGACGAAGTCGCCATAGGTGTCACGGATCGTCTCAACTTCCGCACCAGAGAGGCAGTCACGGATGTGGAGCGTGTAGAATTCGGAGCCCTTGTCGTCGACGGCGAAGGCGATGAGGCGATGGTCGGGCGAATGCGAGACCTTTCGGATGTCGAAGTAGTCGCAGCCCTTTGCCATTGCGTCGCCGTCGATCAAGAGCTGTTCGTGCGCCTCATGATCGCTAAAGGCGTGTCCGGCTGCGCGACGGGCGAAGAGCGGATACTCGCCTCCTTCGCGGAAGCGGCGGTAGTAGGCCCACGGGCCGTCAATAGCGGGGACAGAGCTGTCATTCTCTTTGATGCGGCCGCGCATCTCCTCGAACAGCTGGTCCTGCAGGGCGGCGGTTGGCGCTTCGAGGGCTGCGCTGGTGTAGGCGTTCTCGGCTTCAAGGTGGGACCGGATGTCGGCGCGCAGGCGGGAGGTGTCGCGCATCACCTCGCGCCAGTTATCGTCCTTGAGCCAGGCGTAGGGATCCTGGCGCGCGCGGCCGAGTTGCTCGATCACGGCCTCGTCGTCACGGCGGGCCTGGGGCGGGGCGGCAGGGAAGGCCCCGGGCGCGGGTGCGCCGGAGCCGTCGGGGGTTCGTCCTGGTCCAGTGGGAATCATGCGCGCCATGTCCGACATATGGTCGTGAAGGCGTGAAGTTCTGGTTCAGAGCGCGATTCGTCCAAAGGTACGGGACAAAAAACTATGTGTAATAAAGGCCTTAGCCCACAAACGTGCACAGATTTGTGACGTCAGTGGTGGGGGTGGCTGGCCTACTGTCCGTAGATGATGCCGATGGACTCAGCGACGCAGGCCGGGCGGTCCTTGCCTTCGATCTCGATGGTGGATTCCATCGTTACCTGCTTGCCGCCGGCGCGGCTTTCAACGGCGAGGCATTTCTGGCGCAGGCGGACTCGGGAGCCGACGGGCACCATGTTGGTGAAACGCACCTTGTTGCAGCCGAAATTGATCCCGCGGGTGACACCCTCAACCCGCATAATTTGGGCGGCAAGCATCGGGAGAAGCGAAAGGGTAAGGTATCCGTGGGCGATCGGGGCCCCAAGTTCCTTTGTGGCGCGCTCGACGTCCACATGGATCCACTGATGGTCGCCCGTGGCCTCCGCGAACTTGTTGATCTGGCTTTGGGTGATCTGGTGCCAAGGCGAGACGCCAACTTCGGTTCCGACTAGGGATTCGAGATCGGCGTAGTTGACCATGCGCATGGTAGAAGCCTTCCGAGGATAACGGCGAGAGTCGCCAATCGACATTATTCGCTGAAATTTCAGCCGCAAGCTATGTCCGGACACGGAATCGGTGGCGTCGGGACAGGAATTGGAGAGGACTGTGGGGCGCCGCGCCACGATCTTGCCACGACCGGACGGAATCTGACGGGCGCCCGTGCGGCATTTCGCTGGGCTGGAGCAGCGGACCGTTCTCAGGTGAAGGACGGCCGCACGCGGCGAGGGAATGAGAATCAATGACCCGAGACGGAAAGACCGAACGCAGGACCCAGAAGGTCAAGAAGTCCGAAACCCTCGAAGTCAGGATCCCGCATGAGACCAAGCAGGCGTTCCTGAACGCCTGCCGGGAAGACGGTACGACGGCGAGCGAGGTTGTTCGCGAGCAGGTGCAGTCCTATCTCGACGCGCGCGAGCGGCCGACCCTTGAAGCGAAAAGGACGCTCGTCATGACACTACCTCTCAATGTTCGCCGATATGCACCCCGGGTCGCCGCGGGCGGGGCGCTCGCCGTCGGCCTCACTGCTCTGGCCGTGCTCCCCAGCGCCGCAGCGCCGGACATCAAGGCGCAGTTCATACGACTGGATGCTAACGGCGACGGCGTCCTGTCGGTGGAAGAGTTCCTTGGACCTAAGACAGCCGATGGGAAGAAGGACGATGTCGTGATCGAGACTCGCACCGTCACACGAACAGGCGATGCGCCACCGGAGATCAAGGTTTCGCCCGGCACGATGAAAAAGGAAGCCTTCGCCTTCTACCTGCCGGATGAATTGGGCGGCGCGGATGTCGGTAAGGCGTCGCAGCAGACCCACGAATACAAGTTCATTACACGCCACGAGACGAGCGAGGTCGTGGGTGGCGAGCCTGCGACAGTCCACAAGGCGATCACGATTTCGGTCGACGATATCCGCAAGGACGAGTTCGCAGCGATCGACGCCAACAAGGACGGCAAGGTCAGCCTCGAGGAGTATCGCGCTAACCAAACGGCGATGCTCACCCGCGGCTTCGAAATTCTCGACGAAGATGACAGCAAGTCGCTGAGCCAGAACGAGTATGCAAAGATCGTTGCGCCGCCCATGGCCCGCATGAATGTACCGGGCGCGCCCGACATGCCCGAGCCACCCAGGATCGAGGTTCCAGCCGCAAAGGCCGCTTCGCCCGAGGCAATCAAGGCGGCGTTCATGCGGCTGGACACCAATCGAGACGGGAAGCTGTCCTTGCAGGAATACCTACCTAAAGACTGAGCGTGTCTTGCAGGTTTGAAGGGCGTTCCGGCGATTGCCGCCGGGGCGCCCAGGCTGTTTGAAGTCCGGCAAATTCTGCGCCATGCTCGCCAGCTGTGCTGTGAGGGAGTTGAGCCATGCGTGAAGCCCGGACGCTGGGTAGCTGGGTGATCGCCCTGTTCCTGGCCGTGATGCTGTTCTGGACGGCGGCGGAAGTGCTCGCGCCACAGCCGCCAACGAAAAACCACCTGTTCGAACTGTTCCGCGACAGTTCCGGGTTCGCCTTCTTCGAGCCGACAGGTCGTTTCGTGTTCGGCGCGCTGGGCGTGGTGGCGGCCTTGCTCATTCTTGTTCCGGTGACTCGTCGGGCCGGTGCGATCCTCGCGACGCTATTGCTTGCCGGCATGGCGGCGCTGGTGGGCCAGCTGATCATGTTGGGGATCGCCCTGCCTGTGGATACGTTGCAGGGCGGAACGGTGACGACGGTCGAGACCGACCCTTCGGCGCTCTTCTATCTTGTGGTCGCGCTGTTGGCCTCGGCAATCGCACTGATCTTTATCCACCCTGGCGCTGAGGCAGAAGGCCCACGCCGGCCCTACGCCGCCTGAGCCTCGCTGCGCCGGCTGGTTGATGATCCGTTAACCGCGGGGCAGGCATGTTCCGCTGCGAGGAAAGCAGCGTCGCATGTCCGATCGTTCATCCCATCCGGAAATGCTTGGCGGATCCGGAGGCCTTGCCTCCGCTGCGCCGGACGGATTTGCGCGTCGCACCCTCTTGCGGCGGTTAATGGACGTCGTGGCGTTGCCGTCCTCCCGCGGAAACATCCAGGATCGCGCGATCGCCGGGGACCTGCTACTCGAAATCCTGCTGGAGTCCGATGTTGCGGCGCGCGAGCTGTGCGCCCGGCGCCTTCAGGAGATGTCACAAGCGCCCAAGCGGCTGCTCCGTTTTCTGGCGCTCGACGCGCCGCATGTGGCGCACCTCCTGCTGGCTGACAACAAGGCATTCGACGATGCCGACCTCTGCCATGTCGTCGCCCATGGCCAGACGGCGCACCGCGTAAGCGTCGCACAGCGCCGCGAGATCGGTCCGGCCGTCGCCTCCGCCATCGCCGAAACCGGCGATACTCTGGCGATGAAGGCGTTGCTGGAAAACACTCAGGCCAAGCTGTCCGAGCGGTCGGTGGAGCTCATGATTGCCGCTTCGCGGGATGCGCCGGCGCTGCCGCCGCTGCTGATCCAGCGCGAGGAGGTCCGACCTGCGCATGCGCTGGCGATGTTCTGGTGGTCCGGGCCCGCAGAGCGGCGGCAGATCCTGCTACGCTTCTCGGCGGAGCGGACGCTGCTGATGGAGATGTGCGGCGACATCTTTCGCCATGCTGCCGCGGACAAGGACCCGGTTGTGCGCAAGGCGCTGCAGGTGATCGAACGGTGCCAGCGCGACCGCGCGGCGATCGACCGTTCGCCGCATGACAGCCTTGAGGCGGCCATCGAGGCGGCGGCCGCGACCGGAATGAACGCAGAAGCATTAGTCGACATCGCGGCGCTCTCGGGCGTCAAGACCTCGACGGCTGAGCGCATCTGCCAGGACCCCGGCGGGGAGGGCATCGCCGTGCTGTGCAAGGCGACGGGTCTCAAGCTGCCCTATCTGCGTCTCCTGTGGCTTGCTTTGCTCAGGGCCGAAGGCGGACCGGAATTTGCGCGTGTGTCCGAAGCCTACGAAACAATCGCGGTAGCCAAGGCGCAGACCGTGCTGCGTTACTGGAACTGGTCGCTGAGCGCCGCGTTCTCGCCGGAAGCGGTCGTTGGCGCTGAAGATACCGACATCGATCGCGCCGCATTCGGCTTTGAAGATACGGTTCCGCGACCGGTCTTCGGCCGTTAGCTGTTTTGCTGGAAATTTCTGACGGACTGGTTCAAACGGTCTCCGGAGCCAGCAGAGGAGGCCGTTATCATGAGCTATCTGCCGGGATTGCTGGCGGCGCTGGTTGCCTTCTGGTTTGCGCTGTCGGGACTGGCCTCGCCCTATTTCCTCGTCGCGGCCGCGATCGCTGTGCTCCTGACAATATGGCTGTGTGCGCGGCTGCGCGTGATTGGTCGGGACGCCTCGCCCTATCATCGCTTCGTGCAGCTCACCGCCTATACGATCTGGCTGCTTGGCGAGATCGTGAAGGCCAATCTCGCTGTGATTGCGCGGGTGGTCGGGCCACGGCACGCCATCGACCCGGCTATGGTGTCGGTGAAGACACAGGCGCGCAGCGATCTCGGCAAGGCGCTGCTCGCCAACTCGATCACTCTGACACCCGGGACAGTCACGGTCGACGTCGACGGCGAAACGCTCAAGGTCCATGCGCTGGTGCGCGAGAACGCGACGCCGCCGAGCTTCGCGCGTATGGATGAGCGTTCCGCGCGTACGGCCGACGGCGCAAAGCAGAAGGGCTGAGCCCATGTTGCTGGCGGCTGGAGTGGCCGGGCTAGTCGTGGCCATGGGGCTGATGATCTGGCGGGCCATCGCCGGGCCGTCACCATACGACCGCATGCTGGCGGGGAATTCGTTCGGCACCAAGACAGTGCTGCTGATCGCCGTGATCGGCTACCTGTTCGGCCGACCAGCCTTCCTCGATATCGCCATAGCGTATGCTCTGATCAACTTCGTGACCACGATCGCGCTGATGAAGTTCGTTCGCTACCGCACCTTGGCCCAGCCACTCTGTTCTCCGCACGATACGGAGGCTAAGGATGGCTGATGCGATCCATTGGATTGGCGGCGGCCTGGTTTTCGCCGGAACCCTGCTGACGCTGCTCGGCGGCGTCGGCGTTGTGCGGTTTCCGGACGTCTACACGCGCATCCATGCCGCGAGCCTGACGGACACCGGCGGGGCGACACTCGTGTTGATCGGGCTCGGAATTCTTTCAGGCTTCACGCTGGAGACGTTGAAGCTGGCATTCGTATGGGCCTTCGTGATGCTGACGACGCCCGCCGCGGCGAACGCGCTCGCCAATGCGGCGTTCAGCGCCGGGCACAAACCACGCATCGGCGCCTTCCAGATCATGAAGGGCGAGTCGTCCGAGGGGGCTGGCCCGGCGCAGCGTGACGGGGGCGTTGCACCATGAATGCGATCGCCCTCGAAGCGAGCTTCGCGCTAAACGTTGCATTGCTGCTGATGCTGGTAGCGATCGCCGCCGCGATTGCCTGGACGCGCAGCCTCGTCGCCGCGATCCTGTTGATGGGCGTTTATTCGCTGGCGAGCGCGGTCTGGCTTGTGGTTATGGATGCGGCGGATGTCGCCTTCACAGAGGCCGTGGTCGGGGCGGGCGTGTCGACCGTCGTGCTGCTAGGCGCGACGCTGCTGGTGCGGCCGGGGCCAGTGCGCGTGGATTGGCGGCGGGCGATCGCCCCGGCTGTGCTGGTTGTCGGCGTGGGCGCGCTCCTGGTGCTTGCCGTGTCAGGCCTTGCCTCGTTCGGCGATCCATCGTCGCCGGCGAACGCCCATGTCGGGCGCAGCTATCTCGTCGAAACGCCGAATGACATCGGCATTCCCAATGTCGTCACGGCCGTGCTGGCCAGCTATCGCGGCTTCGATACGCTGGGCGAGACGGTGGTCATATTCGCTGCGGGTATCGGCGTTGCGCTGATGCTGGGGTTTGGGCCGCGATCAAGCCTTCCGCAGCCGCCGGTGCAGCCGGGTGAGCATCATGTCGTGCTGCGCGTGACGGCGCGGCTGCTGATCCCGCTGATCATCCTGTTTGCATTCTACGTTCTGTTCCACGGCGATCTGGGCGCGGGTGGCGGCTTTCAAGCGGGGGTGATTCTTGCGGTAGCGCCGATCCTGCATGCTCTGGTGTTCGGACTGCACGCGACCACTGCGGCGATACCGGCCGGGTTCGTGCGCGGCGTGGCGGCGCTGGGTGTGCTGGTGTTTGCGGGAGTTGGCGTGGTGTGCATGGCGAATGGCGGCGGCTTCCTCGACTACGACCGGTTGTTCATGCCGCGTGTCGAAGCGATGATCCCGCCGGGTCTACTGGGCGATCCAACGCACTCGCACAACTGGGGGCAGCATTTCGGGATCCTGCTCGTCGAGGTCGGCGTTCTGCTCACCGTGTCGTCGACGATGGTGACGATCTTCTACGGGTTTGCTGGGCGCGCTACTCATGACGTGGGGTCGGCGCGATGAACTTCGTCGTCACGCACTTCAACTATCTCGCCGTCATCGTCCTCATGATGACCGGGCTCTACGTGCTGTTTGCGACTGGGAATCTGATCAAGCGGATGATCGGGCTCGCGTTATTCCAGACGTCTACAGCGCTATTGTACATCAGCCTCGGCAAGGTCGCGGGCGGGACGGCGGCGATCAAGATCTATCCCGACAGCCCCGAGGCGCAGGCGCTCGCCGCGCAGCTCGATCCGGCCTATGTCGCGCAGTTCGGTGTGAGTGGCGTCGTCTATTCCAACCCGCTGCCGCATGTGCTGATCCTGACAGCGATCGTTGTGGGCGTGGCGACTCTGGCAGTCGGCCTCTCAATCGCAGTGCGCATCCGCGAGGCCTACGGCACCATCGAGGCGGACGAGATCGAAGCGGTGCGCGCCAGGGAGCCCGGGGAGTGACCCTGTTTGAGGCGATATATGTCACGCCGCCGGCCCTCACAGCGCAGGCGCCGATCCTGGTGGTCGCCGGGCCGCTGATTGGCGCGAGCGCGGCGGCCCTGAGCCCGGGCGCCCGGACGGCGTGGATGGTCAGCGTTCTGACCGCCGCGTTTGCGCTTTGGATGTCGGTGGCGGTGGTGACCGAGGTGGCGCGCGAGGGTGTCGTGGACTATGCGCTTGGCGGCTTTGCGCCGCCACTGGGCATTGCGCTGCGCATCGATGCACTGGGCGCTACGTTGGCGCTGCTGATCGCCTCGGTGGGCCTGCTGGGTGCGCTCTACTCGGGGCACGCGCTGTCGTCGGAGGTGTATCCGGGAAAGCACGGGCTATTCCAGGCGGGCTACCTGTTGTGCCTTGCCGGATTTCTTGGGCTGGTGTTCACGGGCGATGCGTTCAACGCCTTCGTGTTTCTCGAGGTTTCCTCGATCGGGACCTATGCGCTGGTGGCGGTCGGCGAAGCCCGTGACCGGCGAGCGCTGCCGGCGGCCTTCAATTACCTGATCTTCGGCACGGTAGGCGCGACCTTTTATGTGCTCGGCGTCGGCTTCCTCTATGGTGCGACGGGGACGCTCAACCTGGTCGACATGTCCGTGCGTCTCGCCGCGCTGGGCGACAATTTTGCAGTGCAGGCCGGGCTCGCCTTCATCGTGGCAGGGCTCGGCGTCAAGGCGGCGATATTTCCGCTGCATGGCTGGTTGCCGGGGGCTTATGCGGGGGCGCCGAGCCTTGTGTCGGTGTTTCTTGCGGCGACGGCAACCAAGTCGGCGATTTATCTCATCGTACGGTTTGTGTTCGACGTGTTTCCGACCGGCGGATTTGGCCAGACATTTCTGGCGCTGATTGTGGCGCCGCTGGCGGCGGCAGCCGCCATCGTCTGCTCAGTGCAGGCGATCTTCGAGAAGGAGGTACGGCGTATCCTTGCCTTCTCGTCGGTGGCTCAGGTTGGCTTCATAATGCTCGGCATTTCGCTCGCGACGACAGGCGGGCTTTCGGCCGGCGTGTTCTACCTGGTTGCGCACGCGCTGATGAAGGGCGCGCTGTTCATGGGTGTCGGCGCGCTGGCGATCAGTGTCAAGGCGCGGACAGTGGAAGAGTTCTACGGTCTTGGGCGCGAGGCGCCATGGTCGGCGGCGGCATTCGCGGTCGGCGCCGCGAGCCTGGCTGGCGTGCCGCTGACCATGGGTTTCCTCGCCAAATGGTCGCTCATTGCCGGTGCGCTGGAAGCCGGAGCACTCTGGGTCGTGGCGACGCTGGCGGTGGGGTCGCTCCTGACGCTCGTCTATGTCGGGCGCTTGCTGGAGGCGATGTTCTTTAGGGCGCCGCTGCCCGGCGCGACGCGGGCGCACGAGGCTCCGTTTGGCGTGCTCGTGCCGCTACTGGTCATGGCCGGGCTTTCGGTGTGGTTCGGTGTCGACTCGTCGCTACCCGAGAGTCTTTCCCGTGCGAGCGCGACCGGTCTCATAGGGTCGGCGCGATGACGGTCGGGGAGTTGCTGATCCTTCTGGCGCTTGGGTTGCCGCTGTTTGCAGCGCTGGTGACGTTCGCGGTCGGGCGCATGCCGGATGTGCGCGAGACGCTGATGTTGGTGGCGTGCATCGCGCTCTGCATCATCACGATGTCGATCTTCGTACGCGCTGGAGCCGGCGATCCGCCGGAAATGATGATTGCCCAACCGATGGCTGGACTGGAGTTTGCTTTCCGGATCGAGCCGCTCGGCGCGCTGTTCGGCGTGATGGCAAGCGTGCTCTGGGCGATCAATTCACTGTTTTCGATCGGTTACATGCGGGGCAAGCGCGAGCCGAGCCAAACGCGATTCTATATGTGTTTTTCGCTCGCTATGTTTGGCGTAATGGGCATTGCGATGGCGGCGAACCTGTTCACGCTGTTCGTCTTCTACGAAATACTCACGCTCGCGACCTATCCGCTGGTGACCCACAAGGGCGATGCAGCGGCGCGGCGCGCGGGCCGCATCTATCTTGGCACGCTGGTGGGCGCGTCAGTGGTGCTGTTCGTCCCGGGCATCATCGGTGTCGCAAGCATTGCCGGCTCGACGACCTTCACGCCGGGCGGACTGCTGCCGGGAGGCACGGACCCGGCGATCGGAAACATGCTACTCTTGCTGCTCGTGTTCGGAGCAGCGAAGGCGGCGCTCATTCCGCTGCACGGTTGGCTGCCGGCGGCGATGGTTGCCCCGGCGCCGGTGTCGGCCTTGCTGCATGCGGTGGCGGTGGTGAAGGCGGGTGTTTTCACTATCCTCAAGGTGTCGGCTTACATTTTCGGGCCGGAGCTGATCACCGCGCTGCCTGCAGCGACGTGGGTCCTCTGGGTGGCGGCGGCGACAATCGTGATCGCGTCGCTGGTTGCGCTCAGCAAGGATGACCTCAAGGCGCGGCTGGCCTGGTCGACGGTGGGCCAGCTCGCTTACATCTCGTCGGCCGCTATGCTGCCCTTCGCAACAGGGCTGGCCGCGGGCGGGATGCACATGGTGGTGCATGCCGTCGCCAAGATAACGCTCTTCATGTGCGCGGGGGCGATCTATGTAGCCACGGGAGTGACGCGTGTCTCGCAAATGGCAGGGGCGGGACGGCGAATGCCGGTTGTGTTCACCCTTTTCCTGATCGCGTCGCTCTCACTGATCGGATTGCCGCCCACGGCGGGGATGTGGTCGAAACTGCTGCTGGTCAATGCCTCGTTCGGGTCCGGCGAGTGGGCGACGGCCGCCGCGATGATCGCGTCCTCGCTGTTGTCGATAGGCTACCTGTTGCCTGTGGCGTTCCGTGCCCTATTTGCACCGCCGACGTCCCTTGCTCCGGACTTTGTGCGACCTGGTGGTACGCCGGGGCCGGCGCTAGTGGCGGCGATCCTGACGGGGATCGGCTGTATCGGGCTCTTCACCGGCGCAGAGTACATCGCCGATTATCTTGAGCCGCTCGGCGCCATCACCCTGTTGGAGACGGCGCCATGAACGAGGACAGGGATCCCGGGCTAGGCGAGTCAGGCGAGCATCCCCTATCGGTGTTGCTCTTTTCGTGGATGCGTTCGAAGCGTTTCGCGCTGGTCTTCACTTGGCTCCTTGCAATTGTCGGTCTCGGGCTTGTCGGGCTCGAAATGCTCGTGGCGACGTCGCCGTCGAAGGACCCGACCGCGACGCCGGGCTTTCATGGCGTCTTCGGCGTTGTCGCATTCGCCTTCGCCGTGCTGAGCGGCTGGCCGTTGGGCTGGCTGTTGCGCCGGCGGGAGGATCATTACGACACGCGCAGCGGGGAGGCGGGCCGTGACGATTGAACGTCTCGCCGACTGGCTGGCCAACACCAACCCCGGTTTCTTCATCCTGGCGGCCGCATTGCTGCTCCCGTTCGCGCGCGACGTGGCTTCGCGAGGCATCCTGATGCTGGGCGGGCCGATTGTGGCTCTCGTTGCGCTGATTTCGGCGGAAGGCTTGAGCATCGATCTGCAGACGGTAGATTACCTCGGGCTCGAACTGGTGCTCCACCGGCCCGACAGCCTCTCCTTCGTGTTCGGGCTCGCCTTCATTATCGCGGCGGCGTTGATGGGGGTCTATTCACTGCACCGGCGCGATCCGCTGCAGGATTCGACCGCGATGATCTATGCCGGCGCCGCCGTGACGGCAGTGTTCGTCGGCGACCTGATCAGCCTGTTCATCGCTTGGGAGCTGACGGCGATTGCTTCGGTGTTCCAGGTGCTGGCGCCGCGCAGGCAAGAGAGCGTACGGGCAGCTGTACGTTATCTCGTTTTCCAGATCACGTCGGGCATGCTGGTCCTGGCAGGCCTCTGTCTTTATGTGTCAGCGACGGGCGAGACGCAGTTTTCGCAGATCGCGCCGAGCATGGCCGGCCTGCCCGTGGGCGTCATCGACATCGAGGCGCCGGGAGCGGTGCTGATCCTCGCAGGGTTCGGGATCAAAGCTGCGTTCCCGATGGTGCACAACTGGTTGCAGGATGCATATCCGCGTGCATCCGAAACCGGCGCTGTGGTGCTCTCGGCGTTCACGACCAAGCTCGCTGTCTATGCGCTCGCCCGATACTTTGCGGGTCTCGATTGGCTGATCTGGATTGGCGCAGTCATGACGGTGTTCCCGGTCTTTTTTGCAGTGATCGAGAACGATCTGCGCAAAGTTCTCGCCTACAGCCTCAACAACCAGGTCGGCTTCATGGTGTGCGCCGTTGGCATCGGCACACAGCTGGCAGTGAATGGCGCAGCGGCGCATGCGTTCGCGCACATCCTGTACAAGGCGCTGCTCTTCATGAGCATGGGCGCAGTGCTCTACCGGACGGGTACGACAAAGGCGAGCGAGTTGGGCGGGCTGCATCGGACGATGCCGTGGACGACGCTGTTCTGCCTTGTCGGCGCTGCTTCGATTTCGGCGCTGCCACTGTTCTCGGGCTTTGCCGCAAAGTCGATGGTGATGTCGGCGAGTCATGCGGATCCTGCCTTGTTCGTCGTGTGGATCATGCTGCTTTTCGCATCTGCGGGCGTGCTCGAGCATTCGGGCATCAAGATCCCGTTCTTCACCTTCTTCAGCCACGACAGCGGCAAACGCCCGCAGGAGGCGCCATTCAACATGCTGCTGGCGATGGGAGCGGCGGCGGCGTTGTGCATCGGCATCGGCCTGTCGCCGGCTTCGCTCTACCAGTTCCTCCCTTACCAGGAGGTGGCGATGGATTATCTCGCCACCGATCTTTGGACCACGACGCATGTGCTGCAGCAGCTGCAGCTACTCCTCTTCGCGACGCTGGCCTTCATGATCCTGCGTTGGCGCGGCTGGTATCCGGCCGAGCGGCCCGGGCTGATCCTCGATGTGGAATGGCTGTGGCGGCGTGGATGGCCGCTCTTGGCGCGGGCGGCCGGGAGACCGCTGCGGAGGACAGGCCGGTTCGTTACGGCAGCGGGCCGGGCGACCGGCGAACTGGTGCAGGGCGCGACCCGTCAGGTATTTGCGCCGCAGGGATGGGTTGCGACCAAGTTTCCGCTCGGCGCAACAGCCGTCCTCAGCCTGGCAATACTGGGCCTCGTGCTGCTGGTCTCGCTGTTGAGCTAGCCAGCGCCTGTTGATTCCCTGCCGGACGCGGGGCGAATTCAGTCCGGCATTTACAGACCCTGTAAAGTGGCCGAGTATCCGCACAGTAATGGCGTTGAACAAACTGATTCAACCTGTTGGGATCCACCGTTGATCATGGATAGCGAATCGCGGCCACGGTCTAATCTTATCGATCTCACCTCGGATATTGTTTCCGCCTACGTTGCGCACAATTCCGTTCCGGTCGCAGACCTGCCCAGGCTGATCGAACGGGTGCACGCGACCCTGTCGGAAATCCAGGGGACGGCGCCGAGCGAACCCAGGGCGGACCTCAAGCCCGCCGTGCCAGTGAAGAAGTCGGTCACCGATGACCACATCGTCTGCCTGGAAGATGGCAAGAAATTCAAGTCGCTGAAGCGCCATCTTCGCACGCGCTATGATATGTCGCCCGAAGAGTATCGCGAGAAGTGGGGACTCGGGGCCGACTACCCGATGGTCGCACCGAACTATGCCAAGCAGCGCTCGGACCTCGCTCGCAAGATGGGCCTGGGACTTATGAAAAAGTAATCCGCCGTCCCGACTCGCTGACACGGGAGCCCGATTTGGCGGGAGGCAGGCCAAGTCGACTCGCGTCCGGAACGGAGCACACATTTGCACTTTGTTGACGGCGGTGAAGATTTGGTTCCCCAGGCCCCTTGCCTGAGTCGGCGAACCGAATCACCCTCCGGCTTAGTGATGCGAATCACCGGGCCGGTTCGAGTTGTGCGAAAGCGCGGGGAACGGCTCCCTCAGTAAAGATCCGGGGGTCGGGCTGGCCTCACGGGTCCTGTTCAACAACAGAAGTCTGTGCGGCGGGCATGTGTCCGTTTCGCAATGGATTCCAGGGGCTGAGAATGTCGTTCGAACACAATGCCGCTGCCCCGTCAGGGCAGACCAAGGTGCTTGAGTCGTGGCGGAAGCGCCTGCGCGGCCGCAGCTTCATTACATGCGAGGACATCGACATTCCGGCGATCAATCGCGAGCTGGCCTACATCTCCGTTCTCAGCTGCGAGGATGGCGGCCAGTTCCGCTTCAGGCTGGCGGGCACGGGCCTGCAGTCTGTGTTCGGCGGTGAGGCCAAGGGCAAGACTGCGGACGAGATTGACGTGTGCCGCGGCGGGGCGATGTGGGCCGAACTGGCGACGCGGGCGTTGGTGCGCGAAATTCCGGTGTCCGGGGCGACGCGGCTGGCCGACGGATCGATCCATTACTGGCTGCGGCTGCCATTGTCGTCGAACGGGGCGGAGGTGGACCTGGTCCTGTGCCACGACCGCTACCTGCCGGCCGAAGCCGCGGCCGATCCGGATCGGGCGGCGCTACGGGTCGATCTCTCGCTGCGGCGCGATCGGAACTTCGCGCCGGCCTGAACTGTCCACAGGGGTGGGTTATCCACAGAACACGGAAACGCCCAGGAATCGGAGCGGGAACGGACAGGAATCGGGATCGGAACTCTGAGTCTGCTCAGTGGTGGTGGTCATCGTGCGGCAGGCCGTTGAGCTTTCCGCATTTGGGGCATTTGACGGCGTCGAAGTGCTCGCCGTGGTAAACGTCCAGGTGGCTGACATTGTCCATCAGCCGCGTCTTGCAGGCGCCACAGCGGTAGGTGTCGCCGCCCTGGCCTTCCAGGGCGAGCCTGCCGGCCGCGGGCTCGAGAACGACGGCACCCTCCGGCAGCCTCTGGATGATGCGCATTTCCTTCTGCGGCATGACGCTCGCTCTCCCTGGACGCCGGCATCTGCCTACCGGCCCGGCGACCCGTCAAGCGTCAGTGGGAGACCAGGAGCGGGAGCTGGAGCATTTCGAGCATGTCGCGGCTGACGCCGCCGAGCACCATCTCGCGCAGGCGGGAGTGGCCGTAGAGGCCTTGCACCACTAAGTCGGCGCCGACCATGCCGGCATGGCGCTGGATGATGGTTGCGACGGAGACGTCATCATTGCGATCGACATGCATGTGAATGTTGGAACAGCCGTGGGCTGCCAGATAACGGAGCTGAAGTTTGTCGAAGCCCTCGGCGGCGCTGCGCGAGACGGCGAGGAAGTGAACCTCTTCGGCGGCTGCCAGGAAAGGCATCGCGTCGCGAACGGCGCGGGCTGATTCCCGTGTCTCCTTCCAGGCGACAAGCACTTTGCGGCCCAGGCCGGGTTCGAAGCCGCGGTCGGGCATGATCAGGAAAGGCGAGCCTGAGCCCATGGCGAGCGTCGGCGCGTAGACTGCATGCGTCCCGAAACTGGACGGGGCGATCTGCGGAAAGATCGAGAGGTCGAACCGCCGCGTTGCAGCAAGAACAGTGGCGTCATCATCGCCATTGACCTCGATCCATTCGCTCTCGGGAGCCGCTTTCGCGAACTGCTCGCGCGCCTTCGCCTTGGAAGAGGCGATCTTGGCGTCGCGTTCCTCGATAAAGGCCTGGACGGTTGTAACCGCTGAAAAGACATCGCCCACGATGAAGGCGGGGATGTTTTCGGACTGCAGGAACATGCCCGTGAGCTTGGCGCCGAAGCGGCGCGCGATGTTGGCGGCGGCGCCTGCACGGGCGTATGAGGGCCCGGTTTCGTCGACCTGGACCAGGATGTTGCGGTAGCTCACGCGGGTGCATCTCCTGCTGTTCTCCGCAACCTAGGCCTATCGGGACGTGTGGGGATTGACGGGGATCAAGCCTGCCCGCCGGGCGCCGGAGCGGGCAGGAGACTTGCAGGGCATTTTGCGTGGGACTGGGAGGGGGCGGTGCACCCAGACCCGGGATGCGGCCATATCGTGGGGCGTGAGCACAGGTTGCCGCTCCGGATCTATTATGAGGACACGGACCTGTCCGGCGTCGTCTATCACGCCAACTATGTCCGTTATCTCGAGCGAGGACGTTCGGAGTTCATTCGCGCAATCGGGGCAAGTCACACGCGGCTGATGGCGGCGGTGATGCCGGTGACCTTCATGGTGTCCGAGCTGGCGCTGCGTTTCGTGCGGCCGGCGCGGATCGATAATCGGCTCGAGATCAGGACGCAGGTCGATCTGGCGCGCGGCGCACGGATCACCTGCCGGCAGAGCATCCTGCGCGGGAACGAGCTGGTGTTGGAGGCGGACGTTGAGAATGTCTGCGTGGGCTTCGATGGCCGGCCACGGCGGCTGCCGGCGGAACTGGTCGACAAGTTGGCGGGCTATCTTCCCGGCGGGAGGCCTGAGGCGGCCAATGATGTGGCCGAGCCGGTGGCGGCTGTGGGGTAGGCGCGCGGGCGAAGGCGCCCGGCAATCGGGCAAGATGACGTGGGACATGGCCTTTCGCCAGCCCATCCCCGTCCTTCCAGAGGCCTGCAACTCTGGTGTGGAGCTCCGCTTAGCCGAAGCGGCCTGTAATGTAGTCCTGCGTCTGCTCGAGCTTGGGCATGGTGAAGATCTGGTCGGTGGGACCGGACTCGATCAGCTTGCCCATGTGAAAGAACGCCGTGCGCTGCGAGACGCGGGCAGCCTGCGCCATGGAGTGGGTGACGATAACAATGCAGGTATGTTCGCGCAGCTGGTCGATAAGCGCCTCGATGTGGGCGGTGGCGATGGGGTCTAGAGCCGAGCACGGTTCGTCCATCAGGATCACCGCGGGCGAAACAGCCAGCGTTCTTGCGATGACGAGGCGCTGCTGCTGGCCGCCCGAAAGACCGAGGCCGGATTTGTTGAGGCGATCTTTCACCTCGTCCCACAGCGCGGCGCGGCGCAGGGATTTTTCGACGATCTCATCGAGTTCAGCTTTCGACTCATGAATTTTGTGGGCGCGCGGGCCGTAGGCAATGTTGTCGTAGATCGACATCGGGAACGGGTTCGGCTTCTGGAACACCATGCCGATGCGGGTGCGCACCTGGACGGCATCGATTTCGGGCGCATTAATGTCAGTACCGTCCATCCGGATCGCACCTTCAACGCGCGCGCCGGGGATGGTGTCGTTCATCCGGTTGAGACAGCGCAGCAAAGTGGACTTGCCGCAGCCCGATGCGCCGATGAAGGCGGTGACGGAGTTGTCGGGGATTTCGAGATTGACGTCGAACAGTGCCTGCTTCTGGTCGTAGAAGGCGTTGATTTTCTCAAGCGTGATGCGCGTGGGCGAGACGATCGCGGGGCCCGCCGAAGCTGCGACGCGCATGGCTTGCAGCGGGGTGGCTCTGGGCGCGTTGGAGGATTGAGTCTCGGTCGTCATGGTTGCGAGCATATCAGCCACCCTGCTTCCCTGCGACGGCCGCATAGGAGAACCGTGACAGGATGTTGAGGACAAGTACGCCCACGGTGATCAGCATCGCACCGGTCCAGGCGAGCGAGACCCATTCGGGATAGGGCGTGTTGGAGTAGCGGACGATAGCCATAGGGAGGCTCGCCATCGGCTGGGTCATGTCGAGAGACCAGACATCGTTGCCGAGCGAGGTGAAGAGCAGTGGCGCGGTTTCGCCGGCGATCCGGGCGACCGCAAGAAGCACGCCGGTGAGGATACCTCCAAAGGCCGCGGGCAGGACCACTTTCCGCACGACCTCGTTCTCGCGGCTGCCGAGGGCGACGGCGCCGTCGCGATAGGCCTGCGGCACAAGACGCAGGATGTCCTCCGTCGTGCGAGCGACGATCGGCATGGCGATGAGGGCAAGCGCGATCGAACCGGCAAAGCCGGAAAAGCCGCCGAAGGGCAGCACGGCGATCTGATAGACGAAAAGGCCGATCAGCACGGATGGCGCCGAGAGCAGGATGTCATTCACGAAGCGCACGACGGAGGCGAAGCGGGACTCCTTGCCGACCTCGGAGAGATAGACGCCGACCATCATGCCGAGCGGCGCGCCGATCATTGCTCCGACGCCAACCTGTAACAGCGAGCCGACGATGGCGTTGGCTAGGCCGCCGCCCGAGCCGGGCTGTGACATTGGCTTGGTGAACACCTCGAGCGAGAGGCCGGCGAGGCCGTTCGAGAATAGCATCCAGAGAATGAGCGCTAGCAAGAGGAGGCCGACGCCGGCGGCGAAGATGCAGAGGCCGCCCATCAGGCGGTCGACCAGCTGCCGGCGGAAGTAGCGCGCGCGCGTGGCGGGGGAAAGCTGTTTCACGACATGCGCTCCTGGCGGAGGAGGAGGCGAGCGACGGCGAGAACGCCGAAGGAGACGACGAACAGGATAAAGCCGAGCGCCAACAGTACGGCGAGGTCGAGCGTGCCGGGTTCAGCTTCGGGGAAGTTATTGGCGACGACGGAGGCGATTGTCGCGGATGGTGCCATCAGGCTGTCGGGCATGCGGATGGCGTTACCGATAACGAAGACGACGGCCATGGTCTCGCCGAGCGCGCGGCCGAGGCCGAGGAACACCGCGCCGAAGAGCGAGCCGCGCACAGCAGGGATGACGACGCCGGTCAACGCCTCCCAACGGGTTGCGCCCATCGCGTAGGCGCCATCCTTCAGGAGCTGCGGCGTGGAGAGCAGTACGTCGCGTGTGGTTGCGGCGATGAAGGGCAGGATCATCACGGCGAGGATCAGCGCTGCGGTGAGCATGCCGACCCCGATGGGGGGCGCAGTGAACCAGAAGAAGCTGTCGCCGATCGGTGGGATCCATAGGAAGGTGTTGGTCAGCCAGGGTTGTACGTATTCGGACATGAAGGGGGCGAGCACGAAAAAGCCCCACATGCCGTAGACTATGGACGGGATGGCGGCGAGAAGCTCGATCGCGACGCCGAGCGGCGTGCGGAGCTTCTGCGGGCAGGTCTCGGTGAGGAAGTAGGCGATACCGAAGCCGATGGGCCAGGCGATGCACAGCGCCAGGATTGCAGTGATCAGCGTGCCGGTGATGGCGGGCAGCGCGCCATAGATCTTGGTTACGGGGTTCCACTCCGTGCCCCAGATGAAGCCGACGCCGAACGTGTCGAAGGCGAGCTTGCCGCCGATGAACATGATGGCGAGGATCGACAGCAGCACGATCACCACGACTGCGCCTGCGGCATGGAGGCTGAGGCGGAAGGTGGTGTCCGCCGGATGCATCCTGCGGGCGCCGATCGCCAGGGGGGCGGGGGTGTTCATGTCGACCTCAGATAGTGAACATCAGGCGGGCGGCCAGAGCGGCTTGCCGGCAGGGGCGAGTGTCGCCCACTGCGTACGCACGCGCTCCTGCGCCTCGGGCGGCAGCATCATGTAGTGCAGGCGATCTGCGGTGGGTTGGCCATTTCGGAAGGCCCAGTCAAAGAATTTGAGCACGGACTGCGTGCGCGCAGGGTCCTTCGGATTGCGCGGCACGAGGATGTATGTGGAGGAGACGATCGGCCAGGACATATCGCCCGGCATGTTCAGCATGTTGGCGGCCATGTTCTTGGCCTTGTCCCAGTCGGCCTGCGCGGCGGCGGCAACAAAAGCTGGCTCGCTTGGCGAGATGAACTTGCCATTGGCGTTGGCGAGCTGCAGCGCCTGCATGCCATTCTCGGCGGCATAGGCGAATTCGACATAGCCGATGCCGCCCTTGATGTTCTTCACGGCCGCCGCGACGCCCGCATTGCCCGGCGCGCCGAGGCCGGTGCGCCAGGCGACCGAGTTGCCCGCGCCAGTGCGCTCCTTGAAGATGGGCGAGACGGCAGAGAGGTACTTGGTGAAGATGCTGGTAGTGCCCGACGAGTCCGCGCGATAGGCGGGCGAGATCGGGATCTTCGGCAGCTTCAGTGCGGGGTTGAGCGCGGTGATCTTCGGATCGTCCCACAGCCGGATGCGTCCGACATAGATCTCGCCGAGCAGCTCGCCATTGAGGCGGATCTTCGTGCCGTCGACGCCGGGCACGTTGACGATCACCACCACAGCGCCGATCACGGCGGGGAATTGCAGCAGCTGTTCCTTCTCCAGCCGCTCAGGCGCAACGGGGGAATCCGAGGCGCCGAAATCAACCGTGCGGTTGATGATCTGCGTAACGCCGGCGCCGGAGCCGAGCGCCTGATAGTTGAGGCGGTCGCCGCCGTCCTTGGCGTAGTCCTCGCCCCAGCTGGAGTAGATCGGCGCGGGGAAGGTGGCGCCGGCGCCTGTGATGTTCTGGGCGTGGGCCTCTGGGGTGAGTGCGGACGCGGCGATGGCCAATGCGGCCAAGGCCACACCCAGACTGCGGGGGGTGAGCCGGCGAACGAGCGGGATGAGCACGGGCGGGTCTCCTCGGCCTTCTGGCCGGCGCGCGATTTCGAAAAGCCTCTATCACCCGTTCTGCGAAGCATTTGTGACGGGCGCCGCCGCGGGGAACTGCGCGTCGGCCGTGTTAGAAAAGAAGCAGAAATTCAGGGGCTTGCACACGTGCGGCCGGATATCGCGGCAAGGGGGTGAGGCCGACGGCGCCACGTGCTAGCAACCCGCCAAGGCGTGGGGTTCACATGGATTCGCTTGAACGGTTTCTCTGCGGCTTTGCCATCCTGATGTCGGCGGCCGTGCTGGGCGTGGCCTACCTCTTCCAGTTCGACGGCTACTACTCCGCGTTCGGCCGGCTGCAGTATTCGCTGGGCTATGTGATCGGGCCGTGGGTTGTGGCGGCGGCGGTGGCCGGGCTGATCTGGATCGGCGGCACCACCATGAAGTTCAAGGTGCCGTTACTCGAAGTGTTCTTCACGCTTGTCTGTGGCGGATGCGCCGTGTCGATCCTGGAGGCGTTGCGGTAGAGGTTCAGATGGGAAGCCGGGCGCAAGGCCGCCAAAGCCTTGCGGCGAAGGACGATCTGCCTCTGGTCGCTCGCGGGCGGTGAGCCAACAGATCGCGAATCCGAGCAATCGTTGAAGAGCACAACAAGGGCCGGCATTCCGAAGATTTGTGATTGAGAGCTATCGGAGCACCTGCCCCCGATGATGCCTCAGTTCGAAAACAGGGTTATCAGGAACGCCGGATCTGGCAGCAGGGCCCTGCGAGCGAGCCATTCCAGCGCGGCCTTGCGCGATTCCCCCACCAGCTGCGCGCACGGCTCGACGACGCGAGGTGGCGGCTACGCCTGGCTGGCGTGGTGGTTCTGCATGGTCGTGACGACGTTTCAGGAGATCTGGCGGCATGGCCGATAGATCGATGCGGGGGCTGTGTTCGGCCTGGTGTTGATCGGATCGTTCGGCCCTGCGCTGGGCCTGATCATCGTGGCGATTATCCTATTCGCACACGAGCAGATCGCGCGTGCGGCGCTCGACACGGCGCAAAGCGCGCGCGTACTGCACGTGGTCACGAAGCAGGCGCTGGCGCACAACGGCGGCCAGTGGACAGACCGCTAGGCGCCGCCCGCATGTGCGCGGATGCGCTGAAGCATCGAGGCGAGTCCGTTCGAACGCTGCGGCGTCAGCGCGTCGGCTATGCCGATCTCGCGCATGAAGGCCGGCGCGTCGAAGGCTAGGATGTCCTCCGGCTGCTGGTCGGAGAAGAGATGCAGCAGCATGGCGACCAGGCCGGCGACGATCATCGCATCGGATGCACCGCGGAAGCGGATGGCGCCGTCGCTGACTGGCGAAGGCTCGGCAATGAGCCACACCTGGCTCGAACAGCCGCGCACCTTGTTGTCGTCGGAGTATTCCTCCGGCTTCAGCAGCTGCAGGGATTTACCGAGGTCGATGAGATGGGCGAAGCGCGCCTCCCAGTCATCGAGAAAGGCGAAATCCTCGCGCAAGTTTCGGGCTTGGTCGGCGACGCTCATGCCGCGGGAGATGGCCCGTCGCGATCGTGAGGGCAATCTATCAAACCTTGAAATCACACCCATTCATCTGTATATACATGGATATACGCCGAGGTTTTGATGAGCACGGCCAGGACAAAAGCCTTCAGAAGCGGAAACAGCATCGCCGTTAGGCTACCAAAGGAAGTTGCGTTCGAGGATGGCACCGAACTCGTCGTCGAGCGGTCCGGAGACATCGTGACGATCTATCCGGCTCCGGCGGGCAGTCTTTCTGAGTTGGTCGAGCGTCTGAACAGACTGCCGCAGCCTAGCAATATCGATGTGCGCGACGCCGACCAAATTCCCGAGCCCAAAGGCCTGTAGTTGCCGATACTGCTGGACACGAGCGTGGCAATTCTGGTGCGCGACGGCCATGCGCCCACCTTGAGGCGATTGGCCGAACTGCAGACAGGCGCTGTGATGTCGGCGATCACGCTTGTCGAGCTTGAGGGCAGCATCCTTCGCGATCCGAAAAACGCCCAGATTCGCCGCGCTCGCCTCGATGACATGCTGCTCTACATTCCTGTTCTGCCGTTCGAGCGTGCGACCGCTGACGTGTACGGGCGAATTGTCGAGGCGGCGGGGTACTCGCGGCACAAGATCATTGATCGGATGATCGGCGCTCAGGCGCTCGCGCGCGGAATGGTTCTCGCCACACTAAACCCGGCAGATTTCGCTCATATTCCGGGCCTCCAGATCGAGGCCTGGTAGCGATCAGTTCAGATGCGCCAGCGAGGCCCGGAGCCAGTCCACCACCTGCTGTACATAAGGCCGGCGCGTCGATGCGGCGGTGTGGGCAATGTGGTAGGTATGGTCCACGGATAGCCGCGCGGGCGAGAATTCGACGAGCGTTCCGTCGGCCAGCTCGTCCTGCACAAGCATCAGCGGCACGAGCGCGAGCCCCTGGCCCAGCACGGCGGCTTTGATGGCGACGAGAAAGTCCTCGATCACCCAAGGCGGCGAAGCAGGAAGCGGAATGCCGGTGGCGGCCGACCAGTCGCGCCACTCATTGTAACCGGCCGACTGGATGCGGCGGCAGGATGCGACAAGCTGCTCAGCGCTCTCGCCCTGGTCGCTAAGGAGGCTCGGGGCGCAGACCGGCGCAAGCGCGCCTTTCACGAGTCGGCTCGAGACGAGCCCTTCATACTCGCCAAGACCGTAGCGCACCGCGATGTCTGCCTGCTCGCGAGTGAGGTCGACGAGACGCGTCGAGGTGATGAACTCGATCTCGATGTCGGGATGCGCCGCGCGGAAGGCCGGCAGGTGCGGCACCAGGAACTGCCCCGCGAAGGAGGCCAGCGTGGCGATGCGGCAGATGTTCGAGCGCGGAGGCCTGCGGTGGTAGTGCGCGAAGGCGTCGCTCATCATCGCAAAGGCGGGGCGCAGCGCCTCGGTAAGCGTGTAGCCCTCCCGCGTCAGAGACAGACCGGTGGGCGCGCGCACGAAAACCTGCGCGCCAACGAAATCCTATAGCGCGATGACGTGCTTGGAGATTGCGCCCTGCGTCACGCCGAGCTCCTCGGCGGCGCGCGAAAAGCTGAGATGGCGGCCGGCGGCTTCGAACGCCCGCAAGGCATTGAGCGGTGGAAGTGATCTGGACATGGACTTTGGCTGACCTTGCTCCGCGCCAAGTCTAGCGCGGAACAGCCCTTGGCCGGAAGCGCGACCTGCCGAGGGGCGAGCAGGCGTGCTTCCGGCTGTTAATCCCGGGAGTGACGGGATTTAGGGGTGTCGCTCCTAGCCGGCGCTGTGGCTATGGAGGACGGCGATGTCGGTCCTGCCGATGCGCCTGATGCCGTCCTGCATCGCGCTATTCGCGCACGCTGCCTCAGCCTTGCGGAAGGCCGGTGGCCGAACGCCCGGCTTGGCGCAGACCCGTTCCGCCGTCCTGCGCAACTTCGCGTAGATCTGCTCCGCCGGCGCCTCCGCATTGTAGCGGAACTGCGCCTGGACCGTGTGATGGCCCGGCGCTGGGTCTGCCGACGCCGTAGGCGTGGCCAGGACGCCCGCCATCATCAGCAGCACCACGGGAGCAGCGTAGACTTTCAGTGTGGACGGTTTTGGCTGGTACTTCATGGGAGGTTACCTTCTCTTTATCCGGCCTGTCTATTTGCAGGCCTGAGTGAGTGATGCCCGAGGCTCCCGTGCGCCGGAATCGAGAAGGACGAACAGGGGCCATGAACAAAAGCCATGGCGGGAGTTTGCGGGCGTGGTCTTGAAAGGCCGCCAATACCTGTCGCTACGGCTTACAGGCTGCTTCCTCGCGCAGCCAGGCGATGACATCGCGAACCACCGCGCGGCGCAGGGCGCTCGGCGTATGGGCGACGTGATAGGCATAGCCGGTCTTCACCGTGACGGGCGAGAACTGCACGAGTTCACCGCGGGAGAGCCTGTCCTTCACCAGCACATCCGGAGCAAGCGCGAGGCCTTCCCCAGCCAGTGCGCCAGCTAGCGCAACGGAGAACTCCTCCATCGCGAAAGTGGGCATGACGGTGGCAAGCGGTAGGCCGGCGGCTTCGCTCCACGCGCGCGACTCCTCCACGCGGCGGATTGGATTCGGCGATTGCCGGCGAGAAGCGTCGCGAGATCGCCCGCCGCTCGCTGCATCAGTTGCGGCGCGCAGACGGGGATCAGCAGGCCGTCGGAAAGTGGGGTGGCGACGACGCCGTCCCAGTCGCCGGGGCCATAGCGCACGGCGATGTCGAATTCCTCACGCGCGAGGTCGACGAGGCGGATGGAGGTGAGGAATTCGAGTTCGCAGCCGGGGAAGCGCTCGGCGAACTTCGTAAGGCGAGGCACGAGGAATTGCGATGCGAAGGAGACGACGGTGGAAATGCGGATGGTGTTCGAGCGCGGCGGCCGGCGAGAATAGCGGGCGAAGGCATCCGACAGCGTCGTGAAGGCAGGCGCGATGGCTTCCTTGAGATTGCCGCCTTCGGCGGTGAGCTGCAGGCCAGTTGAATCGCGGATGAAGAGCTGGATGCCGATGAACTCCTCCAGCGCGATCACCTGCTTGGAGATGGCGCCCTGCGTTACGCCGAGTTCCTCAGCGGCGCGGCTGAGATTGAGATGGCGTGAGGCCACCTCAAAGGCGCGAATGGCGTTGAGGGGCGGGAGTGATCTGGCCATGACACAGCGTACCATGGATTGATGACAGGTGATGGCAGCATGGAGATGCTCAAGGACTTCTGGCAACTCTTGTTCTGGGGGTGTCATCCCTGCCGCAGTGAAGCGTAGACTCGGGAACCATCGCCCGAGCGCGACACCGGACAGACGGTTCTCGGCTTCACGCGTTGTGGGCTTTGGCCGGGGTGACAGCTTTTTTGGATGCGATTGCGTCAATGGCAACGTCGCGTTCCCGCGTCGCTTCCGGCAGAGCCCCCAAAATCAAACCGCCCCGGTCTAGCGACCGGGGCGGTTCCTGGTTCGATATCGGTCAGCTAACGGCTATTTCGCGATCTCGGCGAAGCAACTGCCCATCGAGCGAACTTTGTCACCTTCGAAGCGAAGGCCGTGGCGGGCGAGGCAGAAGGTGAGTTCATAGCGCGTGTATGCGGTCGAGACGCACCCATAGAGATACTGCTGCGCTTCCTCCAGGCACTGGCGCGACATCGGGTCGGCCATCGTGGCCTTCACCTGTTCGCCATTGGTTTTCTCAGCGTCGATCGCGTGGAGCGCGGCGAGCGTCACCATACGATTGGCCGTGCCATTGAAGTGCGGCGCGATCTTGAGGTCCTGCTGCGCAACAGCAACCGGTGAGACCGTGCCGAGCGCCTTGCCAGGGGCGTTGACTGCGATGACCGAGAATTTGTCCCACAGGCTGTCGGCCGTCGCCGGCGAGGCGGCGACTGTGCTGAGCATCGCGTCGAGGTCGGGGCCTGCGAAGATCTTCTGCACTGCGTCGGTGACAGGCTTGGTGCCCTGGGCCGAGGTCTTCATCGATTGCAGGATGCCGTTCGGATTCTTCACCCGCTCTTTACCCCAGCCAACCTTCTGCAACTTGTAAGACTGCTCCTTCACGAAGGCGCCGGCACTGGAGAGGCGGCCAGTGTCACGTGCGTTCGCGGCCAGCACATTCTGCAGCGCTTGCTCGCCGCCCTTCAGCGTGCGAGCGTAGCCGAGGTCGCGCTCGAGGCCGAGCATCAGGCGCTCTCGACCGTAGTAATTGTCGATGTTGCGGACTTCCTTGACGAAGTCCTGGTTTTGCGCAGCAAGGATGCCCGAATAGGCCACCCATCCGGACGAGAGCTGGCCGATGTTGGGCGCGCCGAACGTGTCGATCGCCTTCTCGAGCTCGGCTGCGTTGCCGAGTTCCTTCGACATGATGTCCGACACCTTGCCCTGATAATCAGCATAGGTCGCGGCCGTGCTCGGCAGGAGGCGGCCCTGGCCAGTCTCGGACGACACCTGACTGATCGCCACCGGGGCGGCGATTGCAAGGACAAGGGCAAGTGCGCAGAATTTGGTCCGCGTGTGCAATGGAACCTCCCGAATATCGTTCACACCGGAGTCCCCCAAACCACCCATCGGAGGCTGCGGCCCGCTATGTGCTTACACACCTGAGGTTGTGACCGGATTCATTGATGCGCAGTTAGGATGCGCGATGCAAACTGATGCTTCAAGCGACAATTTGCTAATGGGCTGCAGCTCATGACCCCGGCCGGCGGACTCTGGCTAGGTCTGGTAACCATCGCTGCGGCATGGAGTTTGGCGCTCGGCGTGCCGTTCTGGCTCAGCGCGCTCGCATTTGCGTGTGCTGTTCTGCCGCCCCTTGCCGGCGCGTTCATGCGCGGATCGACATCGGAGACGCAGGCCGTTGAACTCGAATCAGCGCTCTGGATCGCACTCGCAACGGCAGGGGCGGCGAGCACGGGCGGCGCAACAGCGCTGATCGTCATCTACGGCGTCGCTATCGCCGTCGCGTGGTTGTCCGGGAAGGTCCGGGTAACCATGGAGACCGCCGGTTTTGCAGTGATCGGACTGTTCGTTGCGATCCTGGCCGGATCGAATGGAAGCTGGTTGCATCCACACGATGCAGCGATCCTTACAACGAGTTATGGAACCGCAGCGCTCGTGCTTCTCGCGGCGACCGCGGCGCTTGCTGCACTCCGCCGGTCCGCGGGGGTTACACCGCGCGATCCTGCGTCCGGGGACGGCGAAGCGGCGAAACTCAGCCAACTGGAGTCACGCCTGCGCCAGGCGTCGGCCGCGACGCTGGAGGCGCGCGAGGCAGCCGAGGCGGCCAAAGAGAAGCTGGAGGCCCGTACGACGTTTTTCGCGCAGACGAGTCACGAATTGCGCACGCCGCTCAACGCGATCCTCGGCTTTGCGGACATGATGCGTAGCGGCGTGTTCGGTCCATTGCCGGAACGTTATCAGGAGTATGCCGACCTCATACACGAGGGCGGTCGCGACCTCACCCTGATCATTGATGACGTGCTCGACCTCGCCCGGCTCGAAGCCGGCAAGTACCAGATCTATCCCGAGCTGTTGAGTCTGTCCGATCTGGCAGAGGATGCGGTCCGCTTCATGACGGACCAGGCACGGCGGAAGGACGTCGACCTCGTGTGCGAGGGGGCGGAGGACGCCGAGGCGTTTGCCGATTCCAAGGCGGTTCGCCAAATTGCGCTTAATCTGCTCTCAAATGCGCTCAAGTTCACACCCAAAGGTGGTGAGGTCGTCGTGGTGGCCGAGGAGGTCGCCGACGGGGCCCGGCTGTCCGTCTCGGACACCGGCGTCGGAATCAGCCCGGAGGAACTCGATGAACTGTCGAAGGCTTTTGCCCAGGGCGAGGCTGGACGCAAACAGAAGGGTGCTGGCCTGGGCCTCTCGGTCGTGCGCGCGTTTGCCGAGCTTCACGGCGGAATCCTGACGATTCAGCCGCGCGCGAGCGGCGGAACCCGCATTTCAGTGTTCTTTCCTGCGGCCCCAGCTGAATACAGGACCAAGAATCTGTGATCGAACAGCGCTGTGCCGGTCTGGCGCATCTCCACAAGAAGGTTTTGCGCTGATAGAAGCAATGACGGCGGGGGCGGCCCAAAGGGGCGGCCATGACTGATATATATGTAGCTTACGCACGCCAGGACAAGGATCGCCTTCGGGCGGTTGGCGACCTGCTTCGCCAGGAAGGCTGGGACTGCTGGATGGACCCGGCGGAGCCGAAGCCTGACCTCAGCCCCATCGCAGACCTGAAGCTCGGCTGGTCCAAGGCCGTGCTGGTGTTGTGGTCCGACAGCGCGCGTCGCTCGGAGTATGTGCGGTCCGAGGCCGCGACGGGGCTGTACAAGAACAAGCTGATCCAGGCGCGCTTCGACGGCGAGGGGCCGCCGCGCCCTTTCGACGAACTCGAAGCGGTCGATCTAAGCCGCTGGAATGGTGATCCGGAAGATCCCAGCTGGCGTCGCCTGACGGCGATGCTGCGCAACTGCGCCGGGGAGCCGGTGAAGCCCGCCACACCACCCGCCTCCAAGCGACCCGCCGCAGCAGTTGCCGCACCAGCGGCGGTCCCCCGCAAACCCGAACCACCGCTGCCGCCACCCATACAGTTTGTCGAGCCGCCGCCACCACCGCGGTATGAGGCGCCGCCGCAGCCGGCAGCACCGCCGCCTCGGTTTGCTGAGCCGCTGCCGCCGCCTCGGTTTGCGGAGCCGCCCCCGCCACGGTTTGCGGAGCCGCCGCGCTATCAGGCGCCTCCACCACCCCCACCGCGCTATGAGCCGCCGCCGATGGCGCGGTATGAGCCGTCACAGCCGCGTTACCAGGAGAGCGACAACGTCCGCTATGTCGATCGCAGCGAGGCTGCGCGCGGGCCGCGTTTTCCTGAGCCCAACTACCGCGTGCCCGAGCGGCGCGAGGAGCGGCTGGACGAGCCGGACCTCAGTCTCCGGCGCAGCGGTTTTGATACCGGCTATGGTCGCCGCCGCCAGACCTTCTCAGCTGCCCCGATCGTTGCCGCCGTGGCGCTGATCGGCTCGGGCGTCGGCCTGTGGCTCGTCGATCCATTCGGCTGGCGCGTGGCCGGTGAA
The DNA here is from genome assembly GCA_041166025.1 of Pseudomonadota bacterium. Classification (GTDB taxonomy): domain Bacteria; phylum Pseudomonadota; class Alphaproteobacteria; order Caulobacterales; family Hyphomonadaceae; genus UBA7672. Next base: position 138,083 of record JBEAMJ010000047.1, on the reverse strand, counting down.
GGCGGTGAGGAGCCGGTCGCCTCGAACATTCCAACCCAGACCGTGGCCGAGGCCGCGACGGCCAACGCAGTTCCAGCGACCGGCACATTCGAAGACACCGAGGCGTCGGCGGAAGACTGGCGGCGCGTCGAACGCAATGATGCGGCGGCGCTACGTGACCATGTTTCGGCCTTCCCGCGTTCCAGCACAGCGGAGAACGCACGCGCGGCCTTGCGGGTTCTAGATGCGCAGGCCTGGGTGAAGGCGGTGACCGCGGATAGCGAAACAGCTTATCGCGCCTATCTCGCCGCATTCCCAGCGCAAGGCGATGTGCCGGGCGCGATGGTGAAGGCGGCGGAGGAGCGTCTGGCTTCGCTCGGCGCGGAGCGCGCGCTTGCGATCGAGGACATCCAGCGCGGTCTCGCCTCTCTACAGCTTTATGACGGCGCTGTGACAGGCGCGCCTGACGAGGCGACGATGCAGGCGATCCGCGCCTTTGCACAATCGAACCGAAAGCCGGCCCCAGTGCTGACTTCGGCCACGCCGCGCGACCTGCGCGCGTTTGCAGAGGCGGTGCGCAACACGGGCTCGACGCCCAAGGCGAGTGCGGCGCTGTCAGCCGCAGTCGAGGCCGATAAGCTGCGTATCGCGCAGGCCCAGGCAGCGAGCCTCGCCGCCACGCGTGCAGCAACATCCGTGCGGGAAGCTGATCCGGATTCGCTGGCGGCGGCGCAGGAGAGCCGCATCGCTGCCGACGCCGAGGCGTGGGCGATCGCCGAGCGCGTGGGAACGCTTGCAGGTTATCAGGCCTATCTTGCTGCTTATCCCACGGGCGCGCGAGCGACGAATGCCGAGGCCGCCATTGCGCGGATCAGCCGGCCGGCGCCGTTCAGTATCGACCAGCTTGCGGCGGATGTGAAAAGCGCGGCCGAAGCGGCGCGCCGGGCGCAAACAATGGCCACACAGCGGGCGGCTGCCGCACGGCAGGCCGCGCAGGCGGCTGACGCGATCAAGGACGGGCAGAGCATCGTGGGCGCCGATGGCGATCGCTACATGTCGCAGATTTCGGGCGGCGCGCCGACTGGGCTCGGCGTTCGCATGCGCGGCAGCGGGCCGAATGTCGGTGACCGCTATCGCGGGGAACTGCGCAACGGCCAGGCTAACGGCGTCGGTGTCTACGAGTTCATGGACAATGCCGGCAATGCGGCGGCGCGGGCTGCGCGCTATGAGGGCGAGTATTCCGGCGATGTCGCCAGCGGCCATGGCGTGATGCACTGGAGGAGCGGCGATAGCCTCGCCGGCCAAGGGGCGAGCGGGGGCGCGCAGGGACGAGGCGTTCTCACCTACGCCAACGGCCAGCGCTATGAAGGCGAGCTGGCCAATGGCAATCGGCACGGGTTTGGCGTCGTCTGGGCGGCTGATGGAAGCGTCATCCAGGCTGGGCGCTGGGCGCGAGGCGAACTGGTCGAGCCCTCCACACGGTAGGGGCGAGCGGCTTGCGCGAAATGGGCTGGCCTCGGGACGCGGCCCGGGTCTAACGTCGAACGGGTTCGGAAGTGGCGTGAGGGGTGGGCGATGGCCGATCAGGCCGCATCGCTGAAAGTTTTCGTCTCGTATTCGCGCGTCGATGTGGCGTTCGCGGACCAGCTCGTGCTTGCACTCGAGGACAAGGGGTTCGTGGCGATCCTCGACCGCCATGACATCAGCGGGGCGGAGAACTGGCGCGAACGGCTGGGCAAGCTGATCCTGTCGGCGGATGCGGTAGCGTTCGTACTTACGGCCCACTCGGCGGCTTCGGAAATCTGCAGCTGGGAAGTCAATGAAGCGGTGCGGCTGGGCAAGCGCGTCGTGCCGCTGACGCCCGAGGCCCTGAAGGATGCCAAGCCGCCGGCGGCGCTCGCCGAGCTAAACTGGATTCCCTTCTATGCCGATCCGGCCATTCCTGGATCGGGCTTCTATTTTGGCGTGAAGCGGATTGTCGAGGCGTTGAGCGTCGATCTTGACTGGCTGCGCGCACAGACACGCTATTCGGAGCGTGCGCTCGAATGGTCGAACGATCGACGTGATGACCTGCTTCTGCGTGGCGAGGCGCTGAAAGAGGCGGAAGCATGGGCGGCGCGCACGCCGGCCCGCGCCCGCCCGCTCGACATGGTGCGGGAGTATCTTGCCGCGAGCGGAGACGCCGAACAGAACCGGCAGGCCGCGGCTAAGGCGCAGCTGGAAGAGCGTGAGCAGGCGCTGAAGGCGGCCGAGGCGGCTGTTGCGGATTCGAGGCGCGCACAGCAGCGGCTGCGTACCTTTTCGCTGTGGGCGCTATTGGCCGGCGTGCTGCTGTTGGCGATCGCGATCCCCGGCAACTATTTTGCGGCGACGCGGACACTCGACGCCAATGACCGTCGCGCGACGCTGTTCGCGGAAACCGCCAACGACCTGGCGCGCCAGGGCGACTACAACCGCGCGCTGCTGATGGCGCTGGCGGGCGATCCGCCGGCGCGGATCGGCCTGCTGGAAGGCCTGATGCGGCCGGATGGGAACATCGCTGTGCGCAATGCGCTCGAGCGCGCCTATGCCAGCGACAGGTCGGTGGCGACGGTGGAGACGGGATCGCCGGCCACGAAGCTGGTGACGCTCAAGGACGGCCGCCGTTTCATCACGCTGCACGAGGACGGCCCTCGCCTGTGGACGATGGGGGAAACGCTTGGGTCGATGAAGCTGGCGGTCGAGAAGCAGGTCGTGGACGTTTTTCCGCTGCCGGACGGGAACGATATGCTGATGCACATGCAGGCGGAGGGCAAGGATCAGTTCGGCATCTGGAACCTGAAGGACAACAAGATGTCCCGTGCAGTCGGTCCGGAGATCGCACGGCAGGACTATGAACAGAATGTGGCGACGGTCGATGTGGAGGGCCAATGGCTCGTTATCGGGGCCAATCGCGAGCTGTCGGCGTGGAACATCGCTGATGGCGCGAAGCTGGGAAGCGCGGCGGTCGACACCTACGGTTTCCGCGCCATTGCCGCGAGCAGCGAAGAGAACCATGTGGTCGCGAGCCTGTCGGATGGCCGCCTGCAGATCTGGGCGCCGGGCCAGGAGGTCGATCCGCCTGTCAACAACACGATCGGCGATATCGAGGTGCTGTTCGCGGTCGACGGATCGGACGTGCTCTACGGCGCCGAGCGCGGACAGGTCGGAACGGTTGACGATGATGGCGAACTCGAGCCGGCGTTCACGACATTCGCCGAGCAGCTTCTCGACGCCGAGGCCGTGGTGGGCATGCGGGTGGCCGGCAATCAGCGGGGCGTGCTGCTGGTGTCGGACGGCGGGCAGGCGCGCCTGCTGGACATGCTGAACCTCGGCTGGTCTGAGCCCTTTGGGCGCCGCACGGATATCGAGGCGGCTGATTTCGTCACCGATCTCGGCATGGTGGCCGCCGTCACGGAGGATGGCGCGGTGATGCTTTCGGCATTCGGGACCGCGAAGAAGCCTGTGCCGCTGGACGAGCTGTTCGGCAGCGGGCCCGGCGACGATCCGATCATCGCGGCCGCGTTCGGGGCCTCCACGGCCGGTCCGCTCGCTGTCGCGCGGCAGGAAGGCGGCACGGTGGTGTGGCTGCCCGGAACTGGGCGTGTGGAGATGACGCCGACCCACACGCAGGAGGCCGCCAGCGCCTTGCGGGCCGTGGGCGCATCACGCGACGGCCAGACGCTCTTCGTCGGTTACGAGGATCGCGTGGAGATCTGGAAATCGGGGGCGGCGCAGCGCACCGCCTCCTGGCCCGTTGGCTCAAAGGAATCGCCACCGCTTTCCATCCAGGCGCTCGGCGATGGTTCCGCCTTCTTCGTCACCACGACGGGCGGGACAGGCGTCGTCCTGAAGAGGGACACGGGCGAGGCCATCATAGGACCGAAGGAGTTCGGCGGAGCCATCCTCGCGGCAAGCCCGGACGGCCGCATGATTGCGGAAGGCGAAACGGACAAGATTCTCCTGCATCGCGCTGGCGTTGCCGAGACCGAGGAAATCAAGTTGCGCGACGCCGCAAAGCACATTGCGTTCAGTGGCGATGGATCGTTCATGGCGGTGGGGCTTGCGAACGGATATGTCGACCTCTGGCGCGCCGGCGAGGAACGCCCCTTCCAGTCGATCAAGGCGCATGTCTCGACCAACGGAGGCGCGTTCAGGGACTCATCCTCGGCGCGGCAGGTGGCCGTGCACGCCGACGGGAAGCTGATCGCATCGGCGGGCGATGATGGCCGCGCTCATCTCTGGAAGGTGGGTTCGCCCGAGCCGGCGCAGACATTCGAGCTTCCCGACATGGAGATTGCGTTGCTGATGATCGACGCATCGGCGCGGCGCCTTATCGGGCTGACCATGAACGGCGTCGTACAGTACGACATAAATCCGATCATCGGCGCCGGGGTCGACGAGCAGGTGAAGCTGGCGTGCGAGCGGCTGACGGCGCGGGGCGTCACGGGGTTCAGCGACCAGGATTACATTGAATTCGAGCTGCTCAAGAATGTGCCGCCCGATCCCTGCGTGACGCTCGGCGCGCGGGCGCCCATGGCGGCGCCGGTTGTCGAGACGCCGGAGGCGGCGACCGCCGAGGCGCCGGCGCTGCCTTGAGGTTTACGGGAAGAACTGGGTCGCCTTGGGCGAGCCAAAGCTCGCCGATCCCAAGCTGCCCGATCCGAATTTCGGCCGGGCGCCGTTGAAGGCGCTGGGGCCGTACGGGCTGCCGAGAAAACCGCCCAGTGCGCCGAAGTCGCTGGAGAGGACTGTCGCGAACAGGCGCGCCTTGGTGGCGGCGGGCAGGCCTTCGAGCTTGACGATCACTGTGCGGGCGAGCTGGCAGACATTGATGTTGCGCGCGAAGTCGGACTGCAGGTCCGGCGTTCCTGCGCGCACGCCGGCCTGGATGAGGTTCATGACCTGGGGATCCGACAGCATCGACATGAAAGTGGAACGCAGCGCAATCTCGTCGTCAGGCGTCATACGCGTCTCGACCGGCGGAGCGTCGCGGCCTCTGGCGGCGAGGTCGATCATCGTGGTGCCGGCGCGCATGCTCACGCGGTAGCCTTCGCCTCCGTAATGCGTGAGGTCATTGAAGTTGGCTGGGTTGGACATGTAGCGCTCGAGCGCGTTCAAGGTGCAGCCGCCGGCTTCCGCCTCGACGACGCCGAGGGCGTCGCGGAAGATGCCGAGCGACCTGTCGAAGCCCTCGGCGCCGGTGCGGCCGAGGGCGGCTAGCTGACCGGGCGCGAACTCCATCGTCCAGGCGTTCATGGCGAGGAAGAGGCCATCGCGGTCGGCGCCGGCGGAGGCTGCGTCGGCGAGTTGGTCGAGCAAGCGGTCATGCTGCTGGGGGAAATGCGCAGCGAGGCTGGTCATGAACGCGCGGCCGGCATCGTCGGGGAATGCTTCGCGGGCGAGGGCGTCGCGGACGCCGCTGCGGTCGAGGCCTGCGATGACCTGCTCGATGGGGCGGGCGGGTGTCCCGCCAATCATCAAGATCAGCGAGGGCGCGGCGATCGCACCGCCAGCCGAGAGGACGACGACACCGGCGGCGAGGCCGATGAACTTACGGTCGATGGCGCCGGGATTTGCGACGCGGGTGCGCACGCCGGTCAGTTCGGGCGCGGCCGCCGGCTCGGGTGGCGGGGTGTACGCGGGCGGCGCCTGTCCGGGAGTGCGTTTTCCGAATGACATGGTCCTGCTCCCCGTCCGACACCTGGACAGAGCCTAAGCCAGCATGATTTCGGGCGGGTTAGTTGGAGCCCGTGAAATTTTATGGATCGGGTGAGGTTTGCGAAGCGTGGCGGCCGTCAAGGAAGATGGCTATCAGCGCGAGCACGATGTAGACCGCGAGCGCGGTGGGGCCGACGCCTGCGATGCTGTCGACAGCCTCCTGCGGCATCAGCAGCGCGATGATCTGGACCGTCACCAGCAGGAGGACGAAGACGGCGGCGGGCCAGGCCGAGAGGCCAGTGCGGGCGCGCTGGGCCGCCCAAAACATGCCCGCGGTTGCGATGAGGCCGATCTCCACCGCCTGCTCGATCACGGGTGAATTCCAGAGTCCGAAGCCAAGCTTTCGACCATCGGGATAGAGTTCGAGATCGGGGCGATGGACAACAAGGTCGAGCAGCCAGTGTGAGAATACGACGATGCCGATGATTACTGCTGCGCGTGTCGGTACGCGCAGCAGCAAGCGTGTGAGCAATGCTGCTGCGACCGACCAGGCGATGGCGGCGGGGAGCGAGTGCGTCCACGGCATATGTTCGAGCACGAGCGCGCTGCCGGGGAGTGTTGGATCGATGCGACCGCGTTCGATGCCGGCTATGACGAGCGCGCCCCAGCCGATGTCGACGAGCTGCGCGCCGGCGACCAGCGTCCACATGGGTGCTCGTGGCTCGGCGGCCTTTGCTGCGAGTGCGGCTGCGTAGTGTCCTGCAAACATGCACGTCTCCCCGTGCCGGCACGATAGGCCGGGGCGAGCGCAGTGCAAGCCGGTGCGCTAGCTCCGCGAACCGACGACCAGCATGACGATCAGCGGAGCAACAAAGACAACCGCCGCCATCAAGGCCGTCACGCTTGCGGGTATGTGTGGTATGCGCGTCATGAGCATCCTGCACCCCCACTGTCCGCGAGAATAGTTATGAAATCCTTCGACAAGATTGAGGCGCTGGCGGGGAAGCACCATGGCGGACCCAAAGGCGTCAGTGCGGTGCTGCGTCAATGGAGGGTCGACACCAACATCAAGGCGAAGAGCGATGACCGGTTCCTCGCCGGCATGGCCAGAGCGGTGTTTTCATCGGGCTTTTCATGGCAGGTGATCGAGGCGAAGTGGCCGGGCTTCGAGGAAGCGTTCGACAGGTTTGTCCCGAAGCGGGTGGCGGCCTACGGCGATGAAAAGGTCGATGCGCTGCTCAAGGACACGCGCATTGTGCGCAACGGCGCCAAGATCATGGCGACGATCGAGAATGCGCGATTCATTGTTGCAACTGCGAAGGAGCACGGTTCGTTCGGCAAGTTTCTCGCCGGCTGGCCCGAGACGGACCAGATCGGCCTTATGACGCATCTAGGCAAGCACGCCTCGCGTCTCGGCGGGGCGACAGTGCAGTACTTCCTGCGCTTCGAAGGATGGGACGCATTCATCCTGTCCACCGATGTCGTGAAGGCGCTGATCCGCGAAGGCGTCGTGGCCAAGCAGCCCACGAGCAAGAAGGATCTTGCAGCCGTGCAGGCGGCGTTCAATGCCTGGCGCAAAGAGAGCGGCCGGCCGGTGCGCGAGATCAGCCGGATCCTGGCGCTGAGCGTGGGGCCGAGCGGGTCAGCGTAAATGCTGACAGGTTCTGACGCAGGCGCGTGGTAGTCGGCGCAGGAGTTCAGATGGAGCGTGTGATGGCGACACTGCCGCAAGTGGGCGGGTGCATGTGCGGAGCGTTGCGTTACGAGTTGAGCGCCCCGCCGGTCATGATCTACAACTGCCATTGCGCCAACTGCCAGAAGATCAGCGGGTCGGCGTTCAATGTCTCGGTGATCGTGGCGGAGGCGGCGCTACGCTTTACGGCGGGTGAGCCGGCGCGGGTGGAGTGGATATCGGACAGGGGCACGACACGGCGCGGGCTGTTCTGCGGCGCATGCGGCACACGTATCGTGAATGGCGGCGTTCCATCGACCGGCGTCTACAGCCTGCGCGGGGGCACGCTGGATGACACCAGCTGGGTGCAGCCGGTGGGCGATACCTACACGCGCAGCGCGCAGCCATGGGTTCACTTTGTAGAGGGCGGGCTGCGGGCGGAGACTCTGCCGCCGGACTACGCGCCGTTCATGGCGGCGTACAAGGCGCAGGGGCGGTTCTAGGGGGTTATCGCATCGGCTCGAAGCAAGTCGCCTTTACACTGATCGCGGGTTGTCGTCCCGGGCGAGCGCAGCGAGACCCGGAAACTAATTCGCAATTACAAGGTGAATGGTTGCCGGCTCTTCGCGCTGCGCGCTTCGGTCGGGATGACAAAGTCTGACGCTATTTCTCATCGTCGTCGCGCTCGCGCCTGGCGCCGTCGAGCTTGCGGATCTCGGCGTCCTTCTCCTTGGCGTCGCGCTGCTTTTCACCCTTGGTGCGGCCGAAGAGGAGGCGCCTAGCGGCGGCGTCCTTCTCCTTCTGCTCCCGCGCCTTGCGCTTGCGGCGATCATTGAGATTGACGATGTCGGCCATCGGTCGTGACCCTGAGGGTGCGAAAGCGTGCATCTTGCCAGCCTTCCGGCGGCAATCAATGCCCCTGGCCGCCGCCAACCGGACGGAGTCGTCCGGCAAGGCCGCGCAGCCAAGCTGCGGCAGGCTTTTCAAACACGCGCATCGACAGGAGCGAGACCAGCGCCGTAGCAACGAGCACGGCGGCCATCAGCACCAGTTCGGCGGCCAAGCCCTCGCCAAGTGAGGCGATCACCACCTGCGCCACGATGACGATGATGATCGGATGAAGGACATAGGCGGAGTAGCTCGCGTCCCCGAGCCGCGTGGCCAGTGTCTCGATTGCTGGCCGGCGATAGAGATCCTGCGCCGCCGCCGCGAAGACGAGGAGGAAGGCGGGCGCGACGTAGCGCAGGATCGACGGCTGGCCGAGCGGGATGATCGCCGGGAGCAGCGCGAAGCCGGCGAGGCCGAGGAGTGCGAATGGCCACATCGGCGTCCGGCGCACGAAGGCCGCTAGCCAGTCGGTTCTCAGGGCGTAGGCGAGGAGGCAGCCCGCGGCGAACTCGAACAGGATCGGGTTGGCATAGAAGCGTGCAACGAGCCCATCGCCGCTGAGGCTGGCCAGCGCCCAGACCAGCGTGATGAGGACCACGAGGCCCACAAGCCGATAAGCGCCGTGCAGGACCATCGACAGCGCGAACAGTGCGTAGAACATCATTTCGTAGTTCAGCGTCCAGCCGACGCCGAGGATGGGGTAGGCCTGTCCGCTCGCGTCTGCATGCGGGACGAAGAACAGGCTGGACAGGATCGCTTCCGGCGTCAGCATCGCCTGCGAGAATGTCCACGGCCGCACGATGACAAGCACGATGACGACCAGCGTCGCTAGCCAGTAGAGCGGGACAATCCGGGCGATGCGCTTGGTAACGAACCAGGCCGGCGTCTCGTCCGCGCGCGTGGTGTGAACCATCACGAAGCCGGAGATGATGAAGAACAGGTCCACGCCGCCGGACAGCAGGTCGAGATAGCTTCGCCCAAGCGGATCGGTGGGGTGCAGGAAGCGGATGAGGCAGTGATAGACCACCACCGCGTAGGCGGCGAGTGCGCGCAGGTTCTGTATGTTGTTCAGCACGAGCGTGCGCTCCCGGCCGCGCCATGGACCATCGGTCTGCGATGCAGGAACGTTGCCAGCGCGGCGAGGTTAATGCGCGGCGGTGTCAGCGACAGGCGTCGGCGCCGCTTCAAGCTTCGGGATCATGGCAAAGGCGCGGGCGGCGCGGAAATCGCCCAGTTCGAATGTGACCTGGCGCACCGTCTGGTCCTTCGCGCGCGGCGCCGGCAGCAGGTTGACCTGCACTGCTTCGCGCGGGTCGAGGCTTTCGAGCTGGTCGATGGCGGTGGCGTCGAAGGTGAAGATCCAGATTGGTTCGCGCACCTCGTTTCGCCCGGCCATTACCTTGCCGGCCCAGACGATGCGCGATGTGGCGCGCGGGGGTGCGGCGAGCTTGCCGTCCTTGCCGGCGAGCGAGCCGAACCACGGATCGGGCATCTTCTCGACATCGCGGAAGAGCAGCTGGGCCGACGCCGGCGTCGACCCCTGTGCGGGCATGGCGACGGCGAGCCGGAGCTCGTCGGGTTTTCCGGGCGCGCGGCGCAGGCCGAAGATCAGCCCTGACGCTTTGTCGACCTGGTTGATCGCCCACTTGTCATGCTCGGAACGCGAGGCGCCCCAGCTGGACCGCGCGGCGGGGTAGTCAAGATAGCTGGTCTTGGTGAATTCGCGATAGCTGCTGCGCACGGTGGCGGCAACCGACACGATGTCGGGATGCGCGCAGCCGAGGGATTTTGCGTGTGCGGAGACCTGGGCGGCGAGGCGATCCATCTCGCTGCGGCTCATCTTTGCCCGCAGTAGCTCGCCCTCAACCTGAAAGAGGCCCGAGCGGAGGGCGAGGCGCTCTGCATCGGAGAATAGCGAGCAGGACTGGTCCGCCGCGCTGATGGCGACGCGCTCGAGCCAGGTACGGCGCAGGGCCGCGGTGTCGGCCAGGGCTGGCGCAGTTGTGACGAGCGTCAGGAGCGAGAGGAAGATGGCGCGGGCCGACATGAGCGCACGCTAGGGCCGGCCGATTTAGGATGGGTTTACGGCTGGTCGGCGCGCTCGTGGCCGAGTTCCTTGGCGACCGAGATTGCGCCGGAAACGAGGAGACCGACAATGGCGGCCAGCACATAAACGCCGATGCGCTGAGCCTCGGCTGTGGGCGGGCTGGTGATCAGGATTGCGGTCTCGAGCACGGAAGTCTGCCCAAATGGTTTACGCGACACTGACGGAACCCCTGCAATGCGGGCGCCAGCCTGCGTATTTGTGGTAAAGGTCCCAGCATGCCGCGCGAGATTCCCGCCCATCTTTGGGTTTCGGCCCTGCTGCGCCGCGCCACCGGCGCGGGCGCCTTCGCCACCATCGTCCACCGGGGCGATGAGGACCGCGGCGACGTTCTGGTGAAGGTAACGCGCGCGCGGGGTGAGGCGGCGCTCTATGCCCCGGCGTTCAGGCCTGAAGGGCCTGCAGAGTTCGAGCGGCTGGGCGCGGAGGACGAAGCGGCGGTCGATGCGCTGATTGCGAAGCGCCGGCAGGCTGACCGCGACCTCTGGGTGATCGAGATCGAGGACCGGGGGGGGCGGCATTTCCTGACCGAGAAGGTTGTCGGGGACGGGTCTTGATCGAGTCTGCCAAATGTCCTACTTTTATAAGACAATTGGCGAGGTCTCGGAATGGCGAAGCGCGTGCGCGAAATGCGGGTTGCCTTCCAGCAGCGTGGCGAGGACAGCGATGACCGGGCTTTCGCGGTCGCCGCAAAGGCGGCCGGCCGCATCGCAGCGGCGTGGGGCCTCACCAATGCGGAGGCGGCGGCGCTGTTCGGCGTAAGCGAGCGGACATGGTCGCGCCTGAAGGCCGGCGGAGCCGGACGTCATGACATGGACCAGCTGATGCGGATGAGCGGGATCGTCGGGCTCTACAAGGGGCTGCATCTCTATTTCTCGGATGCGCTGGCGAACCGCTGGCCGAAGCTGACCAACAGCGGGGCGCCGTTCCTGAACCGCACGCCGGTCGACTACATGAAGGCGGGCGGGCTGCCTGCAATCCTCGAGACGCGCGGCTATGTCGATGCGCTGCGAGGCGGCGCTTGAAGCTGCCGACGGTCGACATCAACCGGACCGACACGGTGCGGCTTGTGCCGACGGCGTACTTCAAGCCGCCGGTGCTGCGCCCGCTGGTCGACAGCGATGAGGAAGAGGCGATCCTCGCGCAGGTCGAGGGGCTCACCAGCCGGCGCCTGAAGGCCGAGGCGAGCGGGCTTTCCGATCTCGATGCGCGCGAGCTGTTGTTCAAGGCGTGGGGGACGACCTACGTCAATGCGGCGTTCGCCTACACCCGGCCGGAGGGCAACCGCTTCAATGGGCCGGCGCGCGGGGCGTGGTATTGCGCCTTCGAGGATCTGACCGCGATCGAGGAGGTGGCCTTCCATCGCACGCGGGAGCTCAGGCGGATCGGCGTATTCGAGGACGCGGCGGTCTATCAGGTCCTGCTTGCTGGCTTCATGGGGGAGTTCCATGATCTGCGCGGGGTGACGCCACGGTCGAAGCACGGCGATGTGCTCAATGCCGAGCCGGCGGTGGGCTATCCGGCGGGGCAGGCGTTGGCGGTGAAGCTGCGGGTCGACGGCGCGCGCGGGGTGGTCTATCCGTCGGTGCGGCGTAACGGCGGGACGTGCCTTGTCGCGTTCCAGCCAGCGCTGGTGCAGAATGTGCGGCCTGGCGCGAAGTGGACGCTGACGTGGGACGGAAGCGAACGCTTCACGGCGGAGGCGGGGTGAGGGTTACTCCTACAGCCTGCTTTCCACGAAGCCGTGCGGGTCCAGCGTGAAATCACGCATCAGGCGGTCGTGATCAGTCCGCTACAGCGTGGTCGGTTCAAGACCTCCAGGCGTGAGCCGGAGTAGCGCGGCGCCGGGATAGGCCATCAGCATTGTCGAGTGGGTCGCTATTTTGACCCGTGACTTCTTCGACCCGTCCATGGCGCGGAGCAGTTTAAGGAACTCGAACTGGCGTGAGGGCGAGAGGGGGACTCGGGTTCGTCGAAGATGAAGGTGCCCTGGTGCTGGCAACGCTCCTGGAAGAAGCGGAGGAAGCCTTCGCCATGGGAGTGAGAGATGAAGTCCGCAGAAGGTGATCCCACCTCATCGAGGTAGCGGGCGACGTAGAAGAATGTTTCGGCTCGGAAGAACTAGCCGCGCGCGGCTTTCGGCAGCCATGCGGCACGCCAGCCCAGCGTAGTCAGCGGGAGTAGACCTTTCTCCCGGGCCCCTGTATGCCCCCGCGCCATGGCTCTTTCACCTGAACAGGAAGCGGCGCGTCGGCGCACGTTTGCGATCATTGCGCACCCGGACGCCGGCAAGACGACGCTGACGGAAAACCTGCTCTTGGCGGGCGGCGCGATCCGTATGGCGGGCGCGGTGAAGGCGCGTGGGGAGCGCCGGCGCACGATGTCGGACTGGATGAAGATCGAGCGCGATCGCGGCATCTCGGTTTCGGCATCAGTGATGACATTCGAATACCAGGACTGCGTGTTCAACCTGCTCGACACGCCGGGCCATGAGGACTTCTCGGAAGACACTTATCGCACGCTGACGGCGGCGGACTCGGCCATCATGGTGCTCGACGCCGCGAAGGGCATCGAGCCGCAAACGCTGAAGCTGTTCGAGGTGTGCCGGCTGCGGGACATTCCGATCATCACTTACATCAATAAAATGGACCGCGAGGCGCAGGATCCGTTCGCGCTGCTGGAAGAGATCGAGCAGAAGCTGGCGATGACCGCTTCGCCGCTCTACTGGCCGCAGGGCTCGGGCGAGCGGTTGCGCGGGATGCAGGACCTGCGCAACGGCGAGTTCGTCACATACCAGCGCATCGTGGCGCATGACGGCTCGGTCGAGTTCAAGACAGAGCGTGTCGGCGCCAATCGGCTTGGCGAGATGATGGATACGGGCGAGCAGGCGGAGCTGGCCGAGCAGGCGGAGATGGCGGCGGGTGTCTGCAAACCCTACGACCACCAATCCTACCGTGAGGGCCACATGACGCCGGTGGTGTTCGGTTCGGCGCTGCGCCATTTCGGCGTCAAGGAACTCCTCGACACAATCTGGCAGGAGGCGCCCGCGCCGCGCGTGCAGAAGGCCGTGCTCAAGGGACAGCCGGCGCAGTTGGGGCCGGAGCACAAGGAAGTTTCCGGCTTCGTGTTCAAGATCCAGGCGAACATGGATCCCAACCATCGCGACCGCATTGCGTTCTTCCGCATGGTTTCGGGCCGGTTCCAGCGCGGCATGCGGCTGAAGACGGTCGCGGGCAAGCAGATCGGCATCACTTCGCCAGTGATGTTCATGGCGCAGGATCGCGAGATAGCTGACGAGGCGTTCGGTGGGGATGTGATCGGCATCCCCAACCACGGCCAGCTGCGTGTGGGCGATGCGCTGAGCGAAAGCGGTAATGTGCAGTTCCAGGGCATCCCGAATTTCGCGCCCGAGATCCTGCGCCGCGTGCGCACGAAGGACCCGATGAAGTCGAAGCACCTGCGCAAGGCGCTGGAGGGCCTCGCCGAGGAAGGCGTGACGCAGCTGTTCACCCCGGAGATCGGCTCGGACATGATCGTGGGAGCGGTGGGCCAACTGCAGATCGAGGTGATGGCGGAACGCATTGCGACGGAGAACAATCTCGAAGTCCTGTTCGAGACGTCGCCCTGGGCGGCGGCGCGCTGGCTGGCGAGCGAAGACCGCGCGAAGCTGGATGCCTTCCTCGATGCAAACCGGTCCACCGTGGCGAAGGACCTCGACGGCGCGCCCGTCTATCTCGCGAAGAATGCGTGGGATGTTGGGTATGTCAGCGAGCGCAACCCGGCGCTCCGGTTCACCAAGACGAAGGAACGGGTCTAAGGTCGCGATGCCCGTCAGCCCGGCCCCTCGTGGTTCGACGGACGCTCCCCCTCCGGTCGCCGCTCACTATGCGAGGCCTTCGCAGTCAGTTACCTGAGCCCTCATGGTGAGCAGCGCGAAGCGCGTCCGTCGAACCACGGGGGTGCGACAGGGACTCCTGCGGCGAATTTCATGCCCCATACTTCCGATTCACCCACCACGATGCGCCGATGGCGGCCAGCATGAAGGCGGCGCCTGTGGGGCCCATGAGGGCGTAGGCTTCGCGTGTGATGAGGTCGCCGCCGATCGCTGTGCCAGCGGCCTGGCCGAGATAGAGCACTGAGGTGTTTAGCGCGACGGAGGCCGAGGCGAGCGCCGGCGCCACCGCGATGAGGCGGGCCTGCTGCATCGAGACGGCGGCGCCAAACCCGAGGCCCCACACGAAGATGCTGACCATGGCGGGGATCAACGCACCCGAGACGATCGACCAGCCGATGAGCCCCGTGGCCATAGCTGCGAGGCAGATCATGTGCGTGCGCGGTGCGCCGAGGCCGCTGACGGCGCGTGTGGCAAGGATCGAGCCGATGAGGCCCGCAGCGCCGGAGAGGGCGAGCGCCAGCGCCACCATGGAAGGGCCGGCGCCGGCCACGCGCGGCAGTTCGGCGGCGAGATAGGGGAATAGCGTGAACTGACCCATCACCTGCAGCGACGTCGCCGCGAGCAGGATCAGGATGGCGGGGCGGGTGAGCACATCGCCCCATGCGCTCACCGAGAGCCGCGCGGGATAGAGCCTGCCCGGCAGCGCCGCGATGATGCCGATGGCGGCGAGCAGCGAACCGGCCGCGAGCACGCCGTAGACGAGGCGCCAGTCGAGCGCTTCGGCGGCGATGCTCATCAATGGTATGACAACGGCGGTGGCGACGGCCCAGCCCATGAAGACCGTGGCCACGGCGCTCGCGCGGCGGCTTTCCGGCACGATAAGCGCGACGGCGCTGGCCGCCTGCGGCGTGAAGATCGCGGCGCCACTGATCATCACCAGGCGCATCACCAGCAGCGCGGCGTAGTCCGGCGCGAAGGCGGACGCGGCATGGCCGACGGCGTAGAGGAGCAGCGAGGCGCTGAGCAGTGTGCGGCGATCCACGCGGTTGGTGAAGAAACCGAAGGCGGGGGCGCCGATGCAGAGGACCACGGCGCCCCAGCCGATCAGCGCGCCGATGGAGACCGTGCTGACGCCGAGATCGGCCTTCATCGTGTTGATCATGGCGGCGGGCGCAAGCACGCCCGATCCGATCATGATATTGCCGAGAAAGAGGAAGATCAGCGCCGCGCGGGCGTTGATCGGCCTTGCGGCTGGGTTCGCGATGGTGGGCGACGACATGGCTTGCGTCCTTGCCGTCAGCCATCATGGCCGTCTGGGCAGCGGTGTGGCGTTTGTGTCGGGTTTAGGGGCCTCCGAGCGTCATGGCTAGAGCGCCGTCAGTTTAGAACAATTCGACCTCGGCCTGACTTACCCTGGCGCCAGCTGGGCCGAGATCGCTTCAGCGCTGACGAGGACAAGACCCAGCGTGGCGATGTTCCAGCTGAAGGTGCGGAGCCACGGCGTGCCAGCGGCGTAGAGCGGCAGGAACAGGATGCGGCCGGCTATGTAGAGCGTGCAGCCCCACCAGCTCAGAGCTCCATCCGCCTGTGTCACGTGAACAACCAGCGCGCAGGCGGCGAAGTACGGAAACGTCTCGAGGAAGTTCGCGTTGGCGCGGTAGAGCCGCGCCGAGACGCCGCGCGGCTGCAGACCCTCGTCGCGCGGGCCGACCGTGTACGCATTGCCGACCTGCGCCTTGAAACTGAAGGAGGCCGCGGAGAGGTGTACGAGACCCAGTAGCACGGCGCAGAGGAGCGTCCAGAGTTCGTAACTCATCTATTTGCGCTCGGCGCGTGCGATCTGCAGTTCGAGACGCTTCACCTCGCGCAACACGCGGTTGGCTTGGAGTGTCGGCCACAGTGTGCAGACTTTCAGCAGGGCCGCGGTGAGCACGAGAACCGTCGCCGAGAAGCCCCAGCGCAGCGCCATGATGACGTCGGTTTCCTGGAAGAACTGCCAGGCGCACCACGCGCCGCCGAAGAACATGACCGCCTGCACGATCATCATGAGGAGGTTGACCCAGCCAAGGGAGCCGGCCAGAAGGCCCCCCACCTGGCTGAAGTATCCGGGCTCGCGATCGAGCTTGGCGAGAAAGGCGCGGTCCTCTTCGTTCAGTGTCGTTTCGATCATCCGGTCGAGATTACCCATGGTCGGTCTCCTTCAGGTTGAGGCTGCGGCGGAGTTTCTCCCGCGCATGCATGAGGCGTGTCTTGACCGTGCCGGGCGGCGTCGCCAGCGCGACGGCAATCTCGGCTACGGTGAGGTCTTCGAGATAGAACAGGGCGATGGCGGCCGCCTGGTCCGGCGGCAGGCAGGCGATGGCGCGGGCGAGGCGCGCTGCATCTGAGGCGCGTTCGCCATCGGCCAAGGAGTCATCGCGCGGCTCTGCAGCGTAGGCTGTCGTGATGCGGCGGCTCTGCTGGTTCGTGCGGATCCAGCGGGCGCACCGGCGCGAGACGATGCGGAAGGCCCATGCGGGAAACGCTGCTGAGTCCTCGAGGCGGCCGAGGCTGCGTACAATCTCGATCCACGCGTCCTGGACCACGTCACGTGCGCCATCGACATCGCCGGTGAGGCGGCGGGCATGGCCGAGCAGGCGCGGCTGGAAGCGGGAGGCCAGCTGCTCCAGCGCGACCCGGCTGCCGGCGCGCGCGCTTGCCGCCAGATACTCATCGAACAGGCGTTCCCTTGGGTCGGGCATGAAGATGAATACCGCATTTGCACCAAGGTGCCGCGCCGGAGCGGAACGGTTCAGTCCGACGGTGAAGATTTACGGCAGAGTCAGCGATGGCGGTGGGCTGACACGGCCATCGGGGCGGGCCTTGGCGAGCATGCGCTGAAATGCGGGGCGGGATTCGACCTTGGCCTGCCATGCGGCGATGTTGGGATATTTTGCTGGATCCGCCACGTTCATGCGGATGGCGTAGCTTATTGGGAAGACCATCATGATGTCGGCGGCGGTGAATTCCTCGCCGCCGAAGTATGGATGTTTCGACAGGTGATCTTCTGCAAAGCGCATCGCGCGCTGACCGTCGGTCTCATTGCCGCGCGGCGCCTTGCCGTCGGTGGCGCGGGCGACGCGATAGTCCGCGACCACGTCGGAGGCGAGCGTGCCTTCGGCATAATGCATGAAGCGCAGGTGTGCCGCGTAGTCAGGGGAGTCGACGGCCGGCATGAGGCGGCCGCCGCCGTGGCGATCCAGCAGGAATTCAAGGATTGCACCGGATTCGACCAGCAGCTCGCCATTGTAGAACACGGTTGGCGCGACGCGCATGCCAGGGTTCACCGCCTGAATGTCGGCGAAGGAGCCCGCGACATCGCCGCGACGGAACTTGAGTTCGTAGGGTAGGCCGAGCTCTTCGCAGAGCCAGACGACGCGCTCGGAACGCCGCCCCTCCGCGTGGTAGATGACGATGCTGGGGGCGGCGGTTTGTGCTGCTGTTTCCTGCGTCGCTGTCGTGCAGGCCTGAGGCATTGCGGCGAGGACCATCGCGAGCAGAAGCGTGTGGACAGGCTTCATGAATTTCTCCCCAGAGTCCGGACTTGTGTGGGCCGGTTCGGATCAGGCTAGCATTGTTCGGGCGCCGGTCCACCTGCGATGCTGACACACCCACGGCGGCAGGGGCCTGTCATTGAGAAGCCTGCAAGCACGCGGCAGGGTTCGCGGCGTTCCGGACAGGAGTTTCCCGATGATCGAGTTCTGGACAAATCCGATGAGCCGCGGGCAGATCGCTCACTGGATGCTGGAGGAGCTGGGCCAGCCCTATACGACCAACTGGCTCGATTTCGGCCCGGCGGGGATGAAGACGGCGGACTATCTGGCGGTCAATCCGATGGGCAAGGTTCCCGCCATCCGGCATAACGGGAAGGTGGTCACGGAGGCCGCCGCGATCTGTCTCTTTCTTGCTGACGCGTTTCCGCAGGCGAAGCTGAAGCCGTCGAGCGCAGCAGAGTTGGCGGACTATTTCCGCTTCACATTGTTCGCCGCGGGGCCGATGGAGCAAGCGGTGACGGCTCGCGCAATGGGCTGGCAGGTGCCTGAGGGCCGCGACGGCATGGCGGGCTTCGGCTCGTTCGACGCCACAATCGACGGCATGGAGAAGATGCTGACCGGGCGCGACTTCGTGTGCGGCAAGACCTTCACGGCGGCGGATGTCTATGTCGGCAGCACGATCGACTGGGGGCTGGGCTTCAAGTCGATCCCGAGCCGGCCGGCGTTCGAGGCTTATGCAGCGCGTGTGCGTGCGCGGCCGGCGTACGCGTCCGCAAAGGCAATCAACGGTGCGCGGATGGCGCAGACGCAGAAGGGCTGAAACTCAGACCTGGGACACTTCGAGGTCGAGGAAGCGCAGGGTTGCGTCGGTGATCCGCTTCGTGCGGTCGCGGACCGCGTCGGGCGACCATTGGCGGTAACGCGCGATGTCGTTGGCGAAGCGGCTGCGGAAGCGAGCGTAGGCCTTGCGCTTCTCCTCGAACGGGGCGTTGCCGAGTTCATCCTGCGGCAGGACGCAGAGATTGCCCACCATCTCGCGCAGGGTGGCCAGGTCGTTGAACTCCAGCCCCTGTTCGAACGACGTCCAGTTGTTCTCGGGATTGCGCGGATAGACGTGCTCGACAGAGGAGCGCGTGTCGACGAGATAGCGCGGCACGCGTTCGCCATGCATCGCCGCCTCGATCCAGCGCATGATCGTCGAGCGGCGTGGGCTTTCGGTGATCGGACCTGAGAGATTGCGGATCAGGCGCTCGTTCTGCGCGGGCGTGAAGGTGAAGCCGGCCTGGCGTCCGAACGAGCCGCGGGCGAAGCGTTCGATCCGGCGGCCCATCATCTCGGCAAGGCGACGCGGATCGGGCGTCGAGACCGTCAGCGCGAAGCAGATGCGGTCGAGGGTATCGATGCGGTGCGGCAGGTCTGCAGGGTTCGACTTCATCTTGAGCAGCATGGCGTAGGCGCGCCACTGATCCCATTTCAGCAGTTGCAGGCGGCGCAGGCTCGCGTGGACCCCATCGGCGATCTCGGCATTGTTTTCCTCATGGATCCACTTGAAGGCCGAACGATACTGCAGCAGCACATCGGTCGCCCAGCGCACGCCGGCCTGTCCCTGATACTGGCGACGGATATGCTCCATCAGCTGGATAGAGAAGTCGGAAGATTGCGGCATGCGCCGCTCGATGAAGTCGACGGAACGAAGGAAGTCGTCGAAGGCCTCCGGCCCGAGATCATCCTGAATGCCGTTCCAGACATTGAGCACGCGCTTGGCCTGATCGTCAGCGTCCGGCAGGGACGAGGTGAGGTCGATCAGTTGGCCCTTGACGATCTCTTCCGGCTTCAGGGGCAAGCCGCCCGAGTTGATGCTGACAAAGGCCTTGGCGGCCATGCGGCGGTCGGAGATCCGCGTGACGTTCACGATCGCGCCTTCCGCGATGAAGCTCGTGAATGCCTCGAGTCGTCTTGTCGGCCATCCCCTCAGCATCGCACGCGCCGTGTTCACGCAGGTGCGCAGGCAGTAGCTCGCCTCGGTCAGCTGCGGATGCGGACGATGACGCTTCGCCGTGCGGCCGGGTGCGAGAATGTCGGCTTCCAGAGTATTGTGCTTCATCCCAAGGTTCAAACGCGAGATGCCGGCCTCGTTGACCAGCAGCGCGTTCACCGGATGCTTGCGCTCCGCCTCGATCATGTCGCGCAGCACGGCGAAGATGACCGTAAAGGTCGTCAGGCGTTGGAGCCCATCATAGATATCGAAATGCTGACCGGCGTTGTGCAGCACCACGGTGCCGACGAACACGTAGGGCTCGGTGGCTTCAAGTTCGCGATTGTAGTCGGCGAGCTGGAAGCGCGCGCCGGTTCCGACGTCGAAGGACTCTGGGTCGGCATCGGGATCTGCATCCGGGTCCAGCCCGAACTCGCCGAAAGCGGAGATGAGATCCTGCAGCAGCGCGGCCTGCTGGTTCTCCTTCCAGCAATAGTCGCGTTGAACCCGTGCCGGCCTGAACGATCCCAGACGGAGGAGCTCGCCGATGCTGATGGCCTGCGAACGGATTACGGGAATCGGCATGCACGTTCCTCTCCCCCGCCGTGCAAACCCTAGGCGAGCGCCTGGAGTCGGGCAATCGCAGAGCTGCTGATGGGCGAAGGAACACGGCTTGCCGGCGCTAAACTCGCCGGCCACGCTAGGCCGGTCGCGTCAGGCTGCCTGCGCCCCGCTGTTCTTGGCGCGGACTTTCCAGAACCGCAGCGCCCGCTGCGCGGCGGCGACGGGCACCTGTTCGTAGATCTGAGCATATTCATCGGTCTTGCTGAGACCCGTCCCGTCACCCGCCACCATGATGCAGATGGTGACGAAAAGGCCCCGGTCGAAGCCGGCGCCTCGGCAAAGCATGGCGAGGGCGTCGAGGTCCTTAGCCTGCACCAGGCGCTGGCCGAGGTCGAAGTCGATGTCGACCATCTTGGCTAAGGCAATGAGGAAGGCGGTGTGCCGCTCCTCGCGCAGCAGCTGCACCAGGACGGGCGGTCGCAGCGCACCGGCCTTTTCGAGCTTGGCGATATGTTCTTTGCCCAGCGAGTAGTCCGCCGGTAGTGCGCCATAAGCCGACGACAGGTGTGTGCGGCTCACCTCCAGTGCGGCTTCCAGCTCAGCAGGCGAGACGCCGTGGAACTTGCGCATGATCTCGCGACGAAGGTCGCTCTCTACGCGGAGATAGACATTGTTCAGCATGTCGAGCGGCACATTGGCGTTGCGCACGAAGGGCGCGTGCAGCACGGGGCTCGTCTCGACGCGCTCGGCGACGCGTTCGTAGGTCTGGCGATTGATCTTCGCGGTCGCGTTCTGGAGCAGCGAGACGACCACGTGGTCCTCGCCCTTGTCGACCAGCGCGCTGGACACCTTCTCGCCAATGTCGGGACGCTTGGTCACGGCGAGAAGATGATCCTGCGACTTCTGCTCAATAACGTCCAGGATATCCTCTTCGGTAAGCGCGCGCGATCGTTCGATCACGGGACGTGCGACCGCGATGTCGTCTATAGCGAGGCGACGGGCAGTGCGGCGAAGTGGGGCCGTGCTGTCTGCCACCTTGCGTGACAGTTCGATACGAACCTGGGTCTCGAGGTCTGAAGCGACCGCGCCAACGATCTCGTCGAACAGAATGGATTCCTTGTCCGAGCGTTCTGTCGGATGGGCGAGGAAGACATCGGTGATTTGGCGCAGGAGCTCACGCCGCTTTTCGCTCGAACCTTCCTTGGCAAGGTCGAGCAATAGCGCGAACTGGCTTGCGCTGGACGGCATTCCAACATCTCCCTTGGGAAGCCAAACCCTAACGTCAGGCGGTTAAGAGAGCGCTTTACGGGACCCTGCAATTGGCGGGGATCGGGGTCTGGCAGGCATGTATTTGAGGGGTTTTCCCAGATTAACCCCTTGCCAATGCCTCGCGCTTCTCCTCCAGCGCCAGCCATTCGGCTTCGTGACTTGCGAGTTCGCTGCGAGCCGCGGCCAGTCGGTTGGCGCGAGCATGGAAGGCCTTTGGATCTCGGGAGAAGAGGGCAGAGTCGGCCATCTGGTCCTCCAGCGCGACGATCTCCTCCTGCCGTTCCGGCATCAGGCGCTCGAGCTCCTCCAACCGCCGCGCCTCTTTGTAGCTAAGCTTGGAGGCCGGCGCTTTCGGGGCTGCTGCCAGGGCCGCAGCCTTCGGAGCTGGACGCGCAGCAGATGGCGCCGGGCCTGCCTGCCCGCGATAGTCAGAGTATCCCCCTGGCGTCTCCAGCCACTGTCCACCGCCCTGAGGCGTCATCACCGATGTCACGACATTGTCGATGAAGGCGCGGTCGTGGCTCACCAGCAGAAGTGTGCCCTCATATTCGCTCAGCATGTCCTCCAGCAAGTCGAGGGTCTCGATGTCGAGATCATTGGTCGGCTCGTCCAGAACCAGGAGGTTGGAGGGCTTGGCCAGTGCGAGGGCCAGCGTCAAACGGTTGCGTTCCCCGCCCGAGAGTGCGCCGACCGGCTGATGCAGCTGGCGGCTCTCGAACAGGAAGTCCTTGGCGTAGGCGGCGACGTGCTTGGGGTGGCCGCGCACGACGATCTGATCGCCGCCGAGCGGCGCGAGCGTCTGCCACAATGTTGCGTCGGGGCTCAGCGTCGCCCGCGTCTGGTCGAGATAGGCGATATCAAGCGTGTTCGCGAGGCGCAGGCTGCCGGCATCAGGCGCCATCTCACCGAGCAGGAGCCGCAGCAGTGTCGTCTTGCCCGCGCCATTTGGGCCGACGAGGCCGAGGCGGTCGCCGCGCATCACGCGCAGCGACAGATTGCTGACGATGGGCAGCGCGCCTTCGGGTGTCGTGAAGATTTTTGTCAGCCCCTTCGCCTCGATCACCAGCCGGCCCGACTGCGCGCCGGCGTCGATCGCGAGGCTCGCTGTGCTTGCCGCCTCGTTGAGCGCGATCCGGCGCTGCTTCTTTTCCGCGCGCATGTCCTGCAGCTTGCGCACACGGCCCATGTTGCGACGCCGCCGCGCTGTGATGCCTCGCGCCATCCAGCGCTCCTCGGCCTTGAGCTGGACGTTCAACCTCTCGAACGCCTTCTCCTCCTCGGCTTCCACCGTCTCGGCCCAATCCTCGAAAGCGGCATAGCCTTTGTCCATCTGGCGGACGACGCCCTGGCGCAGCCACGCCACCGACGTCGCAACATTTTCGAGGAAGCGCCGGTCGTGACTCACGATCAGCGCCGCGCCGCGGAACGCCTTGAGTTCTTCTTCGAGCAGTTCGATCGCCGGCACGTCGAGATGGTTGGTTGGTTCGTCCAGCAGAAGGATGTCCGGATCGTGCGCGAAGGCGTGGGCGAGGGCGATGCGGCGCGACTGGCCGCCGGATGCCTTCGACAGGTCGAGATCGAACGGCACGCCCCAGGCGCCAAGCTCCGCCTCGGCGCGGTAGAGCATGTCCGGAGCGAGGCCCTGCGAGACGTAGTCCAGCGCCGTGACGAAGCCGGAAAAATCGGGCTCCTGCAGCAGGTGACGCGCAACGACCCCGGGCTGCATGAAGATTTCGCCGCCGTCCGGCTCGATAGCGCCCGCAAGGATGCGCATCAGCGTCGACTTGCCTGCGCCGTTCCGTCCGACCAGCGCCATGCGCTCCCCGCGCGCAAGCTGCAGGTCGACGCCCGTGAAGAGGGGCGCGGCGCCCAGCGTCAGCATGACGCCGCGTAGGACTGCGATCGGAGGTCCGGCCATGCGGCGCCATGGACCCGAAGCAGGCCGCGAGGTCAAGCGCGCATGATTGCCCGTTGCGCGCAAAAGCGTAACCTTGCGCCAAAAGGGAGACACGCCATGGCCGACACCGCCGTCCGCACCTACGAGGACATCCTCTATTCCGCCGAGGACGGCGTGGCCTGGGTCACGCTCAACCGGCCGGACAAGCTCAACGCCTGGCGCGGCGAGATGGACCGCGACGTGCGGCTCGCCATGCGCGAAGCGGCCAATGACGAGAGCGTGCGCGTGATCGTGTTGACCGGCGCGGGCAAGGGCTTCTGCGCCGGGGCCGACATGGGCATGCTGCAGACGATCCAGACCGGCGATGGCGCCACCACGCGGGTTGCGGTGGGTTCGCCGCCTGCATGGGACCCAGCCTCCAACCCCAACTTCCAGAAACAGTACTCCTGGTTCCCCGCCGTGCCCAAGCCAATCGTCGCGGCAATCAACGGCCCGGCCGCCGGTCTCGGCATGATCCTCTCGCTCTATTGCGACATCCGCATCGCGAGCGACTCGGCGAAGTTCACCACCGCCTTCGCGCGCCGCGGCCTTGTCGCCGAGCATGGTATCTCGTGGCTGCTTCCCCGGCTCGTCGGGTTCAGCGCGGCGGCCGACCTGCTCTATTCCGCGCGCGTGATCACGGCGGCCGAGGCGCTGCAGATGCGGCTGGTCAACCGCGTGATCCCGGCTGCGGACTTCTCAAGCGAGATCGCCGCCTATGCGCGGATGCTTGCGCACGAAGTCTCGCCGCGTTCACTGCGCGAGATGAAGCGCGAGATCTGGAACGCGCAGTTCCAGACGCTCGGCGATGCGATCGAGAGCGCCAACGCCGACATGCCGCCCAGCTTCCGCTCGGAAGACTTCCGCGAAGGCGTCGCCCACTTCGTGGAGAAACGCCCGGCGAAATTTACGGGGCGGTAGATCGGGTCTGTCATCTACTCCGAGATCGTCTTCCGCGTGATCGTCCCCGCCTCCACCGCCGCTTCGCTGAAGCGGAGGTCGTCCCATTGCTTGCGTGAGTAGGCGTGGGTCTGGTCGGAATAGTGGGGCGAGTTGGGGTTCACCGATTGCGAGTAAGAGAGGATGCCCTCGCTCTTCGGGCCGCCAGGCGTGAACTCGACCGTCATGATCCAGCTTGAGCCGTGGCGGATGCTTGTCCAGCCGAGTTCAGGCTCCAGGTTCTCGACCGTGATGACGTTGAACACGCCTTCCGGGCCGGCTCCGCCATGAATGGGGATGCGTTCGCCATTGCGGGTCTCGCGTTGGACATCCCCGAGGCGCGCATCAAGCGGAATGCGGAGCTCGCCGAGCTTGTCCACCGCCTTGCGCAGCGCCTCGGTCACCTTCGGGTTGGCGACATCGAGCGTGTTGGGGGTGTTCACCGGATCGGCGGGATTGAAGGGGACCTTGAACTGCAGGCCGCCATTTTCCGCAAAGAGGTGGAACAGGTGCGCGCCGCGACTGTCGAGATTCACCTTGGTGTCCCAGTTGGCGAGCGCAGTGCAGGCCGGCCCCAGCTTTTCATCGCCGAGTGCCTTGCAGTGCCTGACGAGGTCATCGCGCACCAGCTCGGCGCCGCGATGCCGGTTTTGGTATAGCGCGCCCTGCAGCGTCGAGAGGTCGAATTTGACGCCGGGCATGCCGTCCGTGCCGGCGACCCGGTCGTCCACGATGTCGATGCCGAGCTGCGTGCGCAGCGAGCGCGCCGTCTGCTCGTCGCCGAAGATCGGGCTGAAACCCGCCAGCGCTTGATTCGGATTGGTGAGCCAGTGGCTGTCATTGCTCTGGCTCACATAGTCGGAGCGGAAGAGGTGCGGCGTACGGCTGGCCCCGAAGACGCCTGGCGCTGTCGAATCCGAATCAGTCGCCCACTCGCAGGTCGAGGTCGAGCCGTCGAGCACTGGCACGCGCGTTTCCGTCCACTGCTTCTTTGCCAGGTCGGACTTGGCGCAGCGGTCGCCAAGCGCTTTCGAGACGTTGGGCATCATGCCCATGTCGCCGAAGAAGGACTCGCCGCCCTTGTCGACCGCAGTCGTATTGAAGCCCGTGGCCTGGTACTTGCCGAGGATGACCTTCAGGTCGCGCACATTCTTCGCCTGCCATATCGCGAGATACTGGTCCGGTGAGCGGACGCCCTGCGGGATGGTGCGAAGCGCGTAGGCGTGAGTTGCTGTCCAGGGGAAGGTCTGAGTCTCAAGGACAGGACCGAAGCGTGTTGTGTAGAAGGTGCGCGTCACCGGCTCCGCGTCCTTCACATCGACACTGACGCTGAGCCGCGTCATCGGCGTCGACACGCCATCGTGCATGTAGCGCGTGGGGTCGGCCGGATCGAGCGTGAGCTCGAATACGCCGAATCGTCGCGCCGTCGATACAGTGTGCGTCCAGGCGATGGTGTCTGTGTGGCCGATGCCAACGGAAGCGTTGCTGACGAGGCCGGCTCCAACGACGTTGAGCTTGCCCGGGATCGTGAGATGCATCCGGTAGAAGCGGTTCATGCCGTCCCACGGATAGTGCGGATTTCCGAGCAACATGCCGTAACCCGATTGCGTCACTTGCTTGCCGAGGCCGAAGGCGTTGCTGCCGAGCTGCGTCGTCTCCACGAAAGGATCGTCGATAGCGATCTCTGCGTGGCCGCCCACGCCCGGCGGCTGCGCGCCTGCAACCCCTCCCATCTGGATCACGACCTGTCCGGCGAGCTGGTGACGCCAGTAGTCGATCTCAGTCAGCTCGCGCACCCACGGTGCGCCCTTGCAGCGCGGATCGCTGATGTTGGCTACGCCGGTCTCGCGGATATAGCGGGAGATGCCGGCGACATAGCCGCGCGCCATCGCGCGGGCGTCTGCGCTCGGCGTGTCCGGAGAACTGGCCGGACCGGCAAGAAGCTTCTCCAGTTCGCCCGACGCGATGAGACGCCTGTGGTAGAGATCGCTGACAACGTTGGCATCGTTCTCGCCGCGGCCGAGGAACTTCGCGCGTTCGCCGGCGACGGTGAGGAACCGCTCGGCGATCTCGCAGACGTTGTCTTCGGCCACTGCATAGCCAAGGCCGTAGCCAAGGCCGGCATAGTCGTTCGCCTTGATGTGTGGGACGCCATAGGCCGTGCGCCGGATTTCAGCGGCTAGCGGCGCCTCCACCGCCCCAGGAGCGCTGACGCAGGACGATATCACGGCCGCTGCTGCAACTGCACACACCAGGCGACGCTGCATGACATCCTCCGCTCTTGATTTGCGCCGATGGGGCGCTCGCCCAGCCGATCCGTCAAGCCGATCCGTTTCACCGCTTCGCGAGCGGTCCGGCGCCGCAACGGTGAATGCGCCCTCCGCTAGGACATGCTTCCAACGCCTGCGCCAGTCTCCTAGTGTGGGGCCAGACTCGGCGAACGAGCAGAAGCTGCGGGAGTACGGGCATGCAGTCACTCACGAAACTTGTAGGCCTTGTAGCGGGCGCAGCACTGGCCCTCGGGGCGTGCGCGACCGAGCCCGCACCTGTGACGCCGATGACGCCGGCCGAGCGTATCGCCGCGCTTCCCCCCGTTACTTCAGCCCGGCTCGCCAAGCCCGCATCCGGCGACTGGTTGCTCTGGGGCCGCGCCTATGACGGACATAACTTCAGTCCGCTCAAGACGATCAACCGCGACACTGTGGAGAACCTCGCGCCGGCCTGGCGAGCGCCGCTCGCGGCCGGGCTCAGTATGCCGTCCCCGCTTGTCCACGCCGGCGTGATGTACCTGCACACCGCCCCGGACACGATCCTCGCGCTCGATGCGGTGACGGGGCAGGAGATGTGGCGCCATGTGCACCAGTCGGTCAGCGGCTCGTCGATGAAGATGGGTATTGGGTTGGGCGGCAACCGCGTCTTCGCGCCGACGTCCGATCTGCATGTCATCGCGCTCGATGCGCGCACGGGCGAGAAGGCGTGGGACCACAAGATCGAACTTAGCCCGCCAGCGAGCAACCGCATGGTGTTCAATCTGCGCAGCGCGCCCATGGTGATCGGCGACAAGTTGATCCAGGCCGTGACCGCCAGCGCCGGCCCAGGCGGCGGTTTTCTCGTCGGCCTCGACATCGCCACCGGTGAGGAAGTCTGGCGCTTTCACACCATCGCGCGCCCCGGCGCGCCCGGCGGCAACACCTGGAATGACCTGCCTCTGGAGAAGCGCACCGGCGGATCGGTCTGGGACAAGGCCACCTATGATCCCGAACTAAAACTTCTCTATTTTGGCGCCGGGCCGACCTACGACACCGCGCCGCTGGTCAAGCGCTCCGAGCTTCCCGGCGTTACCAACGATGCGCTCTACACCAACAGCACGATGGCACTCGACCCCGCCACCGGCCAGCTGAAATGGCACTACCAGCACGTCGCCAATGATCAATGGGATATGGACTGGGCGTTCGAGCGCACGATCGTGACGTTGAAGGTCAATGGCCGTGACCGCAAGGTGGTGATGAATGTCGGCAAGATGGGCGTGCTCGATGCGCTCGATGCGGCCACCGGCGAGTACCTCTTCTCGATCGATGCGGGCACGCAGGACATGATCACCGCGATCGACCCCAAGACCGGCGCCAAGACGATTGACCCAAAGCGCTATCCAGACCCCGCGCGGCCGACCACCTATTGCCCCGGCCCATCCGGCGCGCGTGC
The DNA here is from genome assembly GCA_041166025.1 of Pseudomonadota bacterium. Classification (GTDB taxonomy): domain Bacteria; phylum Pseudomonadota; class Alphaproteobacteria; order Caulobacterales; family Hyphomonadaceae; genus UBA7672. The sequence goes on along the minus strand of JBEAMJ010000047.1, from coordinate 109,948 downwards.
CTGGCCGCCCACCTCCTACAGCCCATCTACCGGCATGCTCTACCTGCCGCTCACCGAATGGTGCGCCAAGATGGGCAATGAAGGCGGCTCGTTGCTCAGCGCGCCTGGCGCCCGCATATCCGAGTCCGACCATCCCAACGCGGTGGCCGACAAGAAGATGGGACAGCTGCAGGCGATGGACCTTGCCGGAAGGAAGGTCGCCTGGAAGCGCGATCTCGACGCGCCAATTTCCACCTCCGCGCTGGCCACGGCCGGCGGCGTGGTATTCATCGGCGATCTCGATCCCGCGCTCAAGGCGTTCGACGATCGTGACGGTAGGCTGTTGTGGAGCGCGCCGCTCGACGCCAATCCGAGTTCGATCCTGATGACCTACAGCGTCAACGAAAAGCAGTATGTCGCCGTCGTCACCGGCATGGGCAATTACCACATCGGCGCGATGTCGCCCCGTTACCAGCGCTTCCGCGCCGCCCAAGGCCTCCCCCCACTAACGCCCGCCACCGGCACGCCCTCGATCCAGGTGTTCGCACTCCCGGGATGACAGTCCTGACCCGCCAAAGGCGGGGAAGGTGGCACTCGAAGCGCGACGGAAGCGGTTGCCTGCGCAGTAGGTGGATCTCCCAGCATGGGAAGTACCCGTTCCACTCCCGTTCATCTTTCCTGCTATAGTCGTGAGAGTCGGGAGAACTGGATGATGTCCGTGAACAGGAAAACCCATCGTCATTTGGCCAGTCTGGCAGCGGCAGTTTCGGCGCTTGCACTGCTCGGCGCGTGCGAACTCGGGCCGACGCCTGAGGAAATCCACCAGATGGACTGGGCGCAGGCCGCGCGCATCGACACGCCGCCCGCCTATGCCGAATACATGCGCGTCCACCCGGACGGGCTGAACGTCATCGCCGCGCAGCGTCGCATCGACGAGCTGATCGCGATGGAGTCCGCCGCCTACGCTACAGCGAAGAAGGCGGACACCGAGGAGGGCTATGTCGCTTTCCTCGCGCGCTTCCCGTGGGGCGCCAATGCGGAGGTGGCGGATTCACGCCGCGCTGTGCTGGCCGCGCCGCGTCTGGCCGCGGAAGAGAAGGCGGATTGGGCCGAGGTGCGCGCCGTCGACCAGATCGAGCGCTACGAAGCCTTCCTCGACGAATGGCCGCGCGGGGCGAATGCCGCGAATGCGCGGGCGCGTCTGGATGTGCTGTGGCCGACCGACCAGGGCGCGTTTGTGAAAGCCAAGCGCACCGGCTCGCCGCTGCAGCTGGAGGATTTTCTCCGCGCCTATCCGAAGTCGGAATGGGCGGACGAGGCGCGGCTGGAGATCGACCTGATCTATCGTCGCGACGACGAGGCTTGGCGTCGTGCGCTCGCCGACAATTCGGTGGAGGCGTACGACTTCTATCTGCAGTCGCAGCCTTGGGGGCGTTGGCGCGTGGAGGCGTCGCGGCAGATCGCGGACCTTCGCGAGCGCGATTATGAGGCTTGGCGCTACGCCGCGATGATGGACGAGATCTGGGCGTACGAGAACTATCGCCGGATGTATCCGTGGGGGCTGTGGTACGACACAGCTTGGTACCGGCTCGACTGGATCCGCGGCGGTCGAGCGTATGGCTGGAACAGCTATTACGACCACCACTGGGATCGCGGCTGGCGCTATGGGGGCCATGATCGCCTGCGCGCACGCGAACGCGACGATGCTCCCCCGCCGCAGACCGGTGGCGGAGGCGCCAACCCGCTCCCCCTCTTCAGCGGCCAGCGCCCCCCACCCAGCGCCGGCGGCGGTGTCACCATTCCACCCCCGCCCCCACCCGCCTCAACGGGGGGGAATCGCTTTAATCCGCCGCCGCCTCCCCAATCGTCGGCATCGGCCGCGGCGCCGAGTCCGCCTCCGCCTCCGCCGGTGGTGCGGAGTCCCCCTCCGCCTCCACCGCCGCCTCCGTCTCCACGGTACAATCCGCCGGCGCGGCCTACGACGACGCCGGAGCCGTGACCGCCACACATCCCACAGGGCCGGGCGTGACTTGCGCCGCCGGGGTGCTAGATGGCGGGTGAGGGCTGATGGAGGCTTCGCGAATGGCCACGAGCCGGCTGATGAAATGGGGTCCGCCGGTTTTCAAGATCGTCGGCACCCTGGCGGCTGTAGGCCTCGTCACCTTCGGCATGCTGTGGAACTCGCTGTTCGCGCAGATGCCCGCCTTGCCGGACCGCGACACGCTGTGGACGATGAACCGCGAACCGGCGGTAGAATTCATCGACACCCAGGGCAAGACCATCGCCGTGCGCGGATTTCGCTATGGCCGTGCGGTCTCTGCTAAGACGCTGCCGCCGCACGTGACCAACGCCTTCATCGCCGCCGAAGACAAGCGCTTCCGCGAACATACCGGCGTCGACATGTCAGCGATCATCCGCGCCATGTTAGCAAACGCCCGCGCCGGCCGCACCGTCGAGGGCGCATCGACCATCACCCAGCAGCTGGTCAAGAACCTGTTTCTATATCCTGACCAGACGATCAAGCGGAAGGCGCAGGAGGCGCGCCTTGCAGGCGACCTCGAACGCCTGCTGAGCAAGGACGACATTCTCGATCTCTATCTCAACCGCATTTATCTTGGCGCAGGCGCCTACGGCGTCGATGCAGCCGCGCACGCCTTCTTCGACAAGGCGCCAGCCGACCTGACGCTTGCCGAGGCGGCGATGCTCGCCTCTTTCCCCAAGGCGCCTTCGCGCTTCGCGCAGCAGGCGCAAAGCGCGCGCGCCAAGGAGCGGCAGGAGTACGTGCTCGACCAGATGGTCGAGGCGGGCTTCATCACGCAGATCCAGCGTGACGAGGCGGCGGCGCAGACCCTGGTCTTCCGCTCGCCCAAGAACGACACCTTCTCTGGCCATGCGCTCGACTATGCAGTGGAGCGCGCAGCCGACCTGCTGCCCAATCCGCCGGCGGACATGGTGATCAAGCTATCGCTCGATATGAAGTTGCAGGAGGCCGCGCAAAAGGCGGTGGAGACCGGCATCGCCACGATGGGACGCGACCGGCGCGCCTCGGAAGGCGCGGCCATCCTGGTCGACAACGCGACCGGCGCGATTCGCGCGATGGTGGGTGGGCGCGATTATTCGAAGTCGAAGTTCAACCGCGCCACCCAGGCGCGCCGCCAGCCCGGCTCGTCATTCAAAATGTTCGTCTACGCCGCCGCCCTCGAAGACGGGATGACGCCCGGCACAGTGCGCTTCGATATGCCGGTGACGATACAGAACTGGCGGCCGCGCAATTACGAGGGCGAGTATCGCGGCGCCGTCACGCTCTCCGAGGCGCTGGCCGAATCGCTCAACACGGTGGCAGCGCAGGTCGGCTACGAGATTGGCATCCCTAAGGTGACCGCGCTGGCGCGCGAGTTCGGGATCACGTCGGACCTGCACAATTATCCCTCGATCACGCTCGGTTCGGACGAGGTGACGCTTTATGAGATGACCACTGCGTTTGGCGTGCTGGCCAAGGGCGGGCTCAAGATGTCGCCCTACATCGTCGAGGAGATTCGCAATTCGAAGGGCGACCTGCTCTATGCCAATCCCGCTGTGCAAGCCCCGCGCATTTATCCGGAGGAGTTGGCCGCCCAGATGAACGGCATGCTGAGCCGCGTGGTGGTTGCCGGCACAGGTGGAGCCGCGCGCTTCGGCGGCTGGGATATCGCTGGAAAGACGGGCACCAGCCAGGAATGGCGCGACGCCTGGTTCCTCGGCTACACGACGCGTTATGTTGGTGGCGTGTGGGTGGGCAATGACGACGACAAGCCGATGGCGAAGGTGACGGGTGGGGTCATGTCGGCGGCGATCTGGGCCAACATGATGCAGGTTGCGCACGAAGGCCTCACCCCCGAGCCTCTGCCCGGTGCCAAGAAGGCCGAGGAATACCTCTCCACCGAAGACATGGACCGCCTCAACTTCTATCGCCGCCTCGCGAGCGCATTTGCCGCAGTGGAGGCGCGGGGCGGTGGGTGAGTGCGTAAGAACGTTCTTCACTAACCTCAGCGAGTTGGTCTTGCGCCATCCGTAAGTCTAGTTCGACCTCGCGGCAACAAGCCAATTAAGTCCCCGCTGAACGACCGACAGCGGATGAGGCAAGGATAAAGCCGCCTTTGGCGAGTGGCGTTGGCGAGCAACCGAACATTGGTGCCTGGCTGCTTGGATCTAGGCCCGGGCTGCCTACACCCTGCTGTCCTTCCAGCACACTGTTGGAAATGGCGGCTGCGCTTATTGGCGTGGGCGAACTGCTTGCAACCCAACTCGATTGGCATTCTTTCGAAGCCACAAACACTCTTTGGTGTCCGGTCATTCTGTCTGAGTTTGACAGCGAAGAGACGGTCGCTTCAGGACCTCGCCTACCCAGGTCATGGACTACATCGACAGTTCTGGCCGGACTCGCCAGCCTCGCGATTCGCAACAGTTTTCGCGCCCATTTTTTCTGGCACGGCCGAGCGTGTGTTTATCTTAGTGCTTCTCCGACGTTTGTCGCCCCCCCCGTGTGGAACGCTGCGTTCGTCGCCAATCCTGACGCACAGACTGGCGAGCAGCCACCAATGCCGACCGGCGTGCAAAAAAGTCCACAGCTGACGGCGCCGAGGCGATCGAGGAAAGGATTGGGAGTTATCGTAAACTTGATCTTCTCGGGGCCGCGTTGGCGACGATCCTTATCTTCGGGATTGGAGGGGCGCGGGCTTGCCTGAGCAGAGGCTTATCGGCGAGAGCGCAGGACCAGCAGGATCAGGGCCGCGACCGCCAAAGCCTCGGCCAGCATTACCGCCACTGCCACGGCGAGCTGGTACGGCGTGACGCCCCAGACGAACATCAGCGGCGAGAAAGCGTAGACGCCGATCAAGGGAGCGAGCACGACGACGACGGCGACGACGACGAGGATCGTCGCGCGCGTGTGTTTCACGAGGTCGCCCGGCTCCGGCATGTCCATTCCTCAGTCGTCGCTGATCCAGCCCTGCGCGGTGAGCAGGACGGAAAACCCCCAGGTGGACAGGAAGCAGGCGAGTACCGAGGCGCCGAAGGCCGGCCAGAAGGGAAGGCCGAGCTTCTGGAGTCCGATGAGGCCGACAAAAAAGATGAGACCTGGCCAGACCAGGAGGAAGGTCTTGAGGGCGAAGGCATTGGCGAGAGTTGCGCCACCTTTCTGCGAATCAAGTGCGATGAGGGCGACAGTGAGGATGGTGGCGAGGGGAAGCGCGACAAGGGCTGCGGCCAGCCATGTGGACCGCTTGGCGATCTCGCTAAGTGCGATGATGAAGGCGGCGGTGGCCACGCCCTTGCCCACGGTGGCGAGGAACGCGCCCGATGTGATGGTCTTGAGTATGCCGTCGAGCATGTAAGCGTTCCGAACCTCCTGGGGCGGGAGAGTTGCCGGGCGGGGACGGGTTTGGCAAGCCGCCGGCGCAACAGGGAAACGGCTTGGCTTTCCGCGCGCTCATACGCTGGACCGGCGAGCCAGCTCCGAGAAGGACTTCACGTGATCAAATGCTTGATGATGGCGGCTGTCGTGCTGCGGCAGGGAGAGGTCAGAGAGAGGATTGCCAACGCGGTTTCGTTCGCGCATGTCCCGTCGCTGCGCCGGACGGGCGCGAAACGGAGGTACGGCATGTTTTCACACGTGATGGTGGGCACCAACGATCTGGAGCGTTCGAAAAAATTCTATGACGCTGTTCTTGGCGCGCTGGGCGTCAAGCCGGGATTCGTGGATGATAAGGGTCGCGTATTCTGGCGGACCAAGACCGGCACGTTTGGCGTGACCAAGCCGATCAATGGGGAGGCAGCAACTTTCGCGAATGGCGGGACGATCGGGTTTGCGGTCGAGACCACGGAACAGGCGGACGCCTGGCATGCAGCCGGCGTTGCCAATGGCGGGACGGCGATCGAGAACCCGCCGGGCATACGCAAGGGCGCCATGGAACTGTATCTTGCCTACCTGCGCGATCCTGACGGCAACAAGATCTGCGCGATGAAGCGGATGGGTTGAAGCGCTGGCGCGCTACTCCACGAGGCGGGTGTCGGGGGTCAAATTATTTGCGAACCCCTGCGGCAACGCGATGTGGCTGGCCTCGCAATCCGTGTTGGGCACGAGTCCGGGACCGTCGCTGAGCTCGAATTCTCGCGCGATGATGACCGTGCGGCCCCACTTGCCGTCTGCTGAAGTGCGGGCGTCTACCATCAGCTTGGAGTTGGGCAGCTATCTTCTTCCGACCAGATCTCTCACATCGATGCTGACTATCTGATCGTGCCTCGCGAATCTCATTCCGTAATCCATCAGGAAGAGCTGCCCGGGCATGTGGCCGTCGTGAGGAGCGGTGAGTGAAACAGTGCCAATGTACTGGAAGAGTTCAGTGGACGATCTGCCAGTGAGGGTGAAGCGCATTTTTTCGCCTCCAAGTCGCTTGGCGACGTTGAGCTGGCCATCTTCGATCACATAGACGCCCGGATCGAGGCGCGCGCGTCCACCCACGACGGAGAGGCCGCTGCAACACATGCCAGGGTCCAGGCGTCTGCCTCGACGATTCCGCGAGGCGCGACGAAAGAAAGCTGAAACAAAGCCCTGCCCGCGGTCAGGCCTGGATATCGACCAGGCGCGGCGGTTCGAATGTCGCCAGAGGCGCGGGCTGATGGGCGTCGTTGTTTGACCGTGCGGGCGATGGTTCCGGTGTCACGACCTTTGTTTGCAGCGGGGTGGGCTCGGGCTCAGGCCTTGCGGCGGCCTTTTCGCGTGCGCGCGCGGCGTCCTGATCGGCGGCCATGCGTTGCAGCGCCTGGGCGAACAGCAACTCCCTGATCTGTGCGGCGTACCGGACCGAAACCGGTCCGATCGCGCCCGCTCCACCGGCGCTCATGACACACTCCTAGAGTGGGCATTATCTGCCGTGCGGGTGAATCCACGTTTAATGCACATCGCCAAAAAGGGCATTTTGCGAGGCAAAGAAGTTAACGCGAAGCAGGTGTGGATTCAGACTCAACCCGTTTTGAGGCCGAGATAGAGGTTTAGGCCTTAACATCCACGAGGAGCGCCGTATGGGCGCCGGTGTGCGCGCGATGGCCGCGCTCGAGCAGATCGGCCACGTTGCGAGCCTTCTGGATCTTCCGGTCAGAATGCTGTGCGTCAAGGTAGATTGCATGCTCGCGTTGCAGAAGCAGCAGGGCAGGAGCGCGGTCGCGGATGAACTGGAGGTCGAAGGACATTGGAGCAGCCCGGCCTGTCGCATATGTGGCGATTGCATCAGGCTGACATATCGGCGTGAAAGGCGCGTGCGGACGGACGGCGCGATTGCACGCGCAAGATTAGGGCGCGCGTAGGGATCACGAGGGCGACGCTCAGGCCAGGAGATCGAGCAGGCGTTTCGGCAGTGGAACCACGTATTCCGCGACGCGTTCGGCTGGCGTGGGCCGCGCAGCGGCTGCTTCCTTGGCTTCCTGCACGCGCGTGTCGCGACGCGCATCAGCCCGGGCCTGCAGGTACTGGTGCGCAGCGGCGCGTGCCGCGTCGCGACGGTCTGCTGCGGCATTGCGGTCTGCGATGAGGTCGATCGCCATCGGGCTCTCCTGAACTCCGCCGAGCTTGGCCGGAAACCATTGTACGAGTTTGACGGAAACAGAAAAAGTTTTGCGAACAAATGCAGGGGACCGATAACCAAAATCGGGGAACACTGAGGAACGGAGTCGGCGGGGTAAAATCCAGGGTCACAGTTGGTCATGGTCGACAAGTGTGCCAGCTCGAGGCGCATTGCCAGAAACTCGCGAAGCAGCATTGCCTGACGCCTTCGCCGCGACGCTCTTGCCAGCCTGACCGATCAACGTCGGCGATGATCGGGGCCTTCTGCTGCGCGGCGATCCTGCTCGCGCGCCCGCAGGAGAATCCCCGTGAAACCGATCGGCGGGCAGGAAAGGAAGTCGGGCGGCGCAGTGCTTGGACGCAGGAGTGCTGACGCGGGAAGGCTTCGAGCCCATTCCGGTGGCGCATCGTTGCTTGCGGCTGAGTTCCGATACCTCCGCCAGCGCAAGTTTCGCGGCGGCGGACGAAGATGGCGCGATGGCGCAACTTCTGGCGTGACATAACAGCGAGGAACTTGGCGCGGACTTGATAGAAGCTTTCCATGCCCACCTTGCCGTTTCAGGCGATGTGTTGCTGCAAGCGGGCACGCTGGAAGGTGAAGTGCGCGAACTGTTGGTGCTGTGGCCGGACCAGATGAAGGCGCCGGTGGGGGGCGCCGGACAGTCGTTTGACGTCAGTCAGAGCATGAGCCGCGAACCGCCGTTTGCGCGCAGCAGGGTCCTGGGGGGACGAGATCTCAAGAGTTTTGACGCAGGAGTTCAGGCGAATGGCTGGCGGTCAGCGATGGCCGCCCGCTTCTTTTTCAGCGATGGAGAAATCGGATAAAGGATGCAAATCGGGAACAATGAAATTGACGGGCAGCGCGAGTTCTCGACCTCGCGCGGAATTGCTGCGCTGGCGGCGACGGGCGGCGTGCTGGTCGCCTCGGAAGAGTCGGATGCGGTGTACAAGGCGTTCACCGCGATACTTGGACTGGCGGCGCTGTTCATGCCGAACAGCAAGGCTGCATAGGCAGCGGGAGCTCGCCTCCCCTAGATGGCGAGGAGCAACGCGCCTGCCTACCTGGACAGGCCGGACCTGGCGCTGTCCTCCCTGTTTTGAGGAGAAACGATCTTCACGCCAGGACGGACAGGCACATGAGCCCGATCAATCCAAGGGCGAGTACCACGCGCACGCCAAGGTGCACGGCGGTGGCCGAACGAGTTGCTTGTGTCATGAAATCCTACTCAGCGGCTACGCGATAGCGGTCGGCAGGCACGTCGTTCCAGACAGGCATCGAGAAGGAAGGAGCTGGCTCGGGCTGGGCAGCGGTTTGCGGTTGCGAGGTGACGACCGGCCGGGTCGGCTTGCTGGCCGGCGCGCGAACGGACGGAGCTCCGCTCGCCTGCTGAGCAGCCTGAGCCGCCTGTGCCTGCGCGGCGATCGCTTCCTGGAAAGCCTGTGCGACCTCTGCTGGCGCCTGCGGCTGAGTGAGGGAGCGAACCAGCGCAGTGTGGTGCAGGAGGAAATCGACGATGCTGCGGAGGTGCTCCGGTTTGTAGCCCGAGAAGCAATGCTCCATGAAACGCGCGGCCAGGAGCAACTCGCGGGGCGAGCCCAGAGGGACTGTGGCGGGCAGGCGCCGGGTCGCGCCCGGCGGCAGGATGAAATGGGCGAACCAGGCATGGTCTTCTGGCGTCAGGCGGAAGCGCGGTTCGGGGTGCCGACCAAAGCTGCGGCGAACAAGCATGCGGTCCAGACGATTGCGTTCCTTGTTGGTAAGTGCGCGATCCCGCGCGAAGGCCAGAAACATCGCGAGCACGATGAAGCGCTGCTGGCCATCGACGATGGTGTAGACGCCCGATTTCGGGGGCGAGACAGTTACGACACCGAGATAGAGGGCTTCTTCGGGGACATCTTCTTCCTCGTGCGAGTCACGCGCGGCGTTTTCGAGGTCAACGATGAGCTGGGCAACCTGGTCGGGCCCCCAGACGAAGCCTGGCCGGGCGGGCCCGCATCTGTAGCGCGAGCTACCTGAGAAAAGGTTGCGTACGGTTACGACATCCGCCCGCTTCATACTGGGAAAACTCCCGGACGCACGCCGCCCAGCCCCGAGAGTGAGATACTCATAGCAGAGGAGTTAAGGATGATCGATAGAAAAATCACACTCGCGCGAATTCTTGCGCTGATCGTTGAATCCGCGAGCATCTTGGCGTGCGCGGGGGGAGTAGGCGAGCGCCTGAAGGAGGTGGAAAGGCGAATGGCGGCCAACGTTTGAACGGCAGAGCAGGTGGCGCGAGTCGAGGTGAAGCCGGGTTTGGCGGCGATCCAGCCTGGGAGCTTCGAACGCTCGCTGGAGGTGCTGTAGATGCGTTCGCTGGTCATCGAGGGATATGCTTCGCTGTTCGGTCTCAAGGACATGGCGGGCGATGAGGTTCGAGCGGGCGCGTTCAGCCGGTCACTTGCAGGCGGCGGGCCAGTCGAGATGCTGAGTAGAGCGTGTCGGCGGGCGGACAGTGGGGGAATGGACGACACTGCGGGAGTAAGGGCGCGAGTTGTTGATGCCTGGGTTAACTGCCAACGCGACCGCAGCGGCGCGTAGGGCGCTTGAGATGATTGTGGGTCGGGCGCTGGGCGGGCTCTCGATAGGGATGATCCCGCGGGACTCGACTTCGCCCGTGGGACGTAGGCGGGACCTCAAGCTCATCGAGCTGCGGGAAATTTCGCCGCTGGCCTTGGCGAAGCTGCCCGCGGGCGAGGTTCACCACGCCGGGAGAAGCGATCACAACTCGCGCGAGGCGGGTGATTTTACGCTAGGTCAAGGCTTTCCGCCCGCGGAAACGGAGCGTACGCTGCGGTAAAGACGATAACTGCCATCACGTGTGCGATCCGAAAGGAGCGCAGTGGAGATGGCGACCGAGGAGAGACGCCATGAAGACCCGACTGCTCGCTGCGACAGCGCTGACTTTTGCGGCCATAATGGGGGCCGGCTCCGCGCTTGCGCAGGCTCCAGGGTATACGACCCCAAAGACCGCCTGGGGCGCGCCGGACCTGCAGGGGTTCTGGAACAACACATCGATCACCAGCCTGCAGCGCTCACCGGATGCAAAGTCGCTGGTTGTGGATCAAAAGGAAGCGGACAGGCTGGTAAACCGCAACATCCTCGTCGTGTTGACCAAGGATGATGAGGCTCAGGCGGGCCTTGACCCGAACAACACCAAGATCCTCGAGGACAAGAACAACGACCGCGGGTATAACGCTTTCTGGATCGATCCAGGGACGAAGCTTGCCACGGTGAAGGGTGAGTTGCGTACGTCTTGGATCGTCGAGCCCGCCAACGGCCGCATTCCCTACAAGCCGGGCGCCTCGCGCGGCGGGGGCTATGCGATCACCAATTTTGACGGCCCTGAGACACGGCCGATGGCCGAGCGTTGTGTGCTGAGCTTCTCGGGATCCTACGGCCCTGTGATGCAGAACAGCATGTACAACAATACGTTCCAGTTTGTGCAGACGCCCAGCGCCGTGATGATCAACGTGGAGATGAACCACGATGTTCGGAACATTCCGATCGTGGCGAGCAAGGCCCAGGCGAAGCACAGCCCAGTTCCGAAATGGGGCGGCGACTCCGTTGGCTGGTATGAAGGTGACACGCTGGTGGTTCAGACCACGAATGTACACCCGAACCAGCGGGCCATGATCACGTCGACCGGCAAGCTTACCGAGCGCTTCACGCGCTGGGACGATCACCAGATCCTCTACGAGTTCGAGGTGGATGATCCAGAACTCTACAGCCAAGTGTGGAGGGGCGAGATGGCGCTGAACGCCAGCCAGCCGATGTATGAATACGCCTGTCATGAAGGCAACCACGCGATGCCTGGCATTCTCGGCGGAGCGCGCCAGCTGGAGAGCGAGGGCAAGGTGCCGGGTATGGGGCCAGGCATCGCCGCAGGCCTTGTGTTGCCGCGCGATGAAGCAGGCGGGGAAGGTTTCAACTAGTTTTCGTGGCGGAGAGACTTCGAATAGGCGCGGCTGACGAAGTCGCGCCTTTTCTTTTCAGACCACGAACGGGAGGCACTGAGATGATAGCGAAGCTTTTGGCCTGTACGATGTTGAGCAGCACCTTTTTCGTGGGCTCGGCTTTCGCGCAGCACGCGCCAGGATATGTGCCGCCCAAGACAAGTTGGGGTGTGCCGGACCTGCAGGGCTTCTGGAACTCGACCTCAATCACCAGCCTGCAACGGCCGGCGGGCGTCGAGAAGCTGGTCGTGACCGATGCCGAAGGACGGACGATCGTCAACGACAATCCGCTGATCATCATCACCCAGCAGGAAGCCGAGGCGCATGGCAGTGATCCGAACGACACATCCATCCTGGCGGACAAGAACGCGGACCGCGGCTACAATGCTTTCTGGATCGATCCTGGGACGCGGCTGGCCGACGTAAAGGGGGAGATACGCACCTCCTGGATCGTCGACCCTCCTAATGGCCGCATCCCTTTCAAGCCAGGCGCGACGCGGTCCGGTGCGCAGCATTCGCCAGCGAACTTCAATGATCCGGAGACGCGGCCGCTGTTCGAGCGGTGTATCATGACCGAGTCGATGGCGGGCCCGGTGATGCAGAACGCGATGTACAATTCGACGCTGCAGGTCGTGCAGGCGCCAGGGGGGGTCGTGATCGTGGCGGAAATGGTTCATCACGCGCGCATCATACCTATCGTCGCGGATGCAGCTGCGGCGCGGCACGGGCCAGACGTGATTCCCAAATGGGCGGGGGATTCGGTCGGGTGGTATGAGGGCGACACGTTGGTCGTTGAGACGCGCAATGTGCATCCCCAGCAGCCGAGCCTGATCTCCAAGATGGGCAAGGTGACGGAACGTTTCTCTCGCTGGTCGGACAACCAGGTGCTCTATGAGTTCGTCGTGGAAGATCCCTCGCTCTATACGCAGATATGGCGCGGCGAGATGGCGCTGAACACTTCGCAGCAGATGTACGAGTTTGCCTGTCACGAAGGCAATCATGCAATGCTGGGGATCCTCGGCGGAGCGCGCGAGCTTGAAGCGCAGGGGATCACGCCGACGGTCGGACCCGGGATCGCGGCGGGCCTGGTGTCGCCGAGCCAGCGAGCCAAGGCGGCTGCCTCGAACTAGGGAAGTTGCCCCATAGGTGGATCGAGGCCGCCTTTTCGGCAGTGCCATTTTTGCGTTGCAGCGCGACTGGGCTCGCCCGGCGGAGAGCCCCTGAGGCGCGACGGATCAAATCCGCTTTCTCGGAACACCCAGGACAATCGAGACAAAGTGAACGCGCCTGCGGGCGTGCATGCGGAGGCGTATTTGCTGATTGCGGAAGTGCTGGCGGCGTTCAGGGTGGGTGATGGGTCATTCAAGCCAGGGGACTTCTAGAGCTATCACATGATCGCGGAGTTGAGCTGCGCCTGGGGCAGGATCGGGTTCATCCTCTCGGGCGCAGCGGCGGCATTCGCCGCGAGTAATGCAATCGACCGGCTGATCGAGCTGGTCTATGCGTTGAAGAGCCAGTTCAGGCCCAATGCGCTTTTTGGCATGAGCCATCAGACGGTGTCGGCGGTGCGCAAGCTCAAGAATGCGGCTTGCATTTACCTGTGGCGCAAGGGCGTGGCGGGGGCGGCCAGCCTGCTCGGCTATCCGGCGGCCGGGAGCGAGGACATGTCGGGCATTGCGCTGAACTCGTTCTCTATGGCCTTCGGTGATTGGCCACGCGGCTATCTGATCGTCGACAGGCAGGGCGCGCGTGCTGCGGCGTGCAGAACTTGATGCAACAGAGGAGGTGAATTTCTCCGCTTCGTGACCTGATCTCTTGGTTGGCGACGCGCAAGCCCCGCCGTCGGCTTGATCTTGGCAGGTCTCTGGGGATTATGCCGCCCGATGAGCTGGGAGAAGCAGATGGGCGTGTCGACACCGGAGGAAATGGGGGCAGCGTTCGTGGAGCGTTTCAACGCGCGCGACGGGGGTGGGCTGCTGGCCCTCTATTCGGCCGATGCAGCGTTCACGTTCGACGGCGTCGCGTTTGCGCGCGGGACCGATCAGATCAAGGCGGCGCTGGACGGCTTTCTTGCCTCGCCGATGAAGCTGAAAGGCAAGTATGAGAGTGTGGTAGTGGCCGGCGATGTCGCGCTGTGCAGCCTACGCTGGGAGATGCTGGACGCCGAGGGTTGGATCGACCAGGACGGGGTCTCGGTCGAGGTGCTGAAGCGCGGGAACGACGGCAAGTGGCGGTTTGCCATCGACGATGCGACGGGGGCGTCGCGGCAGCGAGATTGATCTACCAATACGCTGCCATCAGCTCCTTCGCCCATTCAGGCTCACGAATCTCGCCGCGAGGGGCAAAGCCGGACATCCAAGGCTTGAGGTCGAGCACAGGCGTCCCGTCGATGGCGTCCAGGCCTTTCAGATGGAGGGTTGTGCCGTCGACCTTGAGGACCTCGCAGGTTGTGAGGCCGATGCGGTTAGGGCGGTTCTTGCCGCGCTGCGCGAAAACCCCGGCGAGCGGCCATGCAGTGTTGCCGCGCGGATGACGCGCGCCGAGCGTGGGCGTGGCAGCCTCGGTGTGGTGGAACCAGTAGAGCACTTCGACATGGGAGTATGTGTCGAGACTGAGCAGTGCGTCGGCGTTGAAGCGCGATGTGTCGAGCTCGATGCGCGTGGTTTCGCTGTCCCAGTTGTCGTCCGTGGGATTGGCGCGGGTGGCGCGGACGTAGCCGATGGGGGTGAGGGTGATCTGCATGGCGGGAGTCCCCTTTAGGCGGACCCCCACCTGCATGCGGCTTGTTGAAGGTCCGATGGGCGAAACCGTCCCCTGCTAAGGGGGAGGAGTTAGCAAGGTTACCGCGGTTGCATGCGGATGCCGCCGTCGAGGCGGACGCTTTCGCCGTTGAAGTAGCCGTTCTGCACCATCTGCAGGGCGAGGCTGGCGTATTCGTCGGGCATGCCGAGGCGTTTGGGGTTGAGCACGGTGGCGGCGAGCGCGGCTTTCACGTTCTCAGGGGCGCCAGCGAGCAGCGGCGTGTTGAAGAGACCGGGCAGGATCGTATTGACGCGGATGGCTTCGCTCGACAGGTCGCGTGCGATTGGTAGCGTCATGCCGACGACGCCGCCCTTCGAGGCAGAGTAGGCAGCTTGGCCCATCTGGCCGTCCTCTGCGGCGACAGAGGCTGTATTGATGATGATGCCCCGATCGCCGTCGGGCAGTACAGGCAACGTAAGCATGCCCGCGGCGGACTTGGCGATGCAGCGGAAAGTACCGACGAGGTTGATCTGGATGATGCGGTCGAATTCCTTGATCGGGAACGACTTGATCTCGCCCGTCTCCTTGTTGCGACCGGCGGTCTTGAAGGCGTTACCCGTGCCGGCGCAGTTGACGAGGATACGCTCCTGGCCGTTGGCGGCGCGGGCGGCGGCGAAGCCGGCATCGACCGAGGCGTCGTCGGTGACATTAACGTTGCAGTAGACAGCGCCGGTTTCAGCGGCGAAGGCCGTACCGGTCTTCTCGTTCATGTCGAAAATCGCGACCTTCACACCATGATTGCGCAAGGCCTTCACGGTGGCACCGCCGAGGCCGGAGGCGCCACCGGTGACGATGGCCGAGATCGAGCTGTCGAGTTTCATGGTGCGTTTCCTGCGCGACGATTGACGTGGGCGGCAGGTTTAGTTCGGCGAAGCGCATCCGCCTAGCCGTAACGTGAGGGCAGCCGGGCCTGATCCGGCAGATCAGGGACAAAGCGATGGCAGCATCATGGAGCCGCCGGCCGATGCGCCGCCGGCTTCGACATCTGACGTGGTTGAGAGAGCAAGCGCCGATCGGCGGGTCGTTCCTCGATCCGTTCCGCCTGAGCCCCAAGACGGCGACGGGGGAATGACGACAACTCGGGCGACGATTCCTGGTGGCAAGGCCTCCTGGCGCTGCTGGCAATCGAAGTAGTGATCGCGCTGCTCGGCTGGGAGAAGCGCTAGCGGCCGATGCGCCCGGCGACGTACAGCAGTCCGCCGCCGAGCAGGCAGCTGATGGCGAGGGCCGGGGTGAGGAAGGGAAGTGGGAAGCGCTCGATGAGATCTGGTCGCGCATGGATCATGCCCGCGTATAGGCCTGCGAGGCTGCCGATGATGAGGCCGGCGGTGCCCAGGATCACAGCCAGTGTACGGGCGTCCTCGACGAGGTTGCGGCGGCGTCGCGAGCTGGCCATCAGATAGACGCGGCCGACATCGCGGCGCTGGCTGACGACGAGCCAGACGCCGAAAAGGGCGGCTAGACCGGTGGCGGCAAACCCAGCGCCGCCGAGCGCGGACAGGCCAGACGCGTATGTGGTGACGATGCCGGGCGGTGCGCCTGCTGGGTCCGGCGCGAGGCGGGTAATCCCAACGATGGTCGGCAGGCCGGTGAGCACCAGCAAGACGCTGGCGAACGAAATGATGCGCAGTCGTTTTGGCTCGCGGTAGCGCATGGCGGTTTCCAAACGGAGCCCTTGGATCGCACAAGATGGTTAAGGCCGCCTTGGCACGCTGCCGAAATGTCGGGTTAGGTTCGCACCGGCGCACGAATTTCTTTGCTTTCGGGATTGCCTATCTGCGAAGCTCGGATTTGGTCCACGCAGGCAGACGGGAGCACGCATTCGTGACGCATGACTCCCCATTGATCGCGCTGCTAGCAGTCGGCTTCTGCCTGGCGTTCGTGTTCGGTGCGATTGCCAGCCGGCTGAAGCTTTCCCCGCTGCTAGGATATCTGCTTGCCGGCGTTCTGATCGGGCCTTCAACGCCGGGATTTGTTGCAGACGAAGGGCTGGCGCAGGAGGTGGCCGATGTCGGCGTGATCCTGCTGATGTTCGGGGTGGGGCTGCATTTCTCGCCGCGCGACCTGATGTCGGTGCGCGGAGTAGCGGTCCCGATGACCCTGCTGACCATTGCATGCACCGTCGCTGCTGGGGTTGGCGTCTCGATGCTGCTGGGTTGGGGTGCGGAAGCCGGCGTCGTGTTCGGACTCTCGCTGTCAGTCGCCTCGACGGTGGTCACATTGCGCAACCTGCAGGACAAGCGGTTGATCCAGACCGAGCGCGGCAAGCTCACCGTTGGGTGGCTGGTGGTGGAAGACCTGGCCATGGTGCTGGCCATGGTGCTGCTTCCGACCTGGGCGCAAATTCGTAGCGGGGCCGCGAACGGCGAGGCCATGACCGTCCTGCAGCTGCAGGATATCGGCATTGCTTTGGCGCTGACGATTGGCAAGGTTGCGGCCTTCGCGCTCATCATGATGCTGGCCGGCAGGCGGCTGGTGCCGTGGATTTTGCATCGCGTCGTCCACATGGGCTCGCGCGAGCTGTTCCGGCTCTGCGTCCTATCGATTGCGCTCGGGGTGGCCTATGCGGCGTCGGCGCTGTTTGGGATTTCGGTGGCGCTCGGTGCGCTGTTCGCCGGACTTATCATGGCGGAGAGCGAGCTCTCGCAGCAGGCAGCTAACGAGACTCTGCCATTGCGTGATGCGTTCGCCGTGCTGTTCTTTGTGTCGGTCGGAATGTTGTTCGACCCTAGCTTGCTGCTTGGCGATCCGTGGCCCTTGATTGCGGCAGTGGGTCTGATTGTCGTGTTGCGGTCAATGCTGAGTTACGGATTACTGCGCGTGTTTGGCACGCCCGCTGATGCTGCCGCGACAGTGACGGGCGCGCGCGGGCAGATTGCAGAATTCTCTTTCATTCTCGCCGGGATCGGTCTGCAGCTTGGCCTGATCCCCGAGGAGGCGCGAAACGCGATCCTGGGCGGGGCGATCATCTCGATTGTCCTCAACCCGCTGTTGTTCGCCGTTCTGGATCGTCTGGCCACGAAGCCCGACGCAGCGGCGATGACTGTTGTCGCGCCTACGCCTGCGCCAGCTGTTGCGCCCAAGCGCGCGGTACTGATCGGCTATGGCCGCGTCGGATCGCTGATCGGAAAAGCGCTGGATTCGGCGGGTGCGACCTATGCGGTGATCGAGGACAGGCTCGACCTGGTTGAAACGCTGCTCGCGCGTGGCGTGGCCGCTGTGCAAGGCAACGGGATATCACGGGAGGCGATGGAAGCTGCAGGTGCAGGGACGGCCGACTTGATCTTCGTGACAGTACCTGACGGGTTCGAGGCCGGCGGCATTGTCGAGCTGGCGCGCGAGCTCAACCCGGCCGTCAAGGTATACGCACGCGCGCATTCGGATGCGGAGGTGGAGCATCTGCGCGGTCTGGGGGCCGATCTCATCGTGTCTGGCGAGCAGGAGATTGCGGACGCTATGATAGAAAGGGCAGCGGCCTTCATTCCACGTCGTGTTACTCAGCGTGCCTAGAGAAGCGAGGCGAGAACCCCAAGCATCTTCTGCCAGCCTGCGCGAGAGCGCTCGGCGAAAACGGTCCATTCCGGCGTCATTTCGTTAGTAAGGCGCGGGGAGCAACCAGTTGCGGTGGGGAGGGCGCGCGGAACAGTTAGACCGTTGCGTTGTCATGGATACGCCGTGCACGGAAGGATGGAGACATTCGGGGCGTCGGAATTGCCTCGGTCGGGGGCGCGGAGGCCCCAAAGTTCGGATTTTGGGCGGCGAATCGATACGCGACTGGGACGTATCTCCGTCTGTTGCGGTTTTTCCACTCGGAGGCGAAGCCGTGATCGTAGCCGCCCTTTTGGGGCCAAACGGCGAGACGGGCGCCCGGACGGGCGGGCAAGTCACCATTCCCGCACCCCGGGGGACGCAAAAACTTCAGATTCGCCTCAATCTCTGCCATCTTCCGGCTTGTCTTGCGGAGGCATGACGTCCCACGCTAGGGCAAGGTTTTCGGCAAGGATCGACAGTTGAGCTGGGATCCCTACGCAGCGCTTGGAGTGCCCAGGGCCTCGAGCGCTGAGGAGATCAGGAAAGCGTATCGCAAGCTCGCCAAAGAGCTGCACCCCGACGTGCGCCCGAATGACAACGCTTCGGCGGAGCGTTTCAAGCGCGTGACTGCGGCGTTCAACCTCCTGACCGACGAAGCGCAACGCAATCGTTATGACCGCGGTGAGATCGATGCCGACGGCAACGAGCGGCCGCAATTCCAGCCAGGCGCGGGGTTTGGCGGCGGATTCGCTGGCGCCGCAGCCGGGGCGCGAGCGCGCGGCCAGCGCGGAGATGTGTTCGAAGATCTGTTCGATGGCCTCTTTAGCCGGGGCGGGGGCGCACGCGGTTTTGGGCAGCAGCGTGGCGAGGACGTTCGCTACCGCATGGAAGTCGATTTCCTCGACGCGGTGAATGGCGGCAAGCGGCGTGTCACCATGTCTGACGGGCGCACGCTCGACCTTGCTATCCCCGCCGGGCTGACATCCGGCCAGACGCTCAGGCTGAAGGGGCAGGGCCTCCCTGGCGCCGGCAATGGTCCAACTGGCGATGCGCTGGTCGAGATCAAGGTCGGCGAGCATCCCGTGTTCCGCCGCGACGGGGACGACATTCGCATGGATCTGCGAATCTCGTTGGCCGAGGCTGTCGAGGGCGGCAAGGTTCCAGTGAGCACGCCGTCCGGCATGGTGACCATGTCGGTGCCGCCGGGGGCCAGCTCGGGCGATTTGCTCAAGCTGCGCGGCAAGGGTGTGCAGACGCGGCCCACGCCGGGCGATCTGCTAGTGCGCCTGATGATCGTTCTGCCTCGCAAAGACGATCCCGAGCTTCGCGAGTTCATCCGCAACTGGTCTGCCCGCAAAACTGACGTGCAACGATGAATGCAGGGATTTCCAGCAATTTACAGTGGAAACTGCATCGTTCTGGCATGGGATGCAGCCGTTCAGACGGGGTTCACTGTGTTGGCCGTAAATCTCGCATCATGTTGCGAAGAATCCTGATTCCGATGATGGTGGCCGTGCTCATGGCAAGCGCGGCGATGTCGCCCGCGCACGCTCAGCGTGGCCGCGATCGCGACCAGCCGTTCGATAACCCGTTCCAGCGTGGTGACTCGTGGGACCGCCCGCGCGACGATCGACAGCCTCAGCGCGAAGTGTCGTTGAGCGATGTGCTGCGTGATCTCCGCTCCAAGTACGGCGGCCAGCATCTCGATGCGCGAAAGTCCGGCGGCTACTACATCATTGCCTGGATGACCGAGGATGGCCGCCGCCTCAACCTGCGCGTCAATGCAGCCACGGGCCGCGAAGAGTAAGGGTTGGAACTGAGATGAGAGTCCTTGTTGTTGAAGACGATCCCGATCTGGGACGCCAGCTGAGCGAAGCGCTGGCTCAATCGGGCTATGCCGTGGACCTCGCGCCAGATGGTGAGGAGGGGCATTTTCTCGGCGAGACCGAACCCTACGACGCTGCCGTGCTCGACCTTGGCTTGCCCAAGATGGATGGCGTGCGCGTGCTCGAGAAGTGGCGCGCAAGCGGGAAAGACATGCCCGTGCTGATTCTCACGGCGCGCGATCGCTGGAGCGAAAAGGTCGCGGGCTTTGACGCCGGCGCGGACGACTACCTCACCAAGCCGTTCGTAACTGAGGAACTGCTGGCGCGTCTGCGGGCGCTGATGCGCCGGGCAGCAGGCCATGCGAGTGCTGCATTGGAGTGCGGCGACCTGCGGGTCGATACGCGCGCGGCGCGGGCATCGGTCAATGGTGAGCCCATCAAGCTGACCGCGCATGAATACCGCGTGCTCTCCTACCTGATGCACCATCAGGGGCGTGTGGTGCCGCGCACGGAGCTGGTCGAGCACATCTACGATCAGGATTTCGACCGGGATTCGAACACGATCGAGGTTTTTGTCGGTCGTCTGCGCCGGAAGATCGGTTCGAACCGCATCTTGACGGAACGCGGGCTGGGGTATCGGTTGATCGATCCGAAAGCGGAAAAGATCGTCGACTAGCATGACTGAAACGGCAGACGCCGAAAGCGACGGAGCGCGCACGCGTGGGTCCATCGCGCGGCGCATGCTCGTCGCGGCTGCGATCTGGAGCGCGGCCGTGCTGCTTGTGGCGGGATGGTCGCTGCAGGCCTTCTATCGATCGGAAACCGACCACCAGCTCGACCTGTCGCTCGACGAGACACTGCTGACCCTGGCGGCGGCCGTGAACTCGGAAGCAGGCGTGATCCGGTTCGACGAGGCGAAGTTTCCGCGCGATGAGCGCTTCGGCCGTGCGCTGTCAGGCCGCTACTGGGCCTTCGTGAACCTGGATGCGAACCGCGCGATCGTCGGCACGCGAAAGTCCGATAGCTTTTTCGACGAGGACGTCAACCTGTCGGCCGAAACGCGCGCGAGCGTTTTGGCGCAGCCAGGCGTCGTTCAGCATCGCGATGCGCCAGGTCCGGACGACAGGCAGATGCGGATCGGCGTCCAGGCGGTCAGCTTTCCAGATCGCGCCGAGCCGATACTGCTCTATGCAGCGTTTGATCGGACCAGCGCAGACGCATCCGTCGGAAGCTTCGCGCTGCGGCTCGGCACGGCTCTTGGCGTCCTGGCAGTCGGCTTGATCATCGGCGTCCTGGTTCTGATCCGTTATGGGCTCCGGCCACTGCACGAGATCCAAGACAAGCTCGGCGATGTGCGTGCGGGTCGACGCGACAATCTCGATGGCGAATACCCGAGCGAGCTTTCGCCCCTCGTGAGGGAAATCAACACGCTGATATCGCACAATCGGAAGGTCGTCGATCGCGCCCGCATGCATGTCGGCAATCTGGCGCATGCGTTGAAGACCCCACTGGCCGTACTGAAGAACGAGGCGAAGGGTAGCGACAAACTGTCCGAGCTGGTGCGTCGTCAGACAGAGGCGATGACGAGCAACGTCAACAGTTACCTGAAACGGGCGCAGGCTGCGGCGCAGGCCGAGGTTCTGGGTGTCCGGACCGAAGTGAAAGAGCCGGTCGAGGGAATTGCCCGCATGCTGGAGCGGCTGCACAGGGACAAGGGTGTGGCAATTGATGTCGACGTCGATCCCAAGGCGGTCTTCAGAGGCGAGCGCGGAGACTTCGATGAACTTGTCGGGAACCTGTTGGAGAACGCCGCCAAATGGTGCAAGTCGCGGGTAAACGTGACGGTGACACGGAACGATGACGGCATGGAAGTGAAGGTCGACGATGATGGTCCTGGTCTTCCGGCCGAGCACCGCGCCAAGGCGCTCGAGCGCGGCAAGCGGCTGGACGAATCCGAACCGGGAACGGGTCTGGGACTTTCGATCGTGAACGAACTCGCCGACATCTATGGCGGCCGGCTTCATCTGGAAGACAGCCCAATGGGCGGCCTTCGGGCGCGGCTCGATTTGCCGGCGGCCCCGCTTTGATCTGGCTAATCCTTGTCTCCGTCGTATTCGTATTTGGTGGCGCCTGGCTCGCGGCAAAATCGATTCCCTTGCGTCTCGCAGTGCTGGCGCTCGGTCTGGTCGGCGTCGGGACCTACTGGTTCATCGGTCAGCCTGACATGAGCGACCGACCGCTGGAGGTTCGCCTCGCCGAGATCGAAGACCTGGTCCGGACGGCGCCCGAACGACTGGACGAGAAGCAGGCAATCGCGCTTGCCGAAAGGCGAGCAAGGGAAACGCCGGCCGATGCAACCCCGCATCAGCTGATAGCACGTATGTACGAAAGTCTTGCCCAAAGGGCGCAAGCCGAAGGCATGCAGCTGATGCAGAACGGCGACGAGCAAGCGGCCGGCTTACAGGCGGCCGCCATGCAGGAGAATCTCCTGAAGGCCGAGGAGGCCTATTCGGAATCCCTGCGGCGCGATCCGAACAATGCCGAGGTCATCGCAGCGCTGGCCGACCTGCGCTTCAAGTCCACCGGCGAGGTTGATGAGCGTACGACCCGTCTCTACGAAGCGGCCTTCCAGGCCCAGCCGGACCGCTTTCGCTATGGCTATCTCGCCGGGATCGGGCTCTGGCTGCAGGGCAAGAAAGCCGAGGCTGAGGCGCTCTGGGCCGACATCGACAAGCGGGCGCCGGCCGAGGGACCCGAGCGCCAGATGTTTGCTGCGCTGAAGCAGATGTTCGGTGTCGATCCGCTGACAAACCCCTGAAAATCCCCCAGAAAAGTGACCATATCTCGCGCCATCGTGTCGCTGGCGCGCATGCGCTGTGGCCCATATAGTCAATGTGCTTATCGGCTGGGCCAGTCGATCAGGAGGCATTTAATCCATGCGCAAACGGTCACAGAGGCTTTGGCTCATCGGTGCCGCCGCTGTTCTCCTTACCGGCGCCGGCGCGCTCGCCGTCGTTGGCCTCCAGGGCGCGGTTGCGTTCTTCCAGTCGCCTTCGGATATTGCCGAGAAGGGTGCCACGTCCTTCAAACAGAGTCTTCGCGTGGGCGGCCTCATCGAGGTGGGCAGCCAGAAGCATGAGGACGGCGGAAAGCTCCTCACCTTCACAATCACCGACGGAAAGCACACCGTACCTGTGGTCTTTGAAGGCATTCCACCGGACATGGTCGTCGAGGGCAAGGGGGTGGTCGCAGAAGGCCGATTCAACGAGAAGGGGGTGCTGGTGGCTGACCGCGTGCTGGCCAAGCACGATGAGAACTACATGCCTAAGGAAGCCTATGAAGCGTTGAAGCGGGCCTCCGACGGGGACGAGCAGTCGACCTACGCCAAAGAGCCGACCACTTGATCGCCGAACTCGGTCACCTTCTCGCCTTCCTTGCGCTTGCCGCAGCCGTTGGACAGAGCGTGCTCGGCCTGACGACAGGCGGAGATGCGGTAAGGCGTCTTGCCTTCGCGTGCGGCATGTTTGCGACACTGGCGATGGTGACACTTATCATCAGCTTCGTCCGTCTAGATTTCTCTGTCGCGCTGGTGGCCGAAAACTCCCACACGCTGAAACCTCTGATCTATCGCATTGCCGGCGCGTGGGGGAACCATGAAGGTTCCATGCTTCTCTGGTGCATGGTGATGGCCGGATACGGTGCAGCTGGCGCGGTATTCATGCGTGAAGGCGCTTTGCGCGACAGGGCGCTCGGCGTACAGGGCCTGCTGACGACCGGCTCACTCGCCTACCTGCTCTTTGCCTCCAGCCCGTTCACGCGATTGACCGATCCCCCGTTCGACGGCGGCGGCATGAACCCGCTCCTGCAGGATCCTGCAGTCGCTCTGCATCCGCCCGCACTTTACCTGGGCTATGTCGGCATGTCTTTTGTCTTCTCGCTGGCAGCTGCCGGACTGATCAACGGCCAGATCGATCGCGACTGGGCGCGGCGCGTGCGACCATGGGCGCTATTCGCGTGGAGTTCATTGACGGTCGGAATCGCTCTTGGCTCGATCTGGGCTTATTACGAGCTGGGCTGGGGCGGCTGGTGGTTCTGGGACCCCGTCGAGAACGCCTCCTTCATGCCCTGGCTGGTCAGCGCGGCGCTGATCCATTCCCTTATCGTCACTGAGAAGCGCGGCGGCATGGCGTCGTGGACAGTCTTCCTCTCGGTGCTGACCTTTATCCTCGCGCTGCTCGGGACATTCCTCGTGCGCTCGGGCGTCATGACCTCGGTGCATGCCTTCGCGACAGATCCGACGCGCGGACTGGTGCTGCTGTTCGGGCTCAGTATTGCCGGGGGCGCGGCGCTCGCACTGTTCGCTTGGCGCGCGCCGACCCTGAAGGCCGGGCCGGAGTTCGACCCTGTGAGTCGCGAGGGCGCGCTCATTTTGAACAACCTGTTTCTGGCTGTGGCAGCCGCACTGGTGCTCGTCGGCACGGTGACGCCGATGATCCTGCAATGGCTCGGGGAGTCCGGCGTGATCTCGCGCGAGGCAGCCTCGCTGTCGATCGGCGAACCCTACTTTCAGCTGACGCTCGCGCCGATGGTGGCGGTGCTCCTGCTGTTCATGCCGCTGGCGCAGGCGGCACCCTGGCGCAAGGCCGACCTCAACCCTCTCCTCAAATGGCTGATCCCTGCCGCTATCGCAGCCGTCGCTGGTGCAATGGTCGCCATGGCGCTCGGGGGTTGGGGCGTGTGGCTGGGCTTCGGCGTGCTCGTTGGCGTATGGGTGGTTGTGGGCGTTGGCCAGGATATCCTCCGTCGCCTCGGCCCAGGTGGCCTTGGGCGCGTCTTCCGTTTGCCGCTGACCGTGTGGGGTATGGCGATTGCGCATATCGGTGTTGGCATCTTCGTGATCGGCGCGACGGTCGAGACGGCAACGCGGAGCGAACGCACATTCCCGCTGCGACCGGGCGAGATCGCCGAGATGGCGGGATGGACCTTTCAGTTCCAAAACCTGGAACAGGTCGAAGGTCCCAACTATTCTGCATTGCGCGCCAACATCCTGGCGAGCCACGACGGCAGGACGGAAATCATCCAGCCTGAGACCCGCACCTTCCAGGTCGCCCGCACCAGCACGACCGAAGTCGCGATCCGCAAGACCATCGGGGGTGATGTTTACGTCGCGCTCGGCGATCAGCTGCGTGAGGATCCGTCGGCTTGGCGGGTTCGTATCGCCTACCACCCTCTGATCGACTGGGTGTTCGGCGGGGCGGGCCTGATCGCCGTTGGCGGCTTCATGTCCCTCGTCGCGCGGCTGAGGCGGAAGGCGCCTGCAGAGAAGCCTGCCGACGAGCCTGCTGCGGACGCGCCGCCTGTTCCCGCGAGCGCCCCTGCATGATTGCGCCTGTGATCGCGCTCATCCTGCAGGCGGCCCAGCCGGCTGAGGCGCCACTGCCCGATCCGGCCCTGGAGGCCCGGGCGCAGGCCCTGATGCGGGAGATACGCTGCACGGTCTGCGAGAACGAGCCTGTTTCGCAATCCACGGCCGATATGGCGGTTGATGCGCGGCGACGGATTCGCGAGGAGATCGCCAAGGGGGCGAGCGATTCAGAGGTCCGCGACTTCTTCGTGTCGCGCTTCGGCCAGTATGTGTCGTTCAGGCCGCCGGTCGAAGGCTGGACGCTAGCGCTCTACGCTTTCCCATTTGCGTTACTCGCCGGCGCCGGGATGTTCATGGGCATCCGCGCTTTTGGCCGCCGCAAGCGCGATCTGGCTCCCCTGCCGGACGACCGGAGCGAAGGGGCAGGGTGAATCAGGCAAAATCCGCTTGATCAACAGTCTGAGGCGCTGTTTGGGCTCTGGCATCGCCGCATGAATGCCTTAAACTGGGGCAAAATCGATCCTCGTCTCCGGGTGCAGCAAAGGGTCATGGCGCCGGGCGGGTCGTGGAAAGGGTCTTCGCAGGTCATGCTCTGCAGTTGTGAAGATTGGCCCTGTTTCTAGTTTCAACATCGCACGTCGCGCAGCGAGCGCATTGAGAGAAAAGCGAATGATCAAGGTTGCAACAGCACGGACGCCCCGGTGGGGGATTGCGGCCGGGCTCATGGCGGTTCTTGCTGCAAGCGCGTCGCTGGCGCCGGTCGCGGCCGCACAGAACGCCAAGCCCATCGCCGTGACGCCCCCAGCGGGTGCGCCGATGAGCTTTGCCGACCTGATCGAGCGAGTCTCGCCCGCGGTGGTCAGTGTGTCGGTGACGACCGAGATCAAGGCGGCGGATCGCAACAGCGCCTTTAACCCGTTCCGCGGCCTGCCCGGTTTCGACGAGTACGAGGACGAGTTCGGCGAACAGGATGAGGAAAGCCCGGAGCAAGGCCGCGACGGCCAGGCGCTTGGCTCAGGCTTCTTCATCTCGAGCCAGGGCTACATCGTCACCAACCACCATGTCGTCGAGAACGCACGCGAAGTCGTGGTCACCCTCAAGAATGGCGACCAGCTGGAGGCGGAGATTGTCGGCTCGGACGAGCAGACCGACCTCGCGGTGCTGAAGGTCAAGAAGGCTGGCTCTTATCCATTCGTCGAATTCGCCACCAAGGCCAAGCCGCGGGTCGGCGACTGGGTGGTGGCGGTGGGCAACCCCTTCGGGCTCGGCGGTACAGCGACGGCAGGCATCGTCTCGGCGGACGGCCGTGAACTCCTCGGCGGGAATTACAACGACTTCATACAGATCGACGCGCCGATCAACCGCGGCAACTCCGGCGGACCGACCTTTAACCTCAGTGGCGAAGTGATCGGCGTGAACACGGCGATCTTCTCCGACACCGGCGGCGGCAGCGTCGGCATAGGCTTCGCAATCGAGGCCAACGCCGTAAAGCAGATCGCCGAGACTTTGATTCGCGACGGCAAGGTTGTGCGAGGCTGGTTGGGCGTTGAGATCCAGAGCATGAACCAACGCCTTGCGGATGCATGGAGCCTCAAGTCCAACAATGGAGCCATTGTGCGCTCCGTCACAGCGGGCGGCCCCGCCGAGGCCGGCGGGATCAAGCGCGGCGACATCATCGTTTCCGTCAACGGTGAGGACGTGAAAGACAACCGTCAGCTGACACAGCGCGTTGGCAGCTTGCTGGCTGGATCGACCAACAGCTTCCGCATCATTCGCGACGGCAAGGAGCAGACGATCCGCGTGACCGTGCGTGCACGCGATGATCGGGCGCTTGCAAACACCGACCTCGACCCTGCGCGCGCCAACATGAAGCCGCCGCGCCCCAGCGCGGACGATGTCAAGGTGTCGGGCGGCACGATCCGCGCGCTCAATGCGGAGGAAGTGAAGAAGTTCGACGTTGGCGCAGCCGGCGCAGGACTGATCGTCGTAACAGTGGAGCCGCGAGGCCCGCTGGCCCGCTCGGACATTTTCCCGGGCGACGCCATCCTCGAGATCAACAACAAGGCGGTGAAGACGCCGAAAGACTACCAGGACGCCGTCGCCGCTGCGATTGCCGCCGGAAAGCGCGATGTCATTGCAAGGGTCGGCTGTGGCAGCCAGGAACGGTGCGGGGATCTCACCGTTCTGCGTCCGATCGAAATCGCCGCGGCGGAATAGTCCATGAAGGTATTGGTGATCGAGGATGATGCCGCCGCCGCAGCCTTCGTCAGGGGGGTGCTCAGTGAGGCTGGGCATTTCGTGGACGTCTGCGGGGATGGCGACAGCGGACTGAAGCAGGCCAAGGGCGGCGAATACGACGCCATCGTCGTCGACAGGATGCTGCCAGGTCTCGATGGCATCCAGCTGATGAAGGGCTATCGTGACTCGGGCGGCCGCGCCCCGGCGCTTTTCCTGTCGGCGCTTGGCGAGGTGGACCATCGCGTCGAAGGCCTCCAGGCTGGCGGCGACGACTACCTTGTGAAGCCGTATGCGCCGAGCGAGCTCGTTGCCCGCGTCGAGGCGCTGGGCCGTCGCGCGACGGGCGATATTCCGACGACCAAGCTGTCAGTCGGTGGTCTGGAAATGGACCTTCTGGGTCGCACCGTGCACCGCGACGGGCAGAAGATTGATCTGCAACCGCGAGAGTTCCGGCTGCTGGAATTCCTCATGCGCCATGCCGGCCAGGTGGTGACGCGCACAATGCTGCTCGAGAAGGTGTGGGACTATCACTTCGATCCGCAGACAAACGTGATCGACGTCCACGTCTCGCGGCTGCGCGGCAAGATCGACAAGGATTTTGAACGGCCCTTGCTCCACACCGTGCGCGGCGCGGGGTACCGGCTCGAAGCCTAGGCCATGAAGCCGTGACACCATGAAGATTGGCAGCCTGCCGGCGCTGGTCCGGACGACGACGTTCCGGCTGGCGCTCCTGCACGCCTCGATCTTCATCCTGTTTTCGGCATCTCTGCTCGCATACCTCTACTACGAGACGGCCGGCCAGATGAGCCGGCAGGCGGAGACCGAGCTCAACGCCGAGTTCCAGGAACTGTCTGCCGCCTATCGCGGCGGCATTGATCGGCTCAACCAGGCTGTGACGGAGCGCTCGGTCGCACGCGGGAAATTCTTCTACCTGCTGCTCGATGGCAATGGGCAGAAGCTTTCAGGCGATTTCGATGTGCTGCCGGCTGCGGCGCCTGCAGGACAGGTGGTTGACGTGCAGTTCGAATACGACGCCCGAACGCGCGATGGCCCCAGCCGACGCTCTGCCGAGGGCCGAATTTCGCGACTGTCCGAGGGCGGCGTGCTGATGGTGGCCTATGATGTCGGCCAGCTCGGCGAGATGAACCGTCGCGTCAGCGAAGTCGTGTGGCGGTCGGCGGCGGTCGGGTTTGTCCTGTCGCTGGTCGGCGGCGTCGTGATATCGCGGTCCGCCGCCCAGCGCGCCGAGCAGCTGGCGCGGACCACAGAAGGCGTGATGGCGGGCGACCTCACGCGGCGCGCGCCTGTGCAAGGCTCGGGCGATGAATTCGATCGCCTGTCCGAACAACTGAACGCCATGTTGTCCAAGCTCGAGCGCCTGGTGATCTCGTCGCGATCTGCGGGCGATTCGATCGCGCACGACCTGCGCTCGCCGTTGACCCGCCTGCGCAACCGCCTCGAAACCGGCCTCAGGGACAATGCAGAAGAAGGTCAGCGCGCCGCGCTCGCCAAATCTATCGACGATGTCGACAGCCTGCTCGAGACATTCAACGCCGTGCTGCGTCTGTCGCGCGTGCAGGCCGGAGCGACCGGCTCGTTCCGACGCGGCGACCTCCAGGGCATGATCGACGAGCTTGCCGAGCTCTACGAGCCGGTGTGCGAGGAGAAGCAGCTCAAATGGAGCTATGACGCGCAGGACGGGCTCTACGTGCTTGCCGACAGCCATCTCGTAGCACAGGCCCTGTCAAACCTGCTCGACAACGCGGTCAAGTATACCTCCGCAGGCGGCGCAGTGCGGCTATCAGCGAGGCACAATGCCGAGGGCGATGTCGAGATCTCGGTCATCGATTCTGGGCCGGGTATCCCATCACAGGATCGCGAGCGCGTGATCGAACGCTTCGTGAGGCTCGAACAGTCTCGCAGCGAGCCCGGCAGCGGTCTCGGCCTCAGCCTCGCCTCTGCTGTCGCGGAGGCGCATTCCGGGAGGCTGGTCCTTGCCGATGGCGACGGCCCCCCTGGCCGCACGGGACTCAAGGCCAGCATTATTCTGCCCGCGGCCTGAGCTCTTCCATCCGTGCTCATTCAAGGCGTGCTTTTGCGGATGGCGCAGCTAACTTCCCCCTCATGACAGACCGACTCGTGCTCTCCGGCGTCCGCCCCATCGTTCGCGAACCGTCCGATCTCGTCGGCGCGCTCGCGCTCGGCGCGACGCACGCACACCACATCGCGCGCATGATGCAACGACGCGAGGACGTTGTGCATCGGCTCGCCGATGGACCCGGCGCCTTGATGGCCGAGGCGCTCGAGCAGATGCGCCGTGCAGACGCAGGCGCGACCGACTCTATGCGCGAGATGCGACGCGCCAAGGAGACGGCGCAGCTTGCCATTTGCGCCGCCGATCTCTCGGGAACATGGACATGCGACCGCGTCATGGAGGAGTTGACCCGTCTTGCCGATACCGCCGTTGAGACAGCACTGCGGCTCGCCATTCGCGAGGGTTGGACGCAGGGCTGGTTCGATGACAGGCGCGATAGCGACGAGCTGCCTGGCCTGTTTGTGCTGGCGATGGGAAAGATGGGCGCCGCTGAGCTGAACTATTCCAGCGACGTCGATCTCATCCTGCTGTTCGATCTCGACAGTTTGCCGATCGCGGGACCGCGCGCCAAAGAGGCGATGACGCGACTGGCGCGCCGCCTGGTTCGCAACCTCGAAGAGCGGACTGTCGACGGCTATGTCTTCCGTACCGACCTTCGGCTTCGTCCCGATCCGGCTTCGACCGCTCCAGCTGTTTCGACACAGTTCGCACTCGGCTACTACGAGAGCGTAGGACAGAACTGGGAGCGCATGGCCCACATTAAGGCGCGGGTGTGCGCCGGCGACCTGTCCGCCGGGCAAAGCTATCTCGATCAACTCTCGCCCTATGTCTGGCGCCGCCATCTCGACTACTGGGCGATTGCCGATGTCCATTCGATCAAGCGTCAGATCCATGCGCATGGCGGTCATGCCGAACTGGCCTCTCCAGATTTCGATGTGAAGCTAGGGCGCGGCGGCATCCGCGAGATCGAATTCTTCGCACAGGTGCAACAGCTCATACTCGGCGGCCGAATGCCCGCGCTGCGAGCGCCGCGGACCCGGGATGCGTTGGCCGCAATGGTCGAAGTCCGCGCGGTCGCGCCGGAGGTAGCGACAGATCTCTGCGCGGCCTACGACTTCCTGCGTTGCGTGGAGCACAGAACCCAGATGCTGGACGACGAACAGACACACCAGCTGCCCAATTCACGCGAAAGGCGTGAAGCCGTGCGGATTCTGTCCGGCTATGCCGATGCCATGGAATTCGAGAGCGACATAGCGGCTGTGCGGCGCCGTGTTCACGGCGTCTACTCCGACCTGTTTGCAGCTGAGGAGCGGCTTTCTGGCGAGGCGGGTAACCTCGTTTTCACCGGGGTCGATGACGATCCTGGCACGGTCGAAACCTTGCGCAATATGGGTTTCAGCGACCCGTCGCGTGTCATCCATGTGTTTCAGCAATGGCATCGCGGCAGTATTCCTGCGACACGTTCGGCGCGTGCACAGCAGCTGCTGACCTCGCTGGGTCCGCGCCTGTTGGAGGCGATGTCGCAGGCCGGTGAGCCCGATGCAGCGTTCCAGCGTTTCCTCGAATTCTTCTCGGCGCTGAAGTCCGGCGTGCAGGTGATGTCATTGATGCTGGCGGAGCCTGCGCTGGCGCGGGAAGTTATCCGTACCATGGCGTTCGCGCCAAAGCTCGCGGACGATCTTGCGCGTCGCCCGGCTCTGATCGACTCCATGCTCGAACCGTCCTTCCGCGCGCCGGTTGACGCCGACCTGCCGCGCGACCGCGAACGTCGCTTGCGTAGCCAGCTGGATCGCTCCGAAGATTTCGAGACGAAGCTGAATATCGCGCGCCGCTTTCATCGCGAGGAAGCGTTCCGGATCGGCTATCAGCTGCTGCAGGGCGCACTGAGCGCCACCGATGCCGGTCTTGCATATGCCGATCTGGCGGATGCGTGCGTGAGCGCGCTGGCTTCGGCCTGCGAGGCGGACGTGCTGTCGCGGTTTTCCGGCGCGATCGGGCGGTGGTCGATCTGCGCGCTCGGCAAATTTGGTGGGCGCGAGCTGACTGCCACGTCCGATCTCGACCTTATGCTGATCTATGATCCCGAGGACGACACGACGCCAAACCTTGCCGCGCGCTTCGTCCAACGCCTTGTTGCAGCGCTATCGGCCCCGACAGAAGAAGGGAGCCTGTACGAGGTCGACCTGCAACTCCGTCCGTCAGGAAAATCAGGACCCGTCGCAGTGCGTCTATCCTCCTTTGAACGCTACTATCGCGAGGAAGCCTGGACCTGGGAGTTCATGGCGCTCACGCGGATTCGTCCCGTGGCCGGCGATCCCGAGCTGGGCCGCCGTATCGTCGAGCTTGCGCGAGACGCCCTCCGCCGGAAAAGTGCTGATCCCAAGATCACTGAGGATGTTGCCGACATGCGCCGCCGCATGGCGCGCGAGCGCAAGCCGCGCTCGATGTGGGATGTCAAGTTGGCGCCGGGCGGGTTGGTGGACATCGAGTTCGTCATTCAACACGCCATCTTGCTTTCGGCCGCCGACGCGCCGGGGGCTGTCCAGCCCGCCTCGATGGATGCGGTCAAGGCCCTGGCCGCCGCGGACCGACTGGCTCCGGCCGATGCAGCAGCACTGGTCGCTGGGCTGACCTTCCAACTTCACCTGCAGCAGGCCCTGAGGATCGCGACGGGAGATCAATTTGAGCCCGAATCGGCTTCCGAGGGGCTCAAGGCATGGCTGGCCAGCCATCTGGGTCTGAAGGCTTTTTCGGTGCTTGAACGCCGGCTCGTGGAGATTCAGGCGGCCGCGGCGGCGCTCCGCATGCGGAAGCTGGGCCCGCTCGCGACGGAACAGGATCCAGCCTCCGTTTAAGTGCTGTCACGGGGTTCTTCGTTGCCTGTAACGACGACGTGGCCGGGAAGCCCTCGGCAAACGCGATCGCAGGATGCATAAGGTGGCGAGCTGTGCGTTAGATGCCGTGGCGCGGCTCTAAAGGATACGTTGCGGCGCGGAGTTGGCTGCCAAGCCATGCGAGACCCGGACGAGGATCTCATACGACGTGTCGGCGCGGGCGATCGGCGCGCGGCGGCCGAGATCGTTCGCCGCCATCTTCCGCGCATGGTTGGACTCGGGCGCCGGATGCTGGGCGATGCGGCGGAGGCGGAGGACGTTGCCCAGGAAGTCTTTCTTCGGGTCTGGAAGCACGCGTCGAGCTGGAAGCCCGGCGTTGCCAAATTCGAAACCTGGATGCATCGCGTGGCAATAAATCTTTGCCTCGACAGGTTGCGCCGAGTGGGCCGCCATACCGGTGACGTTCCTCCCGAAACTATTGACACGCGGGCCTCCGCGACCCGCGCGCTGGATGACCGGCAGCGGCGCGAACGTGTGCGGGACGCACTACAAGGCCTGTCCGAGCGGCAACGCGCCGCGCTGGTCCTTTGCTATTATCAGGATCGGACCAACCTCGAAGCGGCGGAAATCCTCGGCATCAGCGTTGATGCACTGGAGAGCCTGCTGTCGCGGGCGCGACGCACGCTCAAATCGTCGCTGGCGGCGGAGCGCGCGGAACTGCTGAGCGGGCTGGAAACGGGTTGAGGACGACATGAACGAAGCACGTTTCATAGAACTGCTCGGCATCTATGGCGCCGACCTGGTGCGCTGGCCGGAAGAGGATCGCGGGGCGGCGGCGGTCTTTCTCGAGGTCGCTACGCATCGGATCAAGGATGTTTGGGAGAGCGAACGGACGTTCGATCACCTGCTTGCGCTGGAGAAGGACGCGCCGGCCTCGATCGCGCTAGAGACGCAGATCCTGTCCACCGCCCCGTCGCGGCAGTCGTTGATCGCGTCCTGGTCTGGGCGAAGCCTGTGGGCCCTGCCCAGATGGGCGACGGGCGGCGTGCTGGCCACCTCGCTCGCGCTCGGTTTTGTGGTTGGGTATGCGGGTGAGCCACAGGGGCCGGCGGAAACCGACTATGCCAGTATGCTCACCTTGTCGGGTAGCGGGGCGGGGTCGATGTTCCTGACCGCGATTGACGATGGCAGGCGTTGACAGCTCCATGATCTCCAAGACCTCGATCATCCTTGTGGCTTCCCTTGTAACGAACGCCGTGCTGCTCGGCATTGTCGGTGGTCGCCTGCTGAGCCCGCCGCAAGCCGCAGAGCCGACGGTGCAGATGCAGTTGGAGAGGTACGGGCCGGCATCCGATGTTGTGAGTGCGGCCTGGAAGCAACTTCCAGACGACGATCGCACCGCGTTGCGCAAGCAGCTCCGCGAAAGCTGGGTCGCGCGTGCCGAGGACCGCAAACATCTGGGCGAAGCGGGCAAGCGCGTCCATGAGGCGGCATTGCAGGAGCCCTTTGACGAGATGAAGCTCCGCGACGCTGTCGCCCTGTTTCAGCTGCGCGAAAAGCGTCTTCAGCAGGTCGCCGAGGATATCCTGATCAGCCATCTCGGCAGGATGCCGCGCGAAGCGCGCGCTACCGCCGCTGTTGGGCTTCTCACCCCGTTCAACGCGCGCATGCAGCGGGTCGATGGACAGGGCAGGAATGCCAGGCCTCTCGGCGAAGGCGCATCTGACCCATCTCGGCCTGGCCCGGGCGCTACGCCTCGTCCCGGAAATCCGTAATCGATCACCTCACGCTGTGGCGCGCGTTCGCACCTGATCGCCGGCCGCGCCCGCTCCAGGCGCAGGTTTCGAGACCGGCAGAAAGATCGAGACCTGCGTGCCTTTTCCAAGTTCGCTGGCGATCTGCATCCGGCCGCCATGCATCTCCGCGAACGATTTCGTCAGGGCCAGGCCAAGTCCCGTGCCGCGTACATTGCGCTCCTTGGCCTCCGGGGTCGTCACCTGTTCGAACGGCTGGGCAAGGCGCGGCAGGTCTTCGGCGGAAATGCCGATGCCCGTGTCCTTCACGCGGATGACCACCCACTGGTCTTCCACGCTTACAGTTACGCGGATCTCGCCGCCTGGGTCTGTGAACTTGATGGAGTTGGTGATCAGATTGAACGTCATCTGCTTTATGGCGCGATGGTCACCCGTGATGTCCGGGATGTCGTCGTCAGGATCGAAAACAAGCGCCACCTCGCGATCGGCCGCGCGGCGGCGGGCCAGCTTGACTGCGCCATCCACGGCGTCGACTGGATCGATCCGCGCCGCTGATAGTCGCATCTTGCCCGCCTCGAACTTTGACATGTCGAGGATGTCGTTAATCATCTCTTCGAGATGCTTGGCGGCCTGCACGATGTCCTCAGCGTACTCCTTGTAACGCTCGCTGCCGAGCGGGCCATAGATCTCGTTCGCCATCATTTCGGCAAAGCCATTGATGTGGTTGAGCGGCGTGCGCAGCTCGTGGCTCATATTGCCAAGGAAGGCGCCCTTGGCATGGCTTGCGCGTTCGGCGCGGGCCTTGGCCTCAGCATACTTTTCGGCCAGTTCCTGCGCCTGGCCCTTAGCGCGCTGAAGTTCTTCCACCATCGCGCGCAGCTTGCGCTCGCTGCGCTGCAGGCCGGCCTCCTGCCGCTTCAGCGTGCTGATATCGACGCCCACCGTGATAAGGCCGTCCGAAGACGTGCGGCGGTCGACCAAGCGGATCCAGCTGTCCGACAGCAGCAGCATCTCGCGCGCGTTGGCGTCATCGCCCAGCGGCCGCTCGACACGGACGAACTTAGCCAGTTCGGCCATGACCAAGTCATAAGAGGTGCCCGGCTGAACGACGCTTTTGTCGAGGTTGAAGACGCGCGCAAAGCTGGCGTTCCAATGCGTCAGGCGCTTTCGGCTGTCCCAAAGCGCGAAGGGGCCAGGGTGGGCGTCAAGCGCCGCTCGGGCAAGCGCTTCCGCGCGTCGTGAGACGAGCTGCGCCTGCACGCGGTCCGTCACATTGAGGATCGCGCCGGAGAACAGGCTGTCGCCGACACCCCCCATCAGTTCGAAATGTCGCTCTGCAGCGCGGCCGACGCCTTGGAATGTTGCGCCGACCTGCTTGCCGGCCGGAAACTCTAGCGCATCGCGCACGCGGCGGCGGGCATCTTCATTCACAACTGAGCAGAATTCGTCGAGCGTCATTGCTCCGTCATGGTTGGCGCCGAGGAGCGCGCATGCCTCCGGCCCGATCGTGAGGAGCTGCATTGTCGGGTCCCAGCGCCAGAGCCCGAACACGCCCGGGACTTCGAAACTGCGCCAGGCTTCCTTCATCGATTCTTCGGGCGCGGCGGCGAGCTTCGTTTCGACCTCTGCCTTGTCCTGCTCGATCCGGCGGATAACGCCGACCAGCCCGAACACCGCCAGGAGCGGCGCCGTCAATAGCAAACCGTAGATGATAAGCCGATTGAGATCGCCGGCGCCGAACAGGGGCGACGGGCGAAACACGCAGGCCGCAATGCCAGCGCCTGCAACCGGTGCGCAAGCCACCGCCGATCGCTGGCCGTCGACCGATTCAAAGCGCGCCTGCAGCGACAGGCTGCCATCCGGGAACAAGCGAAAAACGCGACCGTCCGTCGGCGCCGGAAGCACCGTGTCCTGCGGGCGCAGTCCCGAGATCCAGTGGCCCCCCGGGCTACGTGCGAAGACACGCACGCCACTATCCTCGGCCAGTTGCGCCCATGCCCCGTCGGGAGCCTCGCGTTCTGTGACAGCGTCAAACATCACGCCGCGCCGGATTGCCTCGAGCGAGGCGCCTGCCAGTAGGAGGCCCTCCATGCGGGCGCGGGATGCGACCAGCTCTGCGCGCACATGCCCCGACAGGGCCTCCGCTTCGCGCGCCTGCTGTGCGAGCACCGCGCCGTCAGCGAACTGCCGCTCCTCAAACGCCTTGAGCGCCAGTGAGCCGCCGAAGGCCAGCATCAGAAGAACGAGCATGCCAAGGGGAACCGCGCTACGCGGCTTCTTCTGCGGCGCGGGAATCCGCGCGTTGATCCTTGGCCTGGCGCCCGTCGCCACGTTCAGCCCCGCGAACGAATTTCGACTTACCAGTTCTGGAGTCGAAACGCTTCGAAAGGGTTAACGGGGGATTAACTGTGAGCCATAAGGCGCGACGCCGCAGTAGCGCTCATTCCGTTGCTTCTTGCTACGGGACCGAAACAAGATCGGTCAGGCGGCGCTGCGCAATGACCGGGGGCCGCGGGCAAAGAAAGTGTCGTCGATCGTGGGGCGTCCGTAGAGATAACCCTGCGCGTACATCACGCCAGCTTCGATCAAGAGGCGGCGATCGGATTCCGTCTCAATGCGCTCGCCAACCGAGACAATGCCAAGCTCGGCGCACATTCGGGCGACGTTGCGCATCAGGGCGAGCCCACGACGGTTCGTCTCCGTCGCCTGCAGGAAGCTGCCGTCGAACTTCAAGCCGTCTACATTGAGCGCACGAAGATAACCGAACGAGGCCGAGCCTGCTCCGAAATCATCGAGCGACACGCCGACGCCGATGCGGCGCAGCAGGTTGACCGCGCGCGCCGCCGTTTCGATGTCGCTGATGTGGGCGGACTCGGTCACTTCGACGATGAGTCGACCCCGTTCGAATTCATGGCCGGAGATCGCCGCGCAGAGCTCGAGAATGACATCCAGCCGCTGAAGCGATTCCCCCGAGATGTTGACCGCGAGGCGTAGAGAGGGGTCCGGATTCGCTTCCAACTGGGCCGCAGCGGCGCTCACCATGATGTAATCGAGATGCGCGATTTGCCCGCTCTTTTCCGCCGCCATGATCATGCTCACGGGCGACTCCTCGCCGGAAAACCGCGCCAGAATCTCATAGTGACTGACCGCGCCCGAGCGGGTCTCGACGATTGGCTGACGTGCGGCCATCAGCCGGCCATTCATCACAGCGTCGCGGAAGCGCTCGGCCAGGAGTTCGTCGGCACGCTCGGCTCGGATCCGGGTCGAATTCGGCATGCGCGAGATCGTGAAGCTGAAGCTGTTTGGCGATATCGTGCTGCGCTGGACAACGATGCGGCGACCGCCTTCCATC
The DNA here is from genome assembly GCA_041166025.1 of Pseudomonadota bacterium. GTDB lineage: Bacteria > Pseudomonadota > Alphaproteobacteria > Caulobacterales > Hyphomonadaceae > UBA7672. The sequence goes on along the minus strand of JBEAMJ010000047.1, from coordinate 72,579 downwards.
GAGCCGGGGTCCTCCCACGAGACGCGTCGGCCTGGTCCCAGCGCCCAGAGTTCTTCGCGCAGGCGGCTGCCCTCGGCGCCGCTGACCAGTTCGATCGCATCGCGGCCGATCAGCCTGTCGCTGGTCGGATGATGCAGCAGGGTCGCATCGCCCTCGGCGTCGGTGATGCGGCCGCGAGCGTCGGTCGCGACCAGAAGGTCGGCGGCCGCGAACGCGAATTCGCGAAATCTGGTCTCGTTCTGCGTCGAAGTCGGCATTCCCGCCCGCCTGTCGCGTCAAGGCAAGATCGACGCTAGGCGGGCTCCGTTAGCCAGCGGTTAACGTTAAGCTGACCCGCCGGCGCGTCACCAAAAAGCGATTCCCGCCAATAGCTTAGCTGTCGGCGAGTGCCCGCCCGATGATGTCGAGCGCGTTTCGCGAGAGGCCGGCGCCGGAAAGACGCGTGAGTTCGGCGTGAGCATGCAGGCGGCGATCTGCACTGAAGGCGCGCCAGCTTTCGAACGCAGTGGAGAGGCGGGCCGACAGCGCCGGATTCAGCGGATCGACCTTGAGGATGATGTCGGCCAGGAAGCGATAGCCCCCGCCATCCGCTGCGTGAAACGCGACCGGGTTGCTCATTGCGAACGATGCCGCCAGCGACCGCACGCGGTTCGGATTGCGCAGGTCGAAGTCAGGGCGCGCCATCAGCTTCTGGATACGTCCGCGCAGGTCGCGCCTCACGGCCATCGCCTGGATGCCGAACCACTTGTCCATCACCAGCGGCGAGGAAGACCATTTGGTCTCGAAGCTGCCCAGCGCCCGGTCAAACGTATCGGTCTCAATGTTGGAGAGCGCCGTCAGCGCCGCAAGACTCTCGGTCATCGTCGCAGCGACCTCGAAGGCGCGCATGATCAGGGCTTCGTGGCGCGTATCGAGCGTCGAAAGCAGCGACAGGGCCGAGGCGCGCAACGCGCGACGCCCTGCCGCCGCCGCTGAGGGATCAAACGTTTTGGGTTCTGATTGCGACAGCACATCGAGCAGAAAGCGCTCGAGCGCCGTCGCGACCGACTTGCGTACGATCAAGCGCAAATCGTGGATCGCGGATGGATCGGCCTCGCGCACGTCCAGCACAAGCTCGCCGACCGTGGGCAGGTAGAGCAACAGAGCGGCATAGGCTGGATCGCTCGCTGCTACGCGCTGGACCGAGTTCTGGAGAGACGACACGAAGGCAGCAAGCCTGTCCTGCTTCGGCTCCGATCTGCCGGCGCGAACGGCGTCGAGGATCAACGGTCGTGCGATGGCCTGCAATCCCTCCCACTGAGCGAAGGGATCGTCATCCGCGCCGGCAAGCGCGGCCCGGTCGGCCTCCGGCATGTCGTCCGACAGCCGGATCGGCGCCGAGAATCCACGATTGAGCGAGGCACGCGGTGGAGAGGCGACGTCGTCGAACACGAAGGTAGAGGATGCCGCGCCAAGCAGCACGATGTGCTCGTGCGCCTTGCCACCGCCTTCGAGCCGAGTCTCCAGCCTGGCGCCATTGGCGTCGAACAGGGCGACGCGCATGGGGATGCGGAGGGGCGACTTGTCCGGCTGGCCAGGTGTTGGGGCAATCGTCTGTGTCAGCGTCAGCCGAAACTGTCGGCGCGCGCCGTCGTATGCCCCGCTCGCCTTTAGGGTTGGCGTCCCGGCCTGGGCATACCAGCGTGAGAATGCCTTGAGGTCGTGCGATGTGTGCGGCTGGAACGAGGCGATGAAGTCCTCGATGGTCGCCGCCGTGCCGTCCATAGTATCGAAATACTGACTCATGCCGGCGAAAAACGCTGCATCGCCGATCATCAGGCGCAGCATGCGGATCAGTTCAGCACCCTTTTCGTAGACTGTCGCGGTGTAGAGATTGTCGATCCTCGCGTATTGATCCGGCCGCACGGCATGAGCCAGCGGACCCGCGTCTTCGGGAAACTGCCGCGTGCGCAGGCGGATCACTTCCTTGATCCGCGCAACGGCTGGCGAGCGCATCGCCTTGGTGAACTCCTGGTCGCGATAGACCGTGAGCCCTTCCTTCAGGCACAGCTGGAACCAATCGCGACAAGTGATTCGGTTGCCGGTCCAGTTGTGGAAATACTCGTGCGCCACGATGCTCTCGATGGCCTCGAAGTCCGCGTCCGTCGCCGTCGCGCCGTCCGCCAGCACGTAGGACGAATTGAAGATGTTGAGGCCCTTGTTCTCCATTGCGCCGAAGTTGAAATCTCGCACCGCCACAATTTGAAACACGTCGAGATCGTATTCGCGACCGAACACGTCCTCGTCCCATTTCATCGACGCCTTGAGTGAGCGCATGGCGTACGCGGCGCGTGGCGCATCGCCCGTCTCGACGAAGATCGACAGCTTCACCGGTCGTCCGGATGCCGTGGTGAATTGATCCTCCAGCACGTCGAACGCGCCGCCCACTAGGGCGAACAAGTAGGAGGGTTTGGGATGCGGATCGGTCCATTCTGCGAAGTGCTTTGCGCCATCGAGATCGCCTTTGCCTGTCGGATTGCCATTCGACAGCAGGTAAGGATAGCGTGCCTTGTCCGCCTCGATGCGCACGAAAAAGGGCGCGAGAACGTCGGGGCGGTCCGGATAGTATGTGATCCGCCGGAAGCCTTCCGCCTCGCATTGGGTGCAGAACCGCCCACTCGAGAGGTAAAGTCCCGACAGCTCGGTATTCGTTTCGGGAGAGATGCTGGTCTCGATCTCGAGCGTGAAGGCGTCGCCCGGCGCAAGCACCGTCAGGCTCTCCTCGTCAATTGCATAGGCCTCTGACGGAAGCGGCGCGCCATCCAGCTTGATCGATACCAGCTTGAGCTTCTCGCCATCGAGGCGCAGATGCGCGTCCTTCGGGCCTGTGCGGCGAACTTCAAGTCTAGTCACCACACGCGTGTCCATGGAATGCAGCCGAAACAGCATTCGCACGCCAATGATCGCGAAGGGATAAGGCTGGTAGTCCGCGAGCCGCACGGGAGGCGGCGTTTCGGTGCGCATGGTTCGGTTGCTCGGTCTTCACGCCCCGCGGAGGTTCGCGGCAGGAGCATGCCTACAAGGTTTGCCCACAAGATAAAGAGCGCCGCGTGGATTTCTGCAGGCTCAAAAGACCGCGCTACTCGGCGGCCTGAGCCGGCATCGGGATATCGCCGTCGCGATCGTGGACACGGCGCAGTAGCATGGTCGCCTGCTTGGAAAGGTCGAGCAGCTCCGATGGCATCTCGTCGGAATAGTTGTGTCCGAACTGCGCCAGTGCCTTGGCGATGCGCAACAGGTGCGGCGCGGCCTCGATGACCCGGGCCTGGAACTCGATGCGTTCAGGGTCGCGGTCGTATTCCGCGCTCGGCACGCGCCAGCCACCCCAGTTCTTTTCATCCGTCGTCACGACCGGAAAGGTGCCCGGATAGGGATGCGCGGTCGTGTCCTCGGTGTCCTTCCAGCGGTTGCGTGCCCGATTGATCCGCCAGTTGTCGAGATCGGCGATATCATCTAGCGGTGCGCCCGATTTGTCGGCCACGAGCTCACTCGCCGAGAATTCACGCCCGAGGCCGACGTCGTAGTGGACCTTGAGCGGTTCCTCGAGACCCTTCACCCATTGCGGCAGCACCTGCTCGACCACAGCCCATGTACCGACCGGTTTCACGAACACCTTCTGGCTTTTGTGAAAAGCAGCCTTGGCCATCGGACAGAACCCTCCCGCAATGCAGGAAGTCCTAGCAAAGATAGGTTAGGCCCCCATGAAGGAGCCCTAGTGAATCGGCTGGCGCGGTTCGGAACGCGCCAGCCTTTCATGCTTTACAGACGGTTAGTGGCAGCCCGCGTCGTAGGGAAACAGCTGTTCTTCCGGGACATCGAACTTGACTTCTTCGGCAGGGCGACCGCTTCCGATCTTGGGGTCGAAGTATTGATAAGTCATAGACGCGTAGGCGATCTCCACGCTCTCGGTCGGCTTGTACCCGTTCATCGGGTCGGGGCTGATATTGATGCTGCGAACCTCGGCGCCATCGAGGATCCAGCGCGAGGTGACGGCCTGGGTCACCTCATCGGTGAACGTGATCTCGACTCGGCCAAGCGGCATGCCTTCGACTGCATACGATGTCAGCTTTGGCGAAGCACGATCAGGCGTCTTGGAGATGAAGATCGGCGTCACGTTCGTTGTGCGCACGGTGTCGCCAAGGCCGCTCGGGTCGGGCGCTGTCCAGCTTGATACGCCCATGGTCGCGCCGTTAAGCTTCACCTGGCCTTCAAAGCCGCGCTGTGCGGCGTCGCCCTGCAGCGATGCCGTCTTCAGGAAAACGTCGGCGCTGGCGGCGCCCGCTCCAGCCAGCGCGATGGCCGACAGGATGCTGAAACGCGCGACGTTACGGATGTTCATGTGTCCCTCCAGGCCGCGCGCCGTTCCGGGGATCGGTATGGCGTTGGCGGCCGACTCGCGGGTTCGTGTCCCCGCTTGTGTGGAGTTGTGAAGACCGCAGGCGACGGCCGTAAGGCGGCCGTTCTGCTTGATTGCGGTAAACGTGACGGGAGTGCGGCGGGGCGGTCGACCGACCCGCAAATCGCAATTTTGCAAATACTTAAGCCCGTCTTGCTAGCTTCTGCGCGTTTTGGACCACCGGCTGGCGGAATGACTTTCGAGCGCGAAAACGATGGCAGGATCGCCTGGCTTTGTGGTTGGGCGCTCGCGGCGCTTATCCTGATTGCCGGAGCTGGCCTGGCCGCGATCAACCAGGACTTTTCGGAGCCGGACAATGCGATGCGTCTCGTGCGCGTCCGCGACATGCTCGCTGGGCAGGGCTGGTTCGACAACATCCAGCACCGCCTGAATCCGCCTGAGGGCACGCCCATGCACTGGGCGCAGTGGATCGATGCGCTGCTCGCCGCGCCCATTGCTGTGCTCGCGATAGTGGCCGGCCAATCCAACGCAGAGATCGCGATGGCCTTTGTCTGGCCGCTGGGTTTGCTCGGCGCCTTCATGTACTTGGCCGTCCGCATCGGCGGCGAGCTTGGCGCAGCCGACAATCTCAGGCGCGAAGCCCATTGGACGGCAGCCATCGTCGCCGCGCTGGCTTTTCCCGCGACGGAGAAGTTCGCGCCGGGTTCGTTCGACCATCACAACGTCATCCTTGTGCTGGCCCTGGCTGTTGCGTTGGGGCTGATGCACCTTGGCGAGCGTCCGCGTAGTGGGCTCTGGATCGGCGCGGCCATGGCGCTCGTTATTGCTACAGCCGCCGAAGGCATGCCGCTCGTGGCGGTGGGACTAGTAATCGCTGGCCTGCTCTGGCTGTTCCAGCCGCAGCGCTACGCGGCGGGCCTGGCGTACATCGGTGCAGGCCTCGGAGCCGGGTCACTGATCGCCTTCGCCGCGCTTGTTCCGCCCTCCGCCAGGGGTGCGCAGGTCTGTGATGCCATGGGCGCACCGTTCCTTGGTTTCGGTCTAGTCGCCGGCGCGATTGCGGTCATGCTCGCGCGCGCCCCCACGCCTGTATTGAGCAGTTTCGGGCGTCGTGTCAGCGCCGCGTCTGCCCTCGGCGGCGCAGGCGGGCTCCTGCTCGCAGGTCTCTTTCCGCTATGCCTTGGCGGCGGTTATGCCGCGCTCGGCGAGGACATGAACGCACTCTGGATGGCCCAGATCTCCGAGACGCGCTCGCTCGGCGCGCTACTCTCGGACGATCCGGCTATGCTGCTCTCGGTTGCAGGGGCCGCCTGCGCGGGGCTTGTTGCGGCGACGCTCTACCTGCGCGCGCACGCGAGGGCGCCGGCAGGCTGGATCGCATTGGGTTTCTTGGTAGCGGGTTGCCTGATGCTCGCCTGGCAGATACGTGGAAGCGTCTTTGCGTCCGCCTTCGCCATTCCGTTCGGAGCATGGGCTGTTGCGGCAGCCCGGCGACAATACCGCATCCAGGCCTCCGCCCTGCGCGCGCTGGCTTTCGTTGGCATAGCTGCCAGTTCGGCAGCCGCGGCCTGGGCGAGTGCGGGCGAAGCGCTGCAATCGCGGCTCACGGACCGGGTCGTTCTCAAGAACTACGAGGTGCGGGTCGCCGGATCGAAGGCCTGCACCACGCCCGAGGCCTTCCGTGCCCTGAGGGCGGCGCCAACGGGCGTCGTGCTGAATCAGTTCGCACTTGGCGCGGGCGTGCTGGTCTGGACCAAGCACAGCGTCCTGTCGGGCCCCTACCATCGCGATGTCACAGGCACGATGACAGCGATCAACGCCTTGCGGTCAGATCCGGTTGCAGCTCACAAAATCGTCGCTGTTTCGGCAGCCGATTATGTGCTGGTGTGCGCCGCGGCTCCTGAGACAGGCTTCTACGCCCGACATGGCGCCGGTGGGGTCCGCCCCGAGGGAACGCTCTCGGCCATGCTGGCGCGCGGCGAACATCCTGACTGGTTGGCGCCGATCGATATCGGCGCATCGCCACTCAGCCTCTACCGCGTCATTCGCTAGCCGGTGTTTCCGCGACCAACGGCTTCGGCGCCGCGCGCCCCGGTCGGCGCCACGGCAGGCGAAAGCTCGGCGGCCGCTTCAACCGCTCCCGGACCGCGCCCCCGCAGCGTGATCGTCGGAATGAACAGGATCGCAATGAAGGCGACGGCGACGATCACGAGGCTCGACAGGAAGATGTGGCTCATTGCATCCGAGATTGCGTGGGCCACGAAGTTCTGCATCGCGGCTGGCAGCTGTGTGCCGCTCTCGGCAGCCATCATTGCCATGCGCTGCATCTCGCCAAGGTCTACGGTGACGCCCGGCATAACTTCCCCGATCGATCCAGAGATGTGCGCCAGCAACAGGGCGCCGAAGATCGAGACGCCGATCATGCCGCCGCACTGTCGCAGGAACATCATTGTCGACGTTGCAACCCCTATCTGCCTTTCGGGCGCGGCGCTCTGCGAGACGATGTTGAAAAGGCTCTGCGATGGTCCTAACCCGACTCCGAGAACGAACAGCCTCCAGATCACGTCCCACTGCTGGGCATCGGCCCCTAGCTGAGACATCAGCAGGATGCCGACGAATTGCAGAACAGCACCGCCGATCATCAGCTCCTTGTAGCGACCGGTCTTCGTCACGTAGCGGCCCGACAGCGTGGCTGCGATGATCAGCCCCGCCATCAGCGGCAGCAGCAGGAGCCCGCTATTCGTTGCCTGGAAGCCCAGACCGAGCTGCAGGTAGAGCGGCATGTAGATGACGGTCCCCATGAACGCCATGGCGATCACGAAGGAGGCGATGGTCGACGTCGAGAACGCGCGGATGCTGAACAGGCCGAGCGGCACGATCGGCTCCGCCGCCTTGCTTTCAATCCGGATGAAAACGAGACCGGTTACCAGCGAGAGCGAAAACAGTCCGACGACGTCCGGATGCAGCCATCCCTTCTCATTGCCCATCGTCAGCGCCAGCATCAGCGCGCCTATGGCGATCACCACGAACAGCCCGCCGAACCAGTCGATCCTGCCGCCGCCCGTGTGGCCGAGATTTGGCATCTTGTACCAGATCATTGCGAGCGCGATCAGCGACATCGGCAGATTTATGTAGAAGCACCAGCGCCAGCCGGCGATATCGAGACCTGCCAGGGTAACCGTGCCATGGTCCGTAAAATAGCCCCCGACGATCGGCCCAACCACGCTGGATAGGCCAAACACCGCGCCGAACAGTCCGGCATATTTGCCACGCTCGCGTGGCGAGAACAGGTCGCCGATGGTGGCGAACGCCGTCGTGAACAGCGCGCCCCCGCCAATGCCCTGGATGCCGCGGAAGATGATCAGCTGCATCATCCCGTCGCCGAGCAGCGGCAGATCCCCGAACTCACCCGCCAGTCCGCACAGAGCCGAGCCGAGGATGAAGATGGCGATGCCGATAAGCAGGATCAGCTTGCGTCCGTAGAGGTCGCCCAGCTTGCCCCAGATCGGCACCATCACGGTCGAAGTGAGAAGGTAGCTGGTCGTTACCCATGCATAGAGCTCAAGACCATTGAGCTGCTGGATAATGGTGGGCATCGCTGTGGAAACGATGGTCTGGTCCAGCGCGCTCAGCAGGAACACGATCATAAGCGCGCCGAATGTCAGCCGCTTCTCTTCGGCCGTCGCTTCGCGGCTTTGGGGTAGGTCGTCAGTCGCGGCCGCTTCCATTCAGACGATCCGTCCTAAGGCGAAACTCGCCAGTTTCCGGCTGTCTATACAGGTCCTCGGCGACTCGCCAGTGGGCCGGATTGTCGCTTGTCGCAAAAATCCGCCTAACCGCAAGCATTTGAAACAAAAGCGGGTCCCGCTACTCTGGCTCTATGATCGACACGGACGCCCCATGCTTGCGCTGATTGCCCGGGTCAGAAATCTGCTGCTGGCGCCGGCTCGAGAGTGGGAGCTGATCGATCGGGAAGAAGCCGAACTGCGCCGCCTGACCCTGCGCTATGTGGCGCCCTTGGCCGCCATTCCGACGGTGGCGATTATCGTCGCCCTGTCCGTCGTGGGTGTGTATGCCGGCGGTGACTGGCACCGCGCGCCGATCCTGGGCGTGCTGCTCTCGGCGGCGGTCTTCTTCATCTTGTCGATAGGCGCAGTCTACGTGTTCGCCTACATCATCAACTGGCTTGCCCCGCGCTTCGGAGCGCAACGCAACTATCGCCAGGCCTTCAAACTCTCGGCCTATTCGATCACCGCAGCCATGGTTGCAGGTTTTCTCGCCGCCTGGCCTGCGCTGCAGGTCTTTGCACTGCTTGGCGCGAGTTACAGTCTCTACCTTCTCTTCCTCGGCGTGCCGCTGCTGATGCATCCGCCGGCGGGGTCGGCCGTGAACTATTCGATCGTCGCGATCTTTGCTGCGATGCTAGTCGCCATTGTCGTTGGCCTCGCCGCGATGTTTGTCGCGGGCCCCACCGGCAACCCCTTTCCCCAGTTCCCGCGCCTGCCTTTCCTGGAGCGGTCCGATGCGCCTGCGTTACGAGGGCCTGACGCGGCGCTGCCCGGCTCGGCCGGTCGGCTAGCGCCAGGCGCCGCGGGGCAGGTGACCAATGGCGATCTTCGCGGCGCCGCGCCCGGCCAGCTCGCCGGCCTCGATCGCGTCGCCGTCGGTGTCGAGCGCTCGGGCCAGCCGGGCGAGCGCACGATAAGGCTCGAAGCCGAGTATCGCCGCGGCGCTGCCAGCCTTTCCCTGCAGATCGTCTATTCGCCTTCCATCGCGCAGGTCATTGGCTTCGGCGGGGTATCGACCTCTGAGTATGATCGCGAAACCGCCGATGGTTATTCACGCCGCCGACGGGTCGGGGATGCGATTATTGTCGAGGATTGGAACGAGGCTTCTCAATCCGGAAGCTATGGCCGCCTTGTGGATGACCGCTTTTACGTGCGCGCCACCGGTCGTGGCCTCAGCCCAGCTGATCTTCGGGCCGCCGTCGAGGCCTTCGGCCAGGAGACTCTGGCGCAGTTCGCCGCTGGGAGCTAAAGCCACCCGCATGAGCACAGCGATCGTCCGGCCGGCTACACGCAATGACCTCGACAGGCTCGCGGCAATGATCGCGCGAGTCGATCTTGGCATGCTGACCATGCCGTCCTCGCGCGACGCCATGGCCGCACGGATCGAGCGTTCGCTGACTGCATTTGCGCGCCCGTCAGTCGCGCCGCAGAACGAGTGCTATTTTCTCGTGATGGAGGAAGACGGCGAGCTACTGGGCACAGCCAGCGTCTTCACCAATCTCGGCGTCGAGCGACCGTTTTACTCATATCGCATTTCCCGCGACGCGAAGGTCTCGCCGGAGCTTGGCGTGAAGGTCGAGCTGGACCTTCTATTTCTTGTCAACGATTACCACGGCGACACTGAACTCGGCACGCTTTTCATCGAACGCAAGGCGCGCGGCGGCGGCCGCGGACGGCTGCTCTCCTTCGCACGGCTGATGTTGATCGCCGCCGATCCGGTTCGCTTCGGGCCCAAGGCAATGGCCGAGATCCGCGGCTTCACAGATGCGGACGGCAACTCGCCCTTCTGGGACGCTGTTGGCTCCAAGTTTTTCCACATGGAATACCGCAAGGCGGATTCACTAAGCGCGCGCGATCATCGCTTCATCGCCGATTTAATGCCGCGCTATCCCATCTACGTGTCGCTGCTGCCCGACGCGGCTCGCCGCGTGATCGCCCGGCCGCATCCCGACGCCGAGCCCGCGCTCGCAATGCTGAAAGCTCAGGGTTTCCGCTACAACGACGTGGTCGATATCTTCGACGCCGGCCCGACGGTCGAAGCCTTCATCGACCATCTCGACACCGTGCGCGAGGCGCGGCGGATGACAGGGTCTGAGTTCGCCGCGGGGCCCCGTCCACCGGCCGGCCTGATCGCAAACCCCAGCCTCGACCAGTTTTCCGTCACACAGTTTGCTGGAGAAGACGATCCCGCCGCGATCCTGAGCCGCATCGGTGCTGGCGCGCAGGACGACGTTCTTGTCTATCGGCTGAAAGGCTCCCGCCCATGAGCGCGCCCATGTACTCTGGTGAGTGTTTCATCGGCGGCGCGTGGCGCATGGGCGGAGGCGAGCCCTTCGCGTCAACATCGCCGGCGGATGGCGCGGAAGTCTGGCGCGGGAACGCGGCGAGTGCGGACGATGTAGATGCGGCCGTCGCCGCGGCGAGGGCTGCGCTTCCCGTGTGGCGCCGCCGCCCCGTGGCCGAGCGCATCGGCCTTGTCCGGGCTTTCGCAAAGCTGGTCGATGCTCGCAAGGCCGACATGGCGGCCGTCATTTCGCGCGCAACCGGCAAGCCGCTGTGGGATGCGGCCACCGAGGCCGCCGCCATGGTCGGCAAGGCCGAGCTGTCGGTCAAAGCCTACGAGGAACGCACCCCGACCAGGGAAGCGCCGTCCGGGGCTTTCACCGCGCGTATCAGCCATCATCCGCACGGTGTGGTGGCGGTGCTCGGCCCGTTCAATTTCCCGGGTCACCTGCCCAACGGCCACATCATGCCGGCGCTGATCGCGGGCAACACGACCATCTTCAAGCCGTCCGAACAGACGCCCGAAGTCGCGGAGTTCACACTCCGCCTGTGGGAGGAGGCCGGTCTTCCGTCCGGCGTCATCAATCTGCTGCAGGGCGCCCGTGCGCCAGCCGAACAGCTCGTGGCGCACGACGGCGTCGACGGCATCCTGTTTACCGGCGGCGTGCCGGCGGGGAGGGCGATCCATCGCGCGCTGGGCGGCAAGCTGGAGAAGATCGTCGCCCTCGAACTTGGCGGCAACAATCCGCTCGTCGTATGGGACGCCGCCGACCTTGCCTCTGCCGCAAAGCTGATCGTCAAATCCGCCTACATCACCTCCGGCCAGCGCTGCACCTGCGCGCGGCGACTCATCGTGAAGGCGGGCGAGGCAGGCAACGCCATTCTCGACGCGCTGGCCGCGCTCATCGATCGCATCGTGATCGACAAGCCAGACGCTCAGCCCCAGCCCTTCATCGGTCCGCTCATATCCGCGCATGCCGCAAGCCAGGTCCTCGCCACGCAAGCCCAATGGGTGCGCGAGGGCGGCATCGCAATCCGCGAAGCCCGGCAGCTCGCCATCGGCCCCGCCTATCTCTCGCCTGGCCTCATCGATGTCACAGCCGTTTCCGACCGCCGCGACGAGGAAACCTTCGGTCCGCTGCTGCAGGTCATTCGCGTCACCGACTTCGAAGCCGCACTCGACGAAGCCAACAATACACGCTTCGGCCTTGCGGCGGGTCTCATCTCCGACAGCGCCGATCTTTTCCAGCGTTTTGAGGCCGAAGTCCGCGCAGGGGTCCTAAACTGGAACCGCCAGACCACGGGCGCATCCGGCGCGGCCCCTTTCGGTGGCGTCGGCCAGTCCGGCAACCATCGCCCCGCCGGCTATTACGCTGCCGACTACAGCGCCTGGCCGATGGCCAGCCTCATCGCCCCCGGCGCCGTCAAGGACGATGAAGCGATTGTGGGGCTGAAGTCATGAGCGCGGTCGAGGTCAATTTCGACGGTCTCGTCGGGCCCACGCACAACTATGGCGGCCTTGCACACGGCAACCTCGCTTCGGCCGGTAATGAGGGCAAGGTTTCGAACCCACGTGAAGCTGCGCTGCAGGGCCTCTCGAAGATGCGCGCGCTGCTCGGCATGGGCTTCGTGCAGGGTGTTCTGCCGCCGCAGGAGCGCCCACACGTGCCCAGCCTGCGCAAGATGGGCTTTGGCGGCAAGGATTCAGACGTCATCGCCGCCTCGGCGCGCGCCAATCCCCTCCTGCTAGCCAACGTCTCGTCAGCCTCCTCAATGTGGACCGCCAACGCCGCCACCGTGTCGCCCTCTGCGGACACAGGCGATGGCAAGGTCCACTTCACCTCCGCAAATCTCTCCTCCCACTTCCACCGCGCGTTGGAGGTTGAAACAACAACGCGTGTCCTGCGCGCGATCTTCGCCGACGAAATCCGCTTCGCTGTCCACGATGCCGTGCCGTTCCACACCTTTGGCGACGAAGGCGCAGCAAACCACTGCCGGCTCGCGCCCAGCCATGGCGAGCGCGGTCTCGAAGTGTTTGTCTACGGCAAGTCCGCCTTCGCAAAGGGCGGGCAGGGTGGCTTCAGCGCCCGTCAGGCGCTCGAAGCAAGCCACATCGTTGCCTCGCAGCACCAGCTCTGGACGGGCGGCGGTGCATTGCTCACCCAGCAGTCGAAGACCGCCATCGATGCAGGCGCCTTCCACAACGACGTCGTCGCGGTGTCCAATGGACCCGTGCTGATGTTCCACGGCCAGGCCTTCGAGCAGCGCGACAGCGCTATCGACGGCCTTAAGCGCGCCTGCGCCGCAAGAGGCTTCGATCCGGTCCTCCTCGAGGCGAGTGAGACGGAACTCAGCCTCGCCGATGCGGTGAAGTCGTATCTCTTCAACTCGCAGATCCTGACGCTGTCGTCCGGAGCAATGGCGCTCATCCTGCCGCATGAGGTTCAGGAGACGCCGCGTGCGAAGGCATTCGTCGATCGTGTTCTTGCAACCAACGGCCCGATCCGGGAGGCGCACTATATCGATCTGCGCCAGTCCATGCGCAATGGCGGCGGCCCGGCCTGCCTCAGGCTGCGCGTGGTTCTCACCGATGCGGAGCGCGCTGCGCTTGGCGGACGTGGTCTTGTCGATGAGGCGCGGATTTCGGCGCTGGAGGCCATTGTCCAACGCCGCTACCGTGACCGCCTGGCCCCTGCCGATCTCGCCGACCCGTCTCTCCTCGACGAGAGCCGCGCCGCGCTCGACGAGATCGGCCAGGTTCTCAACCTCGGACCCGTGCATGACTTCCAGCGGACTTGATCGCGCGCCCATCGTCGAGACCGAGCGGCTGCGGCTGCGCGCGCACACGGCAGCCGATCTGCCGGCCTGCGTGCCGCTGTGGAACGATCCCATCGTGACTCGCTTCATCGGCGGGCGCGCCTACACCGAAGAGGAGACCTGGCAGCGGGTGCAGCGCTATGCCGGCTCCTGGGTGCTTCTTGGCCATGGCTTCTGGGTGATCGAGGAGAAGGTCAGCGGACGGCTCGTCGGCGAGATCGGCATCATGGACGCCAAGCGCGATATCGATCCGCCGTTCGGTGAAGATCGGGAACTCGGCTGGGCTCTCGCGCCTGAGGTGCATGGTCGCGGCTATGCCAGTGAGGCGCTCGCTGCCGTGCTCGCGTGGGAGCGCAGAACCTTCAACGCGCCCTGCCTCGTCGCGCTCATCGACCCCGACAACAAGCCATCGATCAAGCTGGCGGAGAAGTTTGGCTTCACCATCCGCGCGCGAACGACCTACAAGACCGTGCCCACAATCCAGTTCGAGCGCAGGAGGCCGGCATGAGCGCGGGCCAGGGCGTCATCCTCGCCCTCGACCAGGGGACGACCTCCAGCAGGACGATGGCTATCGGCATCGACGGACAGGTGATCGCCTCCGCCCAGGAGGAATTCCCCCAGATCTTCCCGCAGTCCGGCTGGGTCGAGCACGACCCCGAAGCCATCTGGCGCACCCAGCGCCGCACCGCCGAACAGACGCTGGAACGTCTCGGCGACACGAAGATCGCCGCCATCGGCGTCACCAACCAGCGCGAAACCGTCATCGTCTGGGACCGCAACACAGGCGAGGCGATCCACAACGCGATTGTCTGGCAGGACAGGCGCACGGCGCCGCGCACGCAACAGCTCGCCGCCGAAGGCCACGAACCACTCGTGTCCGAACGCACCGGTCTCGTTCTCGATCCCTACTTCTCCGCTTCTAAGATCGCCTGGATCCTCGATGCTGTCCCTGGCGCCCGCGAACGCGCCAGGCGCGGCGAACTCGCCGCCGGCACGATCGACTCCTTCCTGATCTGGCGCCTCACAGGCGGCCGCGTCCACGCCACCGACGCCACCAACGCCTCGCGCACCGCCCTCTACGACATCCGCAAGGGCTGCTGGGACGACGATCTTTGCGCGCTGTTCAACGTGCCCCTGTCGCTGCTTCCCGAGGTTAAGGACAGCGCCGCCGACTTCGGCGTCTCCGACATCTTCGGGCCGCAACTCCCCATCCGTGGCGTCGCCGGCGACCAGCAGGCCGCGCTCGTCGGCCAGGCCGGCTTCAACGCGGGCGACGTCAAGTCGACTTACGGCACGGGCGCGTTCCTGGTGCTCAACACAGGCGCCGAACTCAAGCGATCGCACTCGCGCCTGCTCAGCACGATCGCCTACCGCGTTGCCGGGCGGACAGCCTATGCGCTCGAAGGCTCGATCCTTTCCGCCGGCTCCACGATCCAGTGGCTGCGCGACGAGCTGAAGATCATCCGCGATGGCGCCCACGCCGGCGAACTCGCCGCCGCGGTCAGCGACACCGCCGGTGTTCACCTCGTACCGGCGTTCACCGGCCTCGGCGCGCCGCACTGGGATTCTGGCGCCCGCGGCGCCATCCTCGGTCTGCAGCGGGGCACCACCATCGCCCACATCGCACGCGCCGCTCTCGAAAGCGCCGCCTTCCAGACGGCTGAACTCCTCGAAGCCATGTCAAGAGACGGCGTTGCGCCGCAAACGCTGCGTGTCGATGGTGGCATGTCCCGCAATGACTGGTTGCTGCAGTTCATGTCGGACATTCTCGGAATCGAGGTCGTGCGGCCGAAGAATGTCGAAACCACTGTCCTTGGCGCCGCCATCCTCGCGGCGGTCGGGGCAGGGGAGTTCAGTTCCCTCAGCGAGGCCGCCAGCCTTTGGCGGCTAGATCGCAAGTTTGACCCGGCGATGGCGACGGTCGACCGTAACGTGCGCCTCGCGTCATGGAAGGACGCCGTCTGTCGCGTGATGACGCGCTGAGCGCCTTGGTTCCGTTTTCGAACATGCGGAAACGCCGCGAATGCGATTTGTCCAGCCAGGCCCAGCAAGACTTCCGGCCGTTGGTAGCTCGCCAGAACGCCGCCCAACCCGCGTCTCGTGGCCAGTCCCGTCAGCACTCCCTCGGCCAGAATGATAAGCGTCAAGGCTACCGCACCCATAAGCGTTCGCGCGCCTCTGGCCGATGGCACTTTTCGTGAACGAATGACCCATCCGCAAATGAGCCATGAAGCCAACAGGATCACCGGCAACTCAACCAGCACGGCCCAGACCGGCGCAATTTCTTCGAACATTCCTAGCAGGCTTGTGCGCAGCATGCCCGACATGAACGCGACGCCAAACACGCAGGCGGCATATAGTCCCCCTGCGAGCACTGCGATCATCGGATTCAGTGGCGGCTCAGCCATGCCGGGCTCCAATCATCCTCAGAAATCCAGCGATTCCGCACGTCGCTGTTTGATCTGACGCAACGGTCGGCCTGCAGCCTATCGCGATTGACTAGCCCGCTTCCGAGTACGACTTATCCGCCATGACCCAGCACATCGAACTCGTGGAAGTCGCAGCCCGCGATGGTCTCCAGAACGAACCCGGAGTTTTTCCGACGATCGACAAGGTCGAGCTAATCACCCGCGCCCTCGTCAGTGGCGTCAAACGCATCGAGGTCGCCAGCTTTGTCCACCCTGGCCGCGTACCGCAGATGGCAGACGCGGAAGCGGTCTGCGCCGCCCTGCCGACGCGCGATCCCAAAGACGTCACCTATATCGGCCTCGTTCTCAACAAGCGCGGCGCCCTGCGCGCGCTCGAAACACAGGTGCATGAACTCGGCGCGGTCGTCTCCGCCAGCGACGGTTTCGGCAAGGCCAATCAGGGCCGCACGGCAGACGAGACCGCCGACGATGCAATCGAGATCATCCGCCTCGCAAAGGAACACGGCCGCTCCGTGCAGGCCACCATCTCCGTCGCCTTTGGTTGCCCCTTCGATGGCGAGATCGCGCCCTCGCGCGTCGCTGAGCTTGCGCGGAAGGTCGCTGCCGCCGGCCCGCGCGAGATCGCGATCGCCGACACGATCGGCGTCGGCGTACCTAATCAAGTGAAGGCGCTGATGGCCGCGGTAAAGGCCGCTGCGCCCGGCCTGCCCATCCGTCTCCATTTCCACGACACGCGCAACACGGCCATCGCCAATGTCTGGGCCGGCGTCGAATCCGGCGCGACCACGATCGACGCCTCCATCGGCGGCATCGGCGGCTGCCCCTTCGCCCCCAACGCGACCGGCAACGTTGCCAGCGAGGACGTGCAGTTCATGCTGCATCGCTCGGGCATCGAAACCCGGGTCAGCCTCAACGGCCTTATCGGTACGGCGCAGTGGCTGTCGGGAAAGATGGGCCGAAAACTGCCCGGGCTCGTGAGCAGAGCGGGCGGGTTTCCGAAATGACTGAGAAGCGCAATCGACGCATTCAGATACACGTCCTTAATGCGCTGGTGTCGGAGGTTCGTGCTCGACCCCAAGGAGCGGGCGTTAAAGCGTGGCGCGAACACGAATTTGAGGATGGTTCATTGGATTTTCGGTTTACGAAACTGACTGACTCGGAAGTCGGCTTGATTATGACAACGGTCCCATTGGAGGCTTGTGCGAAACGGGCCATTGGCGCCGGCTCGATCGCGCATCTTTCCCCGGACGAGTTGAAGCAGCTCATAAGTAAGAAGCCCAGCGACGCAAAAGCATGACCGGCCCGCTCGCCAATCTCCGCGTCATCGAAATGGGCTCGCTCATCGCGGGCCCGTTCTGCGGGCAGCTCATGGGCGACATGGGCGCAGACGTCATCAAGATCGAACAGCCCGGCGAAGGCGATCCAATGCGCCAGTGGGGGCAAGGCGCAAAGCCCGCCTGGTGGCGCACCATCGCGCGGAACAAGCGCTCGCTAGCCCTCAATCTGCGCCTCGAGCGCGGCCAGCAACTCGCCCGCGACCTCATCGCGCAGGCCGACATCCTGATCGAGAATTTCCGCCCCGGCACGCTTGAGAAGTGGGGCATGGCGCCCGATGCGCTCCACGCGCTCAATCCGAAGCTCATCATCGTCCGCGTGAGTGGCTACGGCCAGACCGGCCCTTACGCAGATCGCGCCGGCTTCGGCCTCGTCGGCGAGGCGATGGGCGGCTGGCGCTATCTCGTCGGCGAGCCCGATCGCCCGCCCGCCCGCATGGGCCTCTCAATCGGCGACACACTCGCCGCCACCTATGGCTGCATGGGCGCACTCGCCGCGCTCCACCAGGTGAAGCAGACCGGCAGAGGGCAGGTGGTCGACAGCGCGCTCTACGAAGCCGTTCTCCAAGTGACGGAATCCCTGCTGCCCGATTACGGCGCCAGCGGCCACATGCGCATGCGCTCCGGCTCGATCCTCCCCGGCATCGCGCCCTCCAACGCCTATCCGTGCAGCGACGGCGAGATCGTTATCGGCGCCAACCAGGACAAGGTCTTCGCCCGCTTCGCCGAAACCATCGGCAAGCCGGAGTGGGCCGAAGACACGCGCTTCAAGACGCATCATGCGCGTGGGTCTCGCCAGGCCGAACTCGACGCGCTCATCAGCGACTGGACGCGCCAGCACACCGTCGCCGAGGTCGACGCCATCATGGCCAACGCCGGCGTCCCCGCCGGCCCAATCTATCGCCCCGACGGAATGGTTCACGATCCACAATTCATCGCTCGCGACGCCATCCACTGGGAACAGCACGCCAGCCTCGGCCGCATCCCCATGCCCAACGTCATGCCAAAACTGTCAGAAACGCCCGGCAGCATCCGCCGCGCCGCGCCCGACACCGTTGGCCAGCACACCGACGAGGTTCTGGCCGAGGTCCTGAACCTCAATTCCCTAGCGATTTCGGCCCTGCGCCGCGAGGGCGTCATCTGAATCAGCTGCATTTCACGTACGCATCAAGGCTTTTGCCGGACGCGCGAGCCGGTCTACGTTGTCGATGCATATTTGAGGAAGCGGAGCTCCACCCATGTGTGACAACCATCACGTCGCGAAGCCGCAGGTCGTAGCCCTCGATAGCATGCACCGGCGCGACGTGGTGCGCCGCCTGTGGGCCGGCACGATGGTGCTCGGCGTCAGCAGCGTCGCCAGCGGATGCGAAAGCGCCGCCGAATTCTTCGCGCCCTCCGATGCGGACCTGGTGCCCATGGCCGCCCAGGCCTGGGAGCAGACCAAGAAGGAAACGCCGATCTCGAAGGACGCCCGCGCCAATACCCGCCTCCAGGCCGTCGGCCAGAAGATCTCCCGCATTGCCCCGGTGCAGAACGCACAGTGGGAATTCGTGGTGTTCGACTCGAAAGAGCTCAACGCCTTCGTGCTGCCCGGCGGCAAGGTCGGCTTCTACAAAGGCCTGATGGACTTCGTGGACAATGACGACCAGATCGCCGCGGTCATGGGGCATGAGGCCGGTCACGTCGTCGCCCGCCACGCCGCCCTCCGCGCGGGCCAGCAGTCGGCCACGCAGCTTGGCGTCGCCCTTGGCGGCGCAGCCCTCGGCGGCGTGCTCGACCAGAACCAGCAGGAAGCCGCCATGGCCATCATGGGCGCCGGGGCCACGGTCGGCATCCTTCTCCCGTTCAGCCGCAACAATGAACTCGAAGCCGACAAGCTTGGCGTCGATTACATGCATACCGCCGGCTATGATGTGAAGCAGTCCGTGCGCCTGTGGGAGAAGATGGGCGCTGCTTCCACCTCGCGCCCAAGCGAGTGGATGTCCACGCACCCCAACCCCGAAACTCGCATCGCCGAACTGCGCAGCTACATCACGGCCAAGGGCTACGCAACGTTCTAGCTGCGCTCCCGCACCTGCCTCGGCTCATAGATTGCCAGATGCCGGCAGCTCATAACGGGCCGCGCACCCGAGAGCATCTGCACGTCTAGCGTCACCATCAGGTGGCCCTTGGTCTCCACATTGTCGGCGACGACCGCACGCACCTCCAACGGCTCGCCGTCACGCAGCAGGCCGTGCATGTCGATCGTGCTCTCGACATGAATCCACGGACCCAGCAGCACATTGTCGGCCAGCACATAGTTCGCTCGCCTCAGCAGCCACGCCGCATTCGCCACACGCCCATCGTCATAGAGCTTCGCGTCGTCCCGCACCGCCGCGATGTGCTCCAGCCCTGCCTTGCGCGTGTAGACCTCGCGCAGCGTCCCCAGCGTCGCGCCAACCTTCAGGCTGTCCATCGACGCCCTCGGCCGCGCCTCCGGCCGCGGCAACTCCGCCACGCCCAGAAGCTGCGACGGCGCCTTCGCCCCCTTCCGCTGCGCTGAACCCGCCGCACACGCCTCGCCCCGCGCCGACACGCGCATCACCATCCTGTCGCCGCCATCCGCCTCCGCTTCAACGGTCGTGGGATCGCCATCATAGACCGGCCGGTTGAACCGCGCCTGCATGTGACCCCCGCCAAGCCAGTCCATGCCCCAGGCCGCCATCGGCATGTGCGCCAGGTAGGCGAACACGTCGACGCCCGGCACCAGCCCGCCCGTGAACCCGAACCGGCTCGCTACGGCATCGTCGTGAATCTTGTTCTCGCTTTCCGTGGCGGTGTTAAAGGCGATCAGCGTGCGTGTGTGGGTCATGGTCCGCACTCTATGCGGCGATCCCGCCACAGTCGACATCCCCACCGCCCGCGCTAGTCTCCCAAAAAAAGGCCGGGGAGGGGCCACAGCCATGACGCCAGAAGATCCCCATGACGCCGTCGTCGTCGGCTCAGGTGCCGGCGGCGCCATGGCCGCCTGGGTGCTCACCCGCGCCGGCGCCAGCGTGCTGATGCTGGAGGCCGGCAGGCACTATGATCCCAACGAAGCGCCGATGCTCAACATGGCGATGGATGCGCCCCTGCGCGGCGTCGGCACGCCGGACAAGCATTTCGGCTTTTACGACGCCACGGTCGATGGCGGCTGGGAGATGCCGGGTGAACCCTACACCCAGGCCGAGGGCACGGAGTTCATGTGGTGGCGCTCGCGCATGCTCGGCGGCCGCACCAATCACTGGGCGCGCAATTCCTTCCGCATGGGACCCTACGACTTCAAGCCTAAGACCCGCGACGGCCTCGGCGTCGACTGGCCCGTGACCTACGACGACATCGCGCCGTGGTACGATAGGACGGAAAAGCTTGTTGGCGTCTATGGCTCGAATGACGGTCTCGAAAACCATCCCAACTCCGGTCCGGGCGTGCTCCAGCCGCCGCCAAAATTCCGCGTCTGGGAGACCTTCCTCAAGGCCGGCGGCGATGCGATGGGTATCCCCGTCGTCGCCGCCCGCCGCGCCATCCTGACACGGCAGATCGACGAGCGCTCGCCCTGCTACTGGGCCTCCGCCTGCGGCCGAGGCTGCTCCATCGGCGCGGCCTTCCAGACCACGACATCGCTCATCCCGTGGGCGCAGAAGACCGGCAAGCTGACCATCGCCACCGGCGCCATGGTTTATGAAGTGCTGCTCGATGCCAGTGGAAAGGCATCCGGCGTCCGCTACATCGACAAGGCCACCGGCGCCCACAAGGAAGCGAAGGGCCGCGTCGTCATCCTTGCCGCGTCCACCGGCGAGACTGCGCGCATCCTGCTCAACACGACGCCCAACGGCCGCTCGGAGGGCCTCGCCAACTCCAGCGGGCAGGTCGGTCGCAACCTGATGGACACTGTGGGCTCAAGCGTCGCCGCGTACTTTCCGCAGCTCGAAGGCCGCCCGCGCTACAATGAAGACGGCGCCATGGGCCTCCACGCCTACATCCCGTTCTGGGACTACAAGCGCATCGCGAGCGGCGAGGTCGATACGCCGCGCGGCTACCATGTCGAGATCGGCGGCAGTTTCGGCGATCCCGGCCTCGGCGTCGGCGCCGGCCTCGACGGTTATGGCTCATCGCTGCGCGCTGACGTGAAGCGACGCTACGGTTCGCGCATCGGCTTCACCCAGCGCGGCGAGATGATCCCGAACGCGAACTCCTATTGCTCGATCGACACGAACACGAAGGACAGGTTCGGCATCCCCGTGCTGAAATTCAACTTCGCCTGGTCGGATCACGAGCTGAAGCAGGTCAAGCACTTCCAGAATTCGATGAAAGCGCTGATCGACAGGCTCGGCGGCACGCTGGTTTCAGAGCCCGCCGAACCCGCCAAGGCCATCTCGAAGGGCGGTGAGATCATCCACGAAGTCGGCACGTGCCGCATGGGGTCGGACGCAAAGGACTCGGTCACCAACCAGTTCGGCAGGACATGGGATGTCGACAATCTCTATCTCACCGATGGCTCCGTCTTCGCCTCCAAGGCGCACAAGAACCCCACCATCACCATCATGGCCCTCGCCATGCGCTCGGCCGACAACATTGCCGCGCGCCTGCGCAGGGGCGAGTTGTAGGAGGCGGTCATGACAGCCAAGACCCTCATCATGATCGACCGTCGCGTCACCCTTAAATGGCTGATGGGCGCAATGGCCGCGGGCCAGCTCGCCGCCTGCGGCGACCAGGCGAAAGGCGTCACCTGGGCCGAGATGGAAGCCATCAAGGCCAAGGGCTACGGCACGGACCCTGATCTCATCGATCCTTCCGTTCCCTGGCCGCTCACGATGACAGAGGCCGAGCTGGTTGCAGCCACGGCGCTCGCCGATCTTATCCTGCCGGCTGAAGGCGATTACCCTGCACCCTCCAAACTCGGCACGCCCGCCTTCATCAATGAATGGATCAGCGCGCCCTATCCCGACCAACACAAGGATCGCGTCCTCATCGTCAACGGCCTCGCCTGGCTCGATCAGGAAGCGCGTGCGCGCAGCGGGGCCGTATTCGCCAAGGCCGATCCCGCTGCGCAGACGGCAATCCTCGACACTATCGCCTTCAAAGCCAAAGCGACGCCTGACTTCGAAAAGCCGGCGGAGTTCTTCAACCGCTTCCGCACGCTCACGCTGGGCGCCTACTACACAACACCCGAAGGTTGGGCCGAGATCGGCTATCAGGGCAACCAGCCCGGCACGGGCGACTATGCCGGCCCCACGCCCGAAGCCCTCGCCCACATCAAGGGCGTCATCGAAGCCATGGGCCTAACCTACACTGCGCCGTAACCAGCCGGTTCCCGCGCAGTCAGTCAAAGGTCAGCTCGCCTTCGCCGAGCGGCGCGAACACGTCGTCCAGGTCGCGCTCGCTGACGCCGCTCAGCGCCGCAGGATTCCACTTCGGCGCGTTGTCCTTGTCGACGATCACCGCACGCACGCCCTCCTGGAAGTCATGGCTGTGCACCTGCCGGCAGCCGATGCGGAACTCCATCCGCATATTATCCTCGAACGTCTGCATCTGCAGCCCGAGCGACAATTGCCGGTGTGCGATCTTCAGCGTGCGCGGGCTCTTGGTCTTCAACGTCGCCAGTTGCTTCGCCGACCATTCATCGCCTTCCGCCTCCAGCGCCGCGAAGATATCCTCCACGCTGGGCTTCCAGAACGTCCGCTGCATCGCATCGAGATGCTTCTCGAACGCGGCGGACGCATCCCAGTCCATCGCCTCGAGCAGCGCGAGTTCGCCCTCGCACACCTGGTCCTTCACCGCTTCGACCACGCCTGACTCGACATAGTTCGTCGCGATCCCAGCCGCGCAGACGTCGCCCCCCTTCAGCCGCTCGCCCGTCAACGCCAGCCACATTCCCAGTGGCGGCCCCAGCCGTGGCAGGAACCATCCCCCACCCACGTCGGGAAAAAGTCCGATCCCGGTCTCGGGCATCGCAAACAGCGTCCGCTCGGTCGCAACCCGGTGCGAGCCGTGCACGCTTATGCCGACTCCCCCGCCCATGGTGACGCCATCCATGAAGGCGACATAGGGCTTGGGATAGTTCTTGATCCGCGTGTTGAGGCGATACTCGGCCCGGAAGAAGGCCTGCGCCGCAGAGCCATCGCTCATGCCGCTCTCCGCCAGCATGCGGATGTCCCCGCCGGCGCAGAACCCCCGCGTCTCCTTCGCATGGTCCACGACCACCAGCGCGATCTCCGGATCGTCCGCCCACGTCTTCAGCGCGGCGTCCATGGCGAGGCACATTTCCTCGTTTAGCGCATGCAGTGCCGACGGCCGGTTCAACGTGATCCGCCCCGCAACGCCCTGTCGGTGAATAACGATCTCGGCCATTGTTGCTCTCCAAGACTCCACCTGCCATGTGGCGCAAGCGAGCCCCAACTTGAGTGGATTCGCATGCACCTGCGCGGCGCTCAACTTAACCTGGCTAGCAGGCCGCTTTGGCTTTCGATAACGAACGCACCTTCGTAGCATTCCGGCGCCACAAATGGCGGTGGGCAGTCGCCTTCGACGCGCAGCAGGACGATGCCCCGGTGATGATCATAAACAAAACTCAACTCGTCGGCGTCAGCTGCGCCACCGGTATCTCCATGTAGGCAGCGGAAAGACATTCCATCCTTGTCCATCATTTCCCAGCGCGCACACCGCGTTGTGATAAACGCACGCGAGCAGGTTGCGTCGCTGCAGCCAACAACACTAAGCGTTGCGCCTGCGGCATTGAAAGATTGCCCCAGCGCCATGTCACGCCGGGGCACGGCCATGACCGCGTGCAATCCAATCTGGATACAACGGACTTCGCTGTTCGAACAATCGACCAGCGGATAGCCCAGCATCTCGCTCATGTCAGGAAAACCGTCGGATGCAGGAATAAATCCTGGAATGTTGTACACTGCTCGCGGCCCACCCGCAGTTTCGGCATCATTTTCAAACATCAGCTTCGTTCCGTCCGCGCCGCCGTACTGAGCTCGGTAGGCAATCTCGAGCTCGGTTCCCGGGTTGTGCGGACGATCGCAGGCGGCGCCTACCAACGCTGCAGCTGCCAGCGTCACCCACGTCGCCAGCCGCTTCATCACTGCTGCCTCAACAAATCCCGCGACACGATCACGCGCATCACCTCGTTCGTCCCCTCGAGGATCTGGTGCACGCGCAGGTCGCGCACGATCCGCTCGACGCCATAGTCCGACAGGTAGCCATAGCCGCCATGCAACTGCAGCGCGTCGTTGGCCACCTTGAAGCCCGTGTCGGTGACAAACCGCTTCGCCATTGCGCACCAGCGCGTCGCCATGGGGCTCTTCGCATCAAGCTCCTGCGCGGCGTTGTAGAGCATCACGCGCGCCGCCTGTGTTTCGGTCTCCATGTCGGCCAGCTTGAACTGCGTCGCCTGGAAATCCGCGATCGCCTGGCCGAACTGCTTGCGCTCCTTCACATAGGTGAGCGCCTTGTTCAGCGCGTCCTGCATTCCACCTAGGGAGCATGCCGCGATGTTGAGCCGACCGCCGTCAAGCCCGGCCATCGCAAACCGGAAGCCGTCGCCTTCGGCGCCCACGCGTCGGCTCGCGGGAATGCGCACATCTTCGAAGATCACCTGCCGCGTCGGCTGCGAGTTCCAGCCCATCTTCTTCTCGTTCGCGCCAAATGAGACGCCCTTGTCGTCCTTCGTCACAATGAAGGTGGAAACGCCCTTGGGTCCATCCTGGCCCGTCCGCGCCATCACGACATAGACGTCGCTGACGCCAGCGCCCGAGATGAACTGCTTGGCGCCGTTGAGCACATAGTCCCCGCCATCCTTCACCGCGCGCGTCTTCAGCCCGCCAGCATCCGATCCGGCGCCGGGTTCCGTAAGGCAGTAGGAAGACAGGAATTCCATCGAGGTGAGTTGCGGCAGCCACTCCTTCCGCATCTCCTCGGAGGCGAACCGGTCAATCATCCACGAGCACATGTTGTGGATCGAGATATAGGCTGCGGTCGAAATGCAGCCCTGGCTCAGCTGTTCGAACACCAGCACGGCGTCGAAACGACTGAGCGCCGATCCCCCGACATCCTCGTTCACATAGAGCCCGGCAAAGCCCAGCCCGGCCGCTTCGCGAATCACGTCCACAGGAAAGTGCTTCCTTTCGTCCCACTCGGCGGCGAACGGGCGCAGCCTTTCTGCGGCAAAATCGGCCGCCGTCTGTCTGATCAAAATCTGTTCAGGGGTCAGGGCTGTCATGCGGGCTGTTCCGGCTCCAGTTCCGGCGCTATCCATAGGACCAGTTCCGCGCGTACTCAAAGACTTCAGAAACGACCCTTCGCGACAGGCCTGTCTCTCCCATGGCGACCCTTATCAACGATCCAGCGCCCGCCTATCGCGTGCGGCCAGCCAGGGGCAACGAGATCGGCGAACTCCAGAATATTGATCTTGCCTCCGCCATGCTGTTCCGGGGCACCGGCCTCATCGATTTTGGCCCCCTGGGAGAGCCGACCCAGCCCATCCCCGAGGATAGGCTCCGTCAGGGCTTCGGCGAGGGTCTCATCTGGGTCGCGGTGGACGATCGTGACGAGCTTGTCGGGTTCGCCCTGTGCTCTGACCGGCGCGAGGACATGTATTTGGATCAGCTTTCGGTCCTGCCGCGCCATGGCCGGCGTGGGCTCGGCACGCGCCTTGTGCGGCGCTGCCTCCAGGAAGCCGAAGCGCGCGCATTCCGCCGCGTGTCGCTGTCCACCTTCCGGAAGGTGCCTTGGAACGGGCCCTTCTACCGTAAGCTGGGCTTCCGCGAGGTGCCGAGCTGGCGACTCAGCGACTGGCAGCTGGAAATCCGCGAACTGCAGAAACAGACCATGGACGTCCGCCTCCGCTGCTTCATGCACCGGTCGGTAAAGCGGGGCAGGTAGGTCGACCACAAGTGACTTTTCGTTCCGTGCCCGCTACCAAGCGGGACAACAAGGAACGAAGAATGCCCAAGTCCCTGATCACCGGCGCCTTTCCTGCCTCGCGCTTGCGTCGCCTGCGTCAGTTCGATTGGTCGCGACGGCTCGTGCGTGAAAGCAGACCGAGCCCGGACGACATCGTCTGGGGCATGATCGTCCACGACGGCAAGGAGCCGCGCGTTCCGGTCAAGACGATGCCGGGCGTCGATCGCCTGAGTGTCGATGAAGCGGCAAAGGCCGCCGTGCGTGCGCGCGAACTCGGCATCCCGGCCATTGCCGTGTTCCCCCACATCAACCCGGCAAAGAAGAATGAGGGCGGCGATGAAGCGATCAATCCAGAGGGCCTCGTTCCCACCGTGATCCAGGCGATGAAGGCCGCAGCACCGGAAGTCGGCATCGCCTGCGACGTGGCGCTCGATCCCTTCACCAGCCATGGTCATGATGGCCTGCTGAACGAGGACGGCTATGTCCTCAACGACGAGACGGTGGCGGTGCTCACCGAGCAGGCGCTGGTTCAGGCGCGCGCTGGGGCCGACATCGTGGCGCCGTCGGACATGATGGACGGCCGCATCGGTGCAATCCGCGACGAACTGGACAGCGAGGGCTACGACAACGTGATGATCCTGTCCTACGCCGCCAAGTACGCTTCGGCCTTCTACGGCCCCTATCGCGATGCGGTGGGAACGGCTTCCGTCCTAAAGGGCGACAAGAAGACCTACCAGATGGACTTCGGCAACTCTGAAGAAGCGCTGCGCGAGGTCGCCATGGACATCGAGGAGGGCGCCGACATGGTGATGGTCAAGCCCGGGCTTCCCTATCTCGACATCGTCCAGCGCGTGTCATCCGAATTCGGCATGCCGACACTCGTGTTCCAGATCTCGGGCGAATACGCACAGATCAAGGCGGCCGCCGCGCAGGGCTGGCTGGATGAGGACAAGGCGATCGTCGAGACCCTGTCCGCCTTCAAGCGCGCAGGCGCATCCGGCGTCATCACCTATTTTGCGGAGCGGGCGGCCCAGTTGCTCGGCCGATAGCCTCCGCGCGTCAGGACGGCAGGCGGATCGCCGCAAAGCCCTGCTCGCAGGGCGGCGCGCTGCGGACTTCGGGAAGGCGCTCGCCCTCGCGCAAGCGGCCCTGCACGAGCCGCAGGACGGTCGGCTGGCCATCCGGATCCAGCGGCCCCTCGATTACGGCATCGCGCACGAACACCGCACCCGAACCGGTGACCGCCGTGGCCCGCACATTCAGCAACGAACCTTCGAAGGCTGGCAGCTGCGGGTCCGCGTCATCCTCGCCCGTGGAGCGTCCCTCGACCCGCGCGACTTCATCCGCCGCCTGTCGAACGATTGCACTGGCGAAGCGCCGCTCGATGTCGGACGACCGGCTATGCACGCTCACATCGTCCGCGACCGCGCGGAACAGGCCGACATCCATACCGGGGAGATAGCCCAGCTCCTCGATCGTCTGGAATGGCCCGCGCACGAACTGGTCGGGCTCCAACTGTCGTGCCGGCGCTTCATTGCCGTCTGCTTCGACCTCGTTGGCGCCCTCCGCATCGATTCCGGCGCTGCGATAGGCGACCGCCGCCGCGGCGAGCGCATCGGCTGACCGGCGGTCGGCGCCAGCGGCGGCGAACAACGCCGACAGCAGCTCCTCTGAGGCGACATTGACGTCGACCCGTGCGGTTTCGGGCCGCAACTGCACCACCAACGCGTCCTCGCCGCTCCGGCAGGCCCAGACATCGCGAAAGTCGGCGATGCGCCCGTCGGCGAACGCGCTCCAGCCCAGCCGCACGCCGCCATCCGCAAGCGCGCGGGCGCGCGTCAGCTCGCTGCTGGCATTGACCATCACGGCGCTTGTCGAGGCCTGGCGCGCGATCGCTGCGGCGATGATCGCCATCACCACAGCACCCCACAACACCATGACGAGAGCCGCGCCCCGGTCTTGCGGTTTGCGCGCGCGCCGCCCGGCCATGCGTTACTCGTTCGCGGCGCGACGTGCTGCGTCTTCCATGGCGGCGCCGACGCCGCGCATGCGGTCGGTCAATTCCTGCGTGATCCGCCGGGCGTCGTCCGCCCCACCAACCACGCGCGGCGTGATGAGCACCACCAGTTCGGTGCGCTCATTGCGCTGCGTTGTCGAACGGAAAAGTTCGCCGATGGCAGGGATGTCGCCGAGCAGCGGGACCTTCGTCTCACCGTCGGTCACCTTGTCCCGAATCAGGCCGCCAAGAGCGATCGTCTCGCCATTGTCGACTGCCACGGAGGTCTTGATCTTGCGTTGCTGAATCGTCGGCGAGTCGATGCCCGACGTCCGTGTTTCGACAACGTCGGAGACTTCCTGTTCGATATCGAGCATGACGCGACCGCCCTCGTTTACGCGCGGCGTCACTTTGAGGATAACGCCAGTATCGCGTAGTTCGACCGAATTCACGATCGGGGCATCCGGATCGATCGTCGAAACGGCAGTCTGCGTCACGACCGGAACCTGGTCGCCGACCTGCAGAGTGGCCGTCCGGTTGTCGAGCACCATCAGCGACGGCGACGACAGCACCTTGACGTCCGTTACACTTGCAACGGCGTTCAGCGCAGCGCGTCCGTCCGCCCCATCAACGAGAACCGAGAAGCCCGGGAAGGTCGAGGCGACGGCCCCGTTGTCGAGGTCGCTGAAGCTCAGGTCAAACTCGCCATCCTGCAGGAACCATGTGATACCGAAGGCGAGATCGTCATTGAGAGTCACCTCAGCGATCGTCGCCTCGAGCATCACCTGGTTGGGCGTAACGTCGAGCAGCGCAATGACTTGCTGGAGCAGTTGATACTCTTCGGCTGAGGCCAGGATGACCAGCGAGTTGTTGGCCTCGTCGGCGAGTATCCGCGCGGGCTTGGATGACGGCGAGGAGATCGCGGGCACTGTCACCTCGACGGCGGGAACGGACGCACCCGGCGCCGTGCTGTCCGTGATGACCGGCGTCAGGGCGGGGTTCACTGCGGTAAGCGCGGCCTCGGCCGCTGAATCAGCGGGCGTCAGCGACTTCTGCAGAAGCTCTGCGACTTCCCTCGCCGGGCGATTCTGCAGAGGAATCACATGAAAGGACTGGTCCGCCATGCTACCGGTGCGGTCGAGTTGTCGCATCCATGCCTGAACCTGATCCAGATGGTGCGGCTGGGCCGAGATCGCGAGAACGGAGTTCAGGCGCTCGATCGGGATGAAGCGCACGACGCCGGCCATGGGTGAGCCGCTGGCCGCGCCGAAAAGCTGTTCAAGTTCGCCCACCAGCAACGACGCCGACGTGTTTTTCACCGGCAGGACGGCGAACGACATGCCCGCCATGTAGTCGACGTCGAACAGGTCGACCATTTCGAGCATGCTGACGAGATTGCGGGCATCTTCCTTCAGGATGAGGAGGTTGCGTGCCGTATCGACGCGGGCGACTGCGCCTTCGCTGGCGATCGGGCGCAGAATTTTCTCCATTTCGACCGCCGAGATGTGGCGCAGCGGAACCACCTGAACGCCCGGCCCGACCCGGAGATCGGTCGGGTTCGCGCCATAGCTCACGATGCGCGAGGCCGTGGCGGCGGCATCCGCCGGCGCGACACGATAGAAACCGCCTTCGTTGATCAGGACGAGGTTATTGCTCGCGAGCGCACCAGCCAGCATTTGAAGGAGAGAACGCTGATCGACCGGGCGCGCGGTCTGGATCGTAACCGAGCCCGACGCTTCGCCTTCGATCACATAGTTGAGGCCCAGCGTGTCGCCGAGAATCTGCTGGACAGCGTCGGCCGTGGGCACGTCGACAAGCTTGACCACGATGTTGCCACGTCCGCTGCGCGCCGTCGAAGCGCCGCTGTCGACAAAACGGCCTGTGCCCTTCTGGATGACCGGCTCGGCCTGCTGCCCTGGCGCGTCAGCAGAGAGGCGCACCTCGGAAGGTGGACGCTGCTGCATGTCCGCGCCCGAGGAGACCGGCTTGTCCGGCGCCCTGCGCTGCTGGCCAGTGTCGACCGAGGTGCAGCCCGACAGGGCGACCACGGCGGCGACGGAAGCAGCCAGGCCAATGCGAAGCTGGGACTTGCGCCCCGCCTCGCCCGTTGCCGTGAACTTGCTGGACATGACGGACTCCACTTTGATCACTTGTCTTCTCGAATCTTGAGTTCGATGACCTCATCGTCCTTGCGGATGCGAACGGTCGTTGCGGAAATGGTCTCGACCTTCCAGCCGTCGAAAGTATCGCCGACGCGCACCCAGGTGAGCGTGCCGGTCCTCGACGATTGCAGAGCGGCCCGCGGACCGCGGTCGGAAACGATGATGCCTCTGATCGACATCTCCGAAGCGTCAGTCGCGTCATAGGCGGCGCTGTCGGCAGGAGTCGTCCCCGATGCATCGGGCGCGATGGCGGGGGCCTTGTCCGGGCCTGGCGCTCGATCGCGATGGAACATGGGGCGTGTGAACGCGTCCGTTCCGATCGGCGGGACAGCTTCGGGTGATGGCACGGCTGGCAGCGCGACCGGCGATGCGACGGCGCCGGCACGCGGCGCGGCGGCGTTGGTCGTCAGGAACGACAGCCCGGCGGCGATGAGCGCGGCGCTCGATCCGAACAGGACCACAGCAAGGACCGTTTTCGGGAGAGGTTGACGCGCCATGCTAGCCATTCCTCGCGAAAGCAAAGATGTCGAACGTGGCTTGCAGCAGCGGCGCTTCGGGGTTTTCGACCGGACGCCGGCTGTCGCCCATGGTCTGGATGTTGCCGCCGGCGATGATCAGGACAGGGCGGGCCGACCCGATCGCTTCCAGCGCGCGGTTGATCTGGTTGCTCGTCCCGATGACCGCGAGGCGAACGCCGACGCGGCGGACGGCGCCTTCCTCGACCACATCAAGCGTTTGCACCGAGCGGACCTGTGCGCCGGCTCGGGCGAACACCCGCTGGGCTGCCGACTGGACCGAGGCAGCCGACTGCGCATCGCTCGTCGGCGCGTACATGTCGACGGAATAGCGCGCATCGCGCTCCAGCCGCGCCATTACTGCACGCAGCTGCGTCATCGATCCGGCCATCGAGCCCAGCTCGTTGACGCGTGTCTCGATGGAAGCAGCGCGGCGGTCGAGATCGAACACGAATGTCAAAAGGAGCCACCAGACCAGGGCGGCGACCGCAGCAAGAACAGCGACCAGCAGCCCGATCGCAAGGGCGCGGCGTGAGGATCTTGGAAGCGCGTGCACTTTCATGGCTGCGCCCCTTCCACCGGAGCCACTTGCCCCGCGGGTCCCTTGAACGTGATCTCGAGCCGGAAGCGTTCGGCCCCGGTCTGCGAATCCGTGATGATGGGTGAAACGAAGCGCGCGCTTGCGACCGCGTCGGACGCTTCGAAGGCTTCCACCAGCGTGGCGCTGTTGCCGGAGAGGCCCGTCACGGTCACGGTCGGGCGTTCGTAGGCGAATTCTTCGAGCCAGCTGCCCTCGGGGAGCAGCGACGCAACGATGTTGTAGACCCGGAGGAAATCGAGCGGATCGGCCTTCGCAGCCGCGAGGATCTTGATGGCCTCGATACCCTGATTGACCTGGGTCGAAATGCCGATGGCCTCATTGGCAGCGGCTTCGGCCGAGGCGACTACCGTATCCGCAGCCGCGATCCGCCTCTGCTGCAGGTCCCGCCAGGCGAACCCAGCAAACACGGCTGAAGCCAGAAGGACGACGCCAAGAAGGCGAAGCCCTGACCCGCTACCGGATTTGACATCCGGCCGGCGGGAAGCGGGAAGAAGGTTGTAGCCGGCGCGGCCCATCGCCATTGCCTTGTCGGCGACATCGATGACGGCGAGCCTGATCCCGTAGCCGTCCTTCATCTGGTCGATCAGCGCATCGATCGACGTACGCGGCGCCAGCGCCTGCGAGACGATGATCTCGCGCGCCGCATCGTCTTCGCCGACGATGATCGCGTCCGCATAGACCTCGTCCACCGTGAAGGGCGTGTCCGACGCCATCTGCAGGTTCATGATATTCTGGATGTGCGCACGCGAAGCGCTTGGAAGCCGCCGCTCGCGACGCAGGGCTGCTTCATCGGAAAGGAGGTAAACGACGCCGGCCTTGGGAACGCCGCCCGGTATTCTATCGCCCGGCGCTAGCCGCACGCCCGGCGCGCCGGGTTTCGATTTCAGCACAAGTTGACCGTCTATTTCCTGCACAGTCGCCATCGGTGCGCTCGTCTTGAGCGAATTCCGCCAGCCCCCTGGCGTTAAGGACACGAGTTCCTGATGCCACCAGGCGAGAAAATCACGCACTTTCGCGCCAAAGGATGTGCCCGAGCCGGCCTCCCCCTCGTTCGCGCGAACCGCTTCGCGATCACCATCGCCGGTAATCGACACTGGTTAACTCCCCGCCTTGCCCATCGGCATTGGACGCCGTCGCCTCCCCAGGCGCAAGAAATGTTCCAGCACGTTTTACAACGGTCTTGAATGGCCTCGAACTTGCTGGCTGAATCCGGGTCCATGCGCCGATGACTGCGTCGGCCCGGAGGTAAGGGCCGCTGTGACCAGCAAAGATCGATCAGAGCGGCAGGTGGCGGATGCGGTCAGCTGGCTGGTCGCCAATGGCCTTCTCTCGCCGGAAAAGCATGCGCGCGCCACCGCCATGGCGCAGCATTCCCCGGAGCGGATGGACCAGCTGCTGGTCAAGCTCGGCCTCGTGAACGAACAACATCTTGCAGAGGCGCTGTCAGTCGCATGCGACTTGCCGCTTGTTACCAGTGCTGATTTTCCAGCCGATGCTTCCATTGTGAGCTTGCTGCAACCTGACTACTTGCGGTCGCAACGGATCGCGCCGCTTCGCATGCCGGACGGGGCCCTGCAGCTTGTGATGGCTGATCCCCTCAATGCCGAGGCCGTAGCAGCTGTTGGATTGAAAACGGGAATGCGCGTGCGCCCGGCGGTCGGGGTGGGTAGTGAAATCGATGCCTGGCTGCTCACGGCGAGTATGGCCACGAAGCAACAGCAGCCGGAAATCGTTCTCGCCGACGCCGCTGGCTCAGACTCCGACCTCCAGCGCCTGCGCGATCTTGCAGGCGGGGCGCCGGTGATCCGGTGGGTAGATCAGATGTTTGAGAGTGCGGTGGCGGCTGGCGCATCGGACATTCACCTGGAGCCGGGTCCGCGCGGCATGCGCGCTCGCGTGCGGGTGGACGGACACCTCCGCGACATTCCTCCGCCCGACCCGAACCTAACGGAAGCCACGACATCGAGGATCAAGATCCTAGCGAAACTCGACATCGCCGAGCGCCGCCTGCCGCAGGATGGCCGCACACGCATCACGATCCAGGGCCGCGAGATCGATCTCCGCATCGCCACCTCCCCGACCCTGCACGGCGAGGGAGCTGTCCTCCGCCTGCTCGATAAATCCTCGGCCGTCCTCTCGCTGGACTCGCTCGGCCTGTCGCCAGACACGGTCGAGAAGATCCGCCGGTCGATCCGCCGGCCGAATGGCGTCACGCTGGTTACAGGGCCCACCGGCTCGGGCAAGACGACGACGCTCTATTCAGCCCTGCGCGACATCCTCACCTCCGAACTCAAATTCGTCTCGGTCGAAGATCCGATCGAATACCAGATCGATGGCGTCTCGCAGATCCAGGTTCGCCCGAACATCGATCTCACCTTCGCCAAGGCGCTGCGGTCGATTCTGCGCCAGGATCCCGATGTGCTGATGATCGGCGAAATCCGCGACCGGGAAACCGCGACGATCGCGATCGAGGCGGCGCTGACCGGCCACCAGGTGCTGTCGACGCTGCACACCAACAACGCGCCGGCCACCGTCACGCGCCTGATGGAGATGGGCGTGCCGGAATACCTGATCGCATCGACCCTGAGCTCGATCTCCGCCCAGCGGTTGGTGCGCAATCTGTGCCCATCCTGCGCCGAGCCCTACCAGCCATCCGCCGCACTGCTGGCGAAACTCCCTAGCGTCACGACCGCAGGGGAGGCCCGGTATCGCCGGGCCAAGGGATGCAGTGCCTGCCGCGGCACGGGCTATCGTGGACGAGCGAGCATCGCCGAGATCATGATGATTTCGGACTCAGTGCGTGAACTCATCCTGCGCCGCGCGCCTGAACGTGATATCCGCAAGCAGGCGATCGACGAGGGCATGACGCCGCTGCTGGCCGATGGCATGCGCAGGGCGGCGGCCGGGCTGACCTCGCTCGACGATGTCATACGGGTGGCAGGGCTGGACTGATGCCTGACTACAGTTTCAAGGCGTACGCAAAGGACGGCGCGCTTGTCGCCGATCACGTCGCAGCGGCCGATCGCGCCGATGCGGTGCGCCAGCTGTCGGCGCGCGGCCTCGTGGCGTTCGAGCTGAATGATGGGGCGAGCCGCCGCAAACGGACCCGCGGATCCATCTCGCTCAAGACGCTTGCGGCCTTCTCTCGCCAGATGGCGACGATGATCGAGGCGGACCTGCCGATCGACGACGCACTGCAATTGCTGGCGCGGGACAGGAACGCCAAGGCGGCGGCACTGGCGTCCGGCCTGCGGAAGGCTGTGCTCGGCGGGGCGACGCTGTCGTCCGCCCTGTCGGCCTATCCGGAAAAAGTGC
Organism: Pseudomonadota bacterium; assembly: GCA_041166025.1. GTDB lineage: Bacteria > Pseudomonadota > Alphaproteobacteria > Caulobacterales > Hyphomonadaceae > UBA7672. The sequence goes on along the minus strand of JBEAMJ010000047.1, from coordinate 38,015 downwards.
CGGAGGTGATGATCGGCCTCGTTGCCGCGGGCGAGGCGGGCGGCGCGCTGGCGCCGGTTTTTCATCGCCTGGCCGACGGCTTCGAGATGCAACTGCGCACGCGCGATGCCCTGCGCTCGGCGCTGATTTATCCGGCCGTGCTTGGTGTAACGGCGCTCGCCTCGCTCGTTCTCGTGCTGACGGTTGTGGCCCCGGCCCTGACGCCTGTGTTCGCCGGCGCCGGGGAGCGGACGCCACTGTCGGCAAGGATTCTGATTGGCGCTTCGGAGACCCTGCGCAGCTATTGGTGGATCGGCGTCCTCGGCCTGCTGCTGCTGATCCTTCTTGCGATGTCGGGCTTCCGGACTCCGGCCGGCCGAGCTGGCTTGGCGCGCCTTGCAATCCGGACGCCGCTTGTCGGGTCAATCGTCACCACCACGGAGACGTCACGCTTCCTGCATTCGCTGTCGGCCCTGCTCGACAATGGCGTCAGCGTGGTCAACGCGCTTGAGATCACACGCAAGGCGACGGGCAACCCGCTGGTTTCGCGCGAGATCGAGGCGATCACCAATCGCGTCCGGCTCGGCGAAAGGCTCGGCGACATGCTGGCGCGTTCGAAAGTGTTTCCGGCGCTGGCCGGGCAGCTCGCGGCCGTGGGCGAGCGTTCCGGCAGTCTTGCCAAGATGCTCCGCCATGGCGCGCGCGTCATGGAGGAAGCGGCGCAGCGCGACGTGAAGCAGCTGCTTGTGGTCGCGACGCCGGCACTGACCATCATTCTCGGCCTATTGGTGGGCGGCATCGTTCTGTCGCTGCTTAGCGCTATCCTCAGCGTCAACGACCTGGCGATCTGAGGCGGCGATGAAGCGGCGCACCTCACGACAGGGAGACACAGGGTTCTCGCTCCTCGAAATCCTGATCGCGCTGGCCATCCTCGCCCTGGCCGTGGCGCTGGTCGGCGTCGCCTTTGGACGATCGAGTGCAGGATTCCGGTTTGATGCGGCCGTGGAGGAACTGGCGCTCGACCTGCGCGAGGCTCACGCGCGGGCGCTGCGCTCCGGCAAGGACGTCGCGCTGGTCATCGATGTCGATACGCGGCTCTACCGGCTGCAAGCCGACCCGCCGGTCCAGCTGCCCGAGACGATCCAGCTAAGCGTCGTCTCCGCCGGCGAGCGGATGGCGTCCTCACGCCGTCCGGTCATCGCCTTCTCGCCGGATGGGAGTTCGACGGGCGGCTCGATCACCCTCACATTGGAGGACCGCTCCTCAACCATCAGTGTTGACTGGCTGACGGGCACTGTGACGACAGGGGGCGGCGATGAAGCCGAGACCTGACGGCGAGGCAGGGTTCACCCTGCTCGAAGTGCTTGTTGCGTTCGTGATCCTGACGCTCGTGGTGACGGCCTGCCTGCAGGTCTATTCGCGCAGCGCCGAGGCCGAGGCGAAGGCGCAATGGTCGGATCGCGCAACTGCGCTGCTCCGCGATCGGCTCGCCGCTTTCCAGACGCTCGGCCTGCGCCCCGGTCAGAGCCAGCAAGGCCGAACTGGGGATGGTCTGAGCTGGACGGTCTCTGCAAGCCAGCCGGCCACAGGCGACGGAGCTCTCGGCAGCGACCGTGCGATCGTTTGGATCACTGCGACCGTGTCCGACCCTGCCGGCGGCGCCTATTCCGCCTCGACTGCGCGCTGGCGCGGCGAGATCACAGCGGAGACGCCGCAATGAGGCGCACCGGGCAACACGACGCGGGATTCTCGCTGCTCGAGACGCTTCTCGGCCTTACGCTGACGGCGATGATTGGCGTCCTGATGATGGGTTCGTTGCAGCTGGGCGCACGCGTCTGGGAGCGGCAGGAGACAAGCGAGATGCCCGGCGAGGAACAGCTTGTCCTTAGTCAGGTCAGCGAATGGCTGGCCCAGGCAATGCCGGCGAAGCCGCGCAGCCTCGATGAACCGCATCAGGCGCCATTCTTCGGCGATGCGAAGCGGGTCTCGTTTCTCCATGCCGCGCCGGGGCTGGGGGCATCGCCGGGCGTCTATGCGATCGACCTGGCGCTGGTCGACGCTTCCACCTGCGCAGGCAAGCTCGATCTCATCTTGCGCGCATCGCGCCTGCGTCCGGCGGACCAACCCGATCCCGACGACACTGCGCCGCCACAGCAGCGGAAGCTGGCGTCGTGCATCGCGTCTCCCTCCTTCGTGTTCTGGGGCCGGCAGGCGGACCAGGCTGTTGCGGGCTGGCATGAGGGCTGGGCGCTTCAGGCTGGCTTGCCGGCCATCGTGCGGCTGCGATCGGTGTCGCCCGATGGCTTTGAAAGCGTCCTCCTGGCGCAGAGACTGCTCGCAGCACCGAACTAGCGGCCGACGCAGGGGAATCCGTTTCGCGCTTGCGAACCGGCGGGCCGCCGCTTGCCGCGCCTGCCAATTCGCGACAGGGTGTGACTGCGCAGACTGACGATCACAGAAATCAAGCGCGCGGATTCGGGAGGTCACAATGACGCCGCTCCAGCAAGGCACGCGGGAACAGCGGACGTTCGATGCCATCGTTGTCGGCAGCGGGCTGACCGGCGGCTGGGCGGCGAAGGAGTTGTGCGAGAAGGGCCTCAAGACGCTGGTGCTGGAGCGCGGCCGGCAGGTAAAGCATGTTGAGGACTATAAGACATTCGGCATGGACCCCTGGGACTTCCGCCATGCCGGCGGCCGCACACCGCTGGACGAGGTCGAAAAGCACTACAAGGTGCAGCAGCGCACCGGCTACACGGTCAACGACCAGTGGAACCATTGGTTTGTGAAGGATGACGAGCATCCCTACACCGAGGTAAGCCGGTTCGACTGGATCCGCGGCTATCATGTCGGCGGCCGGTCGATCACCTGGGGCCGGCAGAGCTATCGCTGGAGCGACCTCGATTTCGAGGCCAATGCCAAGGAGGGCGTCGGGGTCGACTGGCCGATCCGTTATGCCGACCTTGCGTCGTGGTATGATCATGTCGAGCGCTGGATGGGCGTCAGCGGCTCGATGGAAGGCCTGCCGCACCTGCCCGACGGCGTGTTCCAGCCGCCGATGGATTTCAACGTCGTCGAGAAGTCGCTGAAGGCGAAGGTCGAGAGCCAATTTCCCGAACGCCGCATCACCATCGGACGCACGGCGCACCTCACCAAGCCCACCGAGGAACAGCTGAAACTCGGCCGCGGCACGTGCCAGAGCCGCAATCTCTGCATGCGCGGCTGCGCCTTCGGCGCCTACTTCTCGTCCAACGGTGCGACGCTGATCGCAGCGGACCACACCGGCAACATGACGCTTCAGCCGGATTCGATTGTCACCGAGATCATCTTCGACCCGAAGCTAAACAAGGCGACCGGCGTCCGCGTGCAGAATGCGGCTGATCGCACGACGACCGAATACTTCGCCAAGGTGATCTTCCTGTGCGCCTCGACGCTCAATTCCACCTGGCTCATGATGCATTCGAAGAGCGACCGCTTCCCCAATGGCTTCGGAAATGACTCGGACGAACTCGGCCGCAATGTGATGGACCACCATCTCGGTGTCGGCGCGCAGGCGGATGTCGAGGGCTATGAAGATCGGTACTATTCCGGGCGGCGGCCGAACGGCATCTACATTCCGCGTTTCCGCAACATCGCCGACAGCCGGTCGAAGCGAAACGACTTCACGCGCGGCTATGGCTATCAGGGCGGCGCGAGCCGTTCGGGCTGGCAGCGACTTGTGGCCGAGATGGGCTTCGGCAAGGAACTGAAGGACGAGATTTCCGAACCCGGGCCGTGGACCATCGGCATCGGCGGCTTCGGCGAGATGCTGCCCTACCGCGACAACCGGGTGACGATGAACAACGACCTGAAGGATGTCGACGGGCTGCCGACACTGAGCTTCGACGTCACGATCCGGCAGAACGAACTCAACATGCGCAAGGATATGCAGGCGGCTGCCGAGGAGATGCTTGCGGCGGCGGGCTTCAAGAATGTACGCGGGTTTGATCGGTCCTATGGCGTGGGTCTTGGCATTCACGAGATGGGCACGGCGCGGATGGGGCGCGATCCGAAGACCTCGGTGCTTAACGCCTGGAATCAGGTTCATGCCTGCACCAACGTCTATGTGACGGACGGTGCGGCGATGACGTCCGCGGCGTGTGTGAACCCCTCGCTGACCTACATGGCGCTGACAGCGCGCGCAGCCGATCACGCTGTCAGCGCGCTGAAGCGCGGCGAACTCTAGGACGGAGACCGAACATGATGGACCGTCGCGAGCTTCTCTACCGCGCCTCGATGCTGCTGGGCGGCGCCATTTCGGCCAGCGCCGCATCCGGCATCCTGGCGGGCTGCACTACCGCTCCGGCGACTGGCGATGGGACGATCGCCACCAGCTTCCTGTCTGTCGAGGAATCGGCAACCGTCACGGCGATGGCGGACCAGATCCTGCCACGGACGGACACGCCCGGTGCACTCGACGTGGGCGTACCGGCCTTCATCGACCGGATGCTTGCGGGCTACTACACCGACAAGGAGCGCGGCATCGTGCGCGCGGGGCTAGCTGCCGCCAATGCCGACGCCGGTAAGCTGAGGGGCAAGCCGTTCGCGCAACTCACGGCAGACGAGCAGGTCGCCCTGATGCGCCAGTACGACCAGGCCCAGTTCGACCAGACGCGCGCGAACGCCAGCACGCAGGGCGCGGCGCCGCACTACTTCCGGCTGATCAAGGAGCTTGCAATCATAGGCTTCTGCACGTCGGAAGCTGGCGCTACGAAGCTGATGCGCTATGAGCAATCGCCCGGGCCATTCCGGGGCGATGTGCCGGTTAGCGAGATCGGCAAGGTCTGGGCGCTCTAGGCGACGCCCGCCCGGGGAAAACGACATCATGACGACGCGCGACGACGGTCCAGAACAGCTCGATATCGTGATCGTGGGGGCGGGATTCTCAGGCCTCTACATGCTGTACAAGGCACGCGGGCTCGGCCTGTCGGCGCGCGTTCTCGAGGCGGCCGACGGCGTCGGCGGCACCTGGTACTGGAACCGCTATCCCGGTGCGCGCGTGGACGTCGAAAGCCATGAATACTCGTACTCCTTTTCTGCCGAACTCGAAGAGACGTGGAACTGGAGCGAGCGCTATGCCGCCCAGCCCGAACTCCTGCGCTATCTCAACCATGTCGCCGACCGCTTCGACTTGCGCCGCGACATCCGCTTCGAAACACGCGTAACATCGGCGGTGTTCGATGAAGCGGCGCACCGGTGGCTCGTGACCACGAACACGGGCGAGCGGATCTTCGCCCGCTACTGCGTCATGGCGACCGGCTGCCTCTCCGTGCCCAAAGCGATCGACATTCCGGGCGCGGACACCTTCAGGGGCGAGGTCTACAGGACATCGGACTGGCCAAGGGAGGGCGTCGACTTCCGTGGCAAGCGCGTCGGCGTCGTCGGCACCGGGTCGTCGGCCGTGCAGACGATTACCGAGATTGCACCGCATGTCGGCAGCCTGCACATTTTCCAGCGCACGCCCAGCTTCAGCATTCCGGCGCACAACGGCCCCGCAAATCCGGACGTGGTTCGCGACTGGCGCGCCAATCGCGAGAGCCGCCGGCAGGCCGAACGCGATCATCCCATCGGCATCGTCGCGGCGGTTGTGACGGAAAAGCTTGCGATGGAGACGCCGGCCGAAGAGCGCAACCGGGAGTATGAGCAACGCTGGGCCAAGGGTGGCTTCGCCATTGGCGGCGTCTACATGGATTTCCTTGTCACCAAGGAAGCCAACGACACCTTCGTCGACTTCCTCGCGGAAAAGGTGCGGGGGATCGTCAAGGACCCCGAGACTGCCGAGAAGCTCATTCCAAGGACCTATCCGGTTGGATCGAAACGTATCTGCGTCGACACCGGGTATTTCGAGGTGTTCAACCGCGACAACGTCACGCTCGTCGATGTGTCGAGGACGCCGATCACTGTGACGCCGCAGGGCGTGAAGGCGGGCGAAGCAGAATATGAGGTCGACTGCCTCGTCTACGCGCTTGGCTTTGACGCCATGACCGGCGCGCTCGACCGGATCGACATCCGGGGGCGCGGGGGCATTGCGCTGAAGGAGAAGTGGGGCGCCGGTCCACGGACCTATCTGGGTCTGATGGTGGCTGGCTTTCCGAACCTGTTCGTTGTGACCGGGCCGGGAAGCCCCTCTGTTCTGTCGAACATGGTCGTGTCCATCGAGCAGCATGTCGACTGGATCAGCGACTGCATCGCGACGATGGGCGAGCGCCAGATGGACGTCATCGAGGCGACGGAGGCGGCCGAGGAGATGTGGGTCGCGCACGTCAATGAAGTCGCTGGCATGACGCTCTATCCGCAGGCCGCATCGTGGTACATGGGCGCAAACGTGCCGGGCAAGCCGCGAATTTTCATGCCCTATGCCGCGGGCGTCGGTGTCTATCGCCAGCTCTGCAACGACGTGGTCACGAAGGGATATGAAGGGTTTGCGATGTCCTCGTCTGCGCGGCGCTAGCTATTTTCGCAAGATCTCGATCTTCCGGAACTCGATGGGGTTGCCTTCGCTCTGCAGCGAGATTGTCCCGCCATCCAGCAGCAGCTTGCCGCCCGCGGTGGCGACCAGTTTCTTCGAGTCCGCCATGCGACCTTCCGGATCGAGCTGGACCGCCGAATAGACGATGGTCGGAACGCCGTTGATCTTCTGGGTGACCGTACCATCGGCAGCGACCTCCACCTCGAACTCGGCCCAGACCTCGTTCGGATGCGAGGGTGTCTTCGAGTTGATGCAATGCGTCGTCACCAGCTTGCCGTCCATCACCACATTGGTTCCGGGCGAACACATGTTGCTGTTGAAGCGCTCCTGGCCCGGCGCCGGACCGAGCAGCTGCGCCTCGACCGAGACTGGGAAGCTGTCGCCCACCGCCATGCCCTTCGGGTCCTCGCCGTAGATCATGACGCCGGAATTGGCTATCGCCCAGGCGGGCGTGTCGGCAGGATGTGCATTCAGAAAGCGATATTCGAGGCGCAGCCTGTAGGGGCCATAGATCGGGTCCTTGTAGAAGAGGTGGCCGAAGCGTTCGCCGAACTGATCGTACTTGTCGTAGCTGACGACGATGGCCCCGTCGCTGACGCGGAAGGTGTCGCGGTAGTTTTCGCCTAGCGTGAAACCGCGAATCTTGGGTGTCCACCCGTCCAGCGTCCTTCCGTCAAAGAGGGGTTCCCAGCGTTCGCCGCCCTGCGGCATCGACGTGCAAGCAGCGGCGCCGAGCGCCAGGGCGGCCATGATCGTGCAGTTTGTGGATGATTTCACGGCGTCTTTCCCTTTGTCCTCCGCCTGCCCCGTGGACACGGCGCCTCACGCTGGTAACACTCGATCCTAGAACACGAGCTGCGCGAAGGCGACAGACCATCGACGCTCGAGGGGAGGACGATACGTGATCCAGACACGCCTGTTCCTGATGATGCTGCTCCAGCTCGCAATCTGGGGCGCCTACATGCCGAAGCTGTTCCCTTACATGGGCCAGCTAGGTTTCGAAGCGTGGCAGCAATCGCTGGTGGGAAGCGCCTGGGGCGTCGCAGCGATTCTGGGCATCTTTTTCTCGAACCAGTTCGCCGACCGCAACTTCTCCGCCGAACGCTTCCTCGCCGTCAGCAACGTGATTGGCGGCATCGCGCTGCTCGGCTGCGCCTACTTCACGGACTTCTGGTCGTTCTTCGGCTCCTATCTCGTCTTCAGCGTGGTCTATGTGCCGTCGATGTCTGTCGCGAACGCGCTCGCCTTCGCCAATCTCAACGAACCGGCGAAGCAGTTCGGTACGATCCGCATGGGCGGCACGATCGGCTGGATCCTGGTCAGCTGGCCGTTCGTCTTCCTGCTGAGCGCCAATGCGGGGCCGGAGCAGGTGCGCCTGATCTTCGTGGTTGCGGCCATCGTCTCCTTCGCGTTTGCGGCCTACAGCCTGACGCTGCCGCATACGCCGCCGAGACGCGACGCAGCCGACGCCGACCCGCTGGCCTGGCGCAAGGCGATCAAGCTTCTTGGCATTCCCTCCATCGCCGTGCTCTTCATTGTGACCTTCATCGACAGCGTCGTGCACAACGGCTACTTCGTGATGGCCGATGGCTTCCTCACCAACCGAGTCGGCATCGACGCCAATCTCTCGATGATCGTGCTCTCGATTGGTCAGGTCGCAGAGATCGTCACGATGTTCGTCCTCGGCGCGGTGCTGATCCGGCTCGGCTGGAAGGCGACGATGATCGTCGGCATCCTTGGCCATGCGGCACGTTTTCTCGCCTTCGCCTTCTTCCCGGACAGCGTGCCGACGGTGATCGCAGTGCAGCTGCTGCACGGCATCTGCTATGCGTTCTTCTTTGCGACGGTCTACATCTTCGTGGACGCCGCTTTTCCGAAGGACGTGCGGTCGAGCGCGCAGGGCCTGTTCAACCTTCTGATCCTCGGTATCGGGAACGTAGCGGCGAGCTTCCTCTTTCCGGCCTTGATGGCGCAGTTCACGACCGAGACCGGGGCAGTCGACTATCGCACGCTGTTCATGGTCCCCGCAGGCATGGCGATCTTCGCCGTACTTCTGATGGCCGCCTTCTTCCGCCCGGCTGAACGCGCGCCCGCCAATGCCGTGCCTGCATGAGCATTCACAATGGAGCCCGTCATGACCGACCTTTCCCGCCGGTTCTTCCTGCAGGGGCTTTGCGCGACAGGCGCGGCTAGTCCGATGCTGGCTGCGTGCGCCACGACAGGTCCGTTCTTCCAGCAGCGCGCGGCGCCGATCGGCATCCAGCTCTACACGCTGAGCGACATGCTGGCGACGGATCTCGAAGGCGCGCTCGCTGGCGTGGCGCGCATCGGATACAAGACAGTCGAGATTCCAAGCTACATGGGCAAGACGCCGGCGCAGCTGCGCGAGGCGCTGAACCGCAACGGCCTCACCTGCTCGGCGGCGCACATCCAGATGAACGCAGGAACGGATGCCGCGCCGGGCCTGCGCGGCGATCTCGCGAAACTGGCGGCCGACATGCACACGATCGGCGCGACGCACGTCTATGCGCCATCGATGCCGATCCCCACCGACATCGGCCTTACGCCCAACGCCGGCGAGGGCTACGCTTTCGTGTCGCGCGTGGCCGACGCGATGGGCGAAGATCGCTGGAAGCGGTTGGCAGGCGAGTTGTCCGAGATCGGGCGCAAGCTGAAGACCAATGGCATCGGCTTCGGTTACCACAACCACAACTTCGAGTTTGCCGCGGCGGGCGGCCGCACGGGCTTCGACATTATCGTGGGCGAAAGCGATCCCGCGGCCCTTTCCATCGAGCTGGACGTCGGCTGGGCGGCGGCGGCGGGACAGGATCCGGTCGAGCTGTTTTCGCGCTACAGCGGACGCTACACCGCCATGCACATCAAGGACATCAAGGCAACGACTGCGCCCAACACGGCGCTGAAGATGGACCCGTCCGATGTCGGCGCCGGACGGCTCGACTGGGCGGCTATCCTGCCAGCCGCGCACGCTGCTGGCGTGCGGCACTTCTTCCTGGAGCAGGAACCGCCCTTCGCTACTTCGCGGCTGCAGGCTGCCGAAAACGGGTATAGGTTCCTCAGCGCGCTCGAAGCCTGAGGTTCGAACATGAAGACGATGAAGGGTCCCGGGATTTTCCTTGCACAATTCGTGGGGCCGGACGCGCCGTTCAACTCTCTGCCGTCGATTGCAAAATGGGCCAAGGAGAAAGGCTTTGTCGGCGTCCAGATTCCGACCGGCGAGGCGTCATTGTTCGACCTCCGCCGCGCCGCGGAGAGCGACGCCTATTGCGATGAGATCAAGGGCATCCTGAAGGATGCGGGGATCGTCATCACCGAACTTTCGACCCACCTGCAGGGACAGCTTGTGGCCGTGCATCCGGCCTATGACACGTTGTTCGATGCATTTGCGCCGCCGAAGGTGCGCGGCAATCCGAAGGCGCGGCAGGAGTGGGCGGTCGAGCAGGTGATGCTCGCGGCGAAGGCGTCACGGCGTCTGGGGCTCGACGCGAGCGTGACGTTCTCGGGTTCGCTGGCCTGGCCCTATTTCTTCCCGTGGCCGCAACGGCCGCCTGGCCTGTTCGAGACAGCGTTCGAGGAACTCGCGAAACGCTGGAAGCCGATCCTCGACGCCTACGAGGATGCAGGCGTTGATCTCTGCTATGAGATCCATCCGAGCGAGGACCTTTTCGACGGGACCACGTTCGAGATGTTCCTCGATCGGGTGAACGGCCACAGGCGCTGCAACATCCTGTTCGACCCGAGCCACTTCGTGCTGCAGCAGCTCAACTATCTCGAGTACATTGACCTCTATCACGAGCGGATCAAGATGTTCCACGTCAAGGACGCGGAGTTCAATCCGACGGGGCGACAGGGCGTCTATTCCGGCTACCAGCCCTGGCTGAATCGTGCTGGACGCTTTCGTTCGGTGGGTGATGGGCAGGTCGATTTCAAGGGCATCTTCTCGAAGCTCGCCGGCTACGACTATGAGGGCTGGGCGGTGCTTGAATGGGAGTGCTGCATCAAGCATCCCGAGGACGGCGCGCGCGAAGGCGCAGCCTTCATCCGCGACCATATCATCCGCGTGACGCCGCGCGCCTTTGACGACTTTGCGGCGAGCGGAACCGATCCGGCGGCCAACCGGCGTCTGCTGGGACTTGATCGGTGAGACGCCTTCGTCTCGGCATGGTCGGCGGCGGCGAAGGCGCCTTCATCGGTTCTGTTCATCGCATGGCAGCGCGGCTGGATGGACACTGGGACCTTGTTGCCGGCGCGTTCCAGTCCGACCCCGCGAAGTCCGTTGCGTTCGGACGAAGCCTCGGGATCGAGGAGAGCCGCGCCTATCCCGACTTCCGCACGATGGCGACTCGCGAAGCGGGCCGGCAGGACCGCATCGATGCGGTCGCGATCGTGACACCAAACGCAGCGCATCATCCGGCTGCGCGGGTCTTTCTAGATGCCGGGATCGCGGTGATCTGCGACAAGCCGATGACCATTTCGCGCGAGGAGGCCGATGACCTCGCACAAGCGGTTAGCCGGACAGGCCTGCCCTTCATTCTGACGCACAATTATTCCGGCTATCCCATGATCCGTCAGGCGCGGGCGATGGTGGAGGCCGGAGAGCTCGGCGCCATCCGCATCGTGCAGGCGGAGTATGCGCAGGACTGGCTCGCCACCGAATTGCCAGGCAACAAGCAGGCCGACTGGCGGGGCGATCCTGCGCGCGCAGGACCGGGCGGCGCGCTGGGCGATATCGCGACACACGCCTTCCAGCTGGCCGAGTTCGTGACCGGTCTGAAAGCGCAGAGCCTTGCCGCCGACCTCTCGAGCTTCGTTGCTGGGCGCAAGGTCGACGACAATGTCAACGTGCTGCTCCGCCTGGGCGATGCACGGGGCATGCTGTGGGCGAGCCAGGTGGCGACCGGGTCGGTCAACGGACTGAAGCTGCGCGTGTTCGGCGACAAGGGCGGCATCGAATGGGCGCAGGAGACGCCGGAAACATTGCTGTTCACGCCGCTGGGCGGGCAGCAGCGCATCATCCGTCGTGGCGGGGCCGGCGTTTCTGCGTCAGCGACCCATGCAACGCGGGTTCCGGGCGGACACCCGGAAGGCTATCTTGAAGGGTTCGCGCAAATCTATTCGGATGCGGCCGAACTCGTGCGGGCGTACCAGGAGAAGCGTGCGCCGCAAACGTTTGCGAAACTGGCGCCCGGTGTCGAGGATGGCGTTCGCGGTGTTCAGTTCATTACGGCGGCGATCGCTTCGAGCCGAAACAATGTCGCGTGGATCGCGCTCGACTGAGGGAGATGTAAGATGCGGTTGATGGCTGGACTTGCGATGGCGGCGATTATGGCGAGTTGCGGCAGCGAACCGGCCAAGCCGAACGAACCTGCGGAGCCGGCGCCTGCAGCTGCAACAGAGGTGCAGCCGGTGGACACGCTGACAGCCGAACAGACGGCGCAGGGGTGGAAATCCCTGTTCAACGGAACCGACCTCGCGGGATGGAAAGGGTACAAGACGGACAAGCCGGGCGCGAACTGGCAGGTCGTCAATGGAGAGCTGACGCTGACCGCAGGCGGCGCCGGGGACATCATGACGGTGGAGCAGTTCGGCCCGTTCGAGCTGTCGCTCGAATGGAAGATTTCGCCGAACGGCAACAGCGGGATCATTTACCTCATCCGGGAAGATGCATCGACGGACAGCACCTACATGACAGGGCCGGAGATGCAGGTGCTCGACAATGACGGGCATCCCGACGGCAAGTATCCCTCCCATCGCGCCGGCGCACTCTACGATCTTGAAGTCCCGCCCGATGGAGCGGTTAAGCCGGTGGGCGAGTGGAACGAGGCGGTTGTGCGCTTCACCGGCACAGAGATCGAGCACTGGCTCAACGGCAAGCTGGTGGCCGAGTCGAGCTACGGCGACGAAGCCTGGAAGGCGAAGGTGGCGGGCTCGAAGTTCAAGCAGTGGCCGCTGTTCGGGACGTTTGCGAGCGGCCACATCGCGCTGCAGGACCATGGCGACCGCGTCTGGTACCGCAACATCCGGATACGCGCACTATAGGCGTGGTGGCCGCGGTCTCGGAAGCGGGCGCTTCCGAAGCGAGCAGGGAGTGGGGAATAGGCAGTAGGCAGGCGGGCCGCGGGCGTTGGTGAGCCCGCCCTCGTCCCTCGAGACGGCCTTGGGTCTCCTCAGGATGAAGGCTCCGCGAGAGTTGCAATGATGGGGTGTTGTGGCTGTTGGCGCGTCACGCAGATGCGCGGCGCGCGCAGGGCCCCCATGCACGGCGGTCGCATCGACGCGTGGGCGGATGCCTGGCGGTCTATTCGCAGGGTCCGGCCACGGCATGACGCGTCGATGCCAGGAACTGGTCCAATCCCTTAGCGCTGAACAATCGGCGTCTCCCCCGACTGACTCGCAGACGGGGGGATACGTTTCACCGGGGCTTCAGGTCTTCGGTCCTGTCGCCTGTGTTTTTCCCTTGGGATCACCTTCTGTCAGCGCTTCGGCGACAGCGTTGCCGTCGTCGTCGAGGGCGCCTTTGGGAAGTGTCTGGGCGCCCCAGTGCCAGAGGATGGTCAGCGGGAACATGGCGATCACCGCGAAGATCATCGCCCATTTCAGCGAGTACTGGTCGACGAGCGCTTCAGTCGCGCCGATCCAGGGGAGCGACTGACTGACGAATGTGCTGGTGTGGGCGAGCCAGTCGCTGACCACGCCGACGATAGTGGGGCCAGTGCCGAGGCCGAGAATGTTCAGGATGAAGAACAGCACGGCGGAGGACATGGCGCGCATCGAGGCGGGCACGAGATGGTGCGTGATCGCCAGCGATGGCCCGAGATACATCGCGGCCAGCGTGATCGCCGGGAAGTAGAGGATGAGCGACAATTCGGGCGTTGGCGCCAGCAGCGCGGCGACGAACAGAGGCGCGCCGATCAGCTTGCCCCACATGGGCACCCAGAGGAACCAGCGGCGGTCCTTCGCGCCCATCTGGTCGGCGAGGTAGCCGCCCCAGATCGTCCCGATCATACCGCCGACGCCGGAGATGGTGCCGTACATGATGCCGATCTCGGTCGAGCTCATCGTGGCGCAGTCGGCGGCGCCAGCCTGGCAGAAGCCGACCATCGCCTGGAAGTCTGGCATGCCCCACTGGCCGACATATTTTCCGGTCTCTGCGTTCAGCGTGCCAAAGGTGCGTGGCAGGAATGACGGCATCCAGTTGCCGAGGCCGTAGGTAACGAAAGTGCCAGCGCCTGTCGCCAGCGAGTAGTAGCGAAAGGACTTGAGCGCCCAGAGACGCTTGAATGACTCGGCAAAGGAAATCTTCTCACTGCTCGGCTTGATACCAGAAAGGCCGCGAACGGGTTCCTTCATCGTCGTCCAGGTGACGATCGCGAACAGGACGCCGGGTATGCCGACGAAGAAGAAGGCTTCGCGCCAGGTGAAGGTGTCCGACAGCCAGCCGCCGAGATAGTAGCCGAGGAGCGTGCCGGCGTAGAGACCGGCCGAGTAGACGGCGAGGGCGCGACCGCGCTTCTCCTTCTCGTAGAGGTCGGAGATCATGGCGTGGGCGGGTGGGCTGCCGCCGGCTTCGCCGAGGCCGACGCCCATGCGGGCGAGCAGCAGGGTGATGTAGTTGGTCGCAAGGCCGCAGAGGGCCGTGAAGCCGCTCCAGACCGCCAGCGAGACGACGACCACGCCCTTGCGGCTAGTCGAGTCGGCGATGCGGGCTACGGGGATCCCGAAAGTGCAGTAGACGACTGCGAAAGCCAGGCCGGTCATCGTGCCGAGCTGCCAGTCGAGGAGCTTGAGGTCGGCCTTGATGTCTTCCTGCAGGATGTTGACGATCTGCCGGTCGATGAAATTGAAGATGTATACGATGAACAGGATTGCGAGGGCGTAATTCCGGTGCTTCCGGGCCCCCTCCATAGTCGTGATCTTGCCTGGCGACAGAAACGCCATTGCCGATTCCCTCCCGGTGATGCGGGATTTCTGGTTTGCAACCCGCTTGGAGCGAAGCCTTCCCAAAAGGTAAGACGCCTGTCCACGGGAAACCCCGCATCAGGTCGCGATGGCACATCACATCACGGACAGCGAGGATATCCGGGAGGCGGATGGTGGGCGCGACAGGGATTGAACCTGTGACCCCTCCCGTGTGAAGGGAGTGCTCTCCCGCTGAGCTACGCGCCCGGATGCCCTGATTTCGGGCCCCAGAAGGGATGGGTGTTTAGGCGCAGGGGCGAGTTGCCGTCAAGTTGGCGGGCTTCAGCCGGCAAATCACGGCGCCTAGGGCAGGCGGGGACAGGCCCGGTTGGCAACAAATGTTCATCAAACGGCGCCAAGGCCGGGGCCTCTGCCACAATTGATCTTCAAAATACCTCAGCTGCTTCATGCGGCGCCTCAACTGCATTCCTAGGTTGACTTCACGCCCACACCGCAAAGCGGGAGGCGAGAACTGAGGGACCTACCGGGGCCGGTTGGCGTTGTTACGTCAGAAGCGCCCCATCAGGTGTCTGGAGCGAACTAGATGAATAGCGACTTTTGTGACCAGGATGGCGCTCGCAAGCTGAAGGCGAAGATCGAGGAATATTGGGCCAATCGCGGCTTCGATGTCTCGATCAACCTCGTCGATGCCGGCTTCGTCCCCGCCATGCGATCTGCACGCACCGACGTGCGGAGCAACATGGTCAACGGGATGCCGCCGCGCAAGAAAGGCGCGCGCCCTGAACCCGGCAAGCCTGCAGGTTTCGCCCGCGGCATCGGCTAGGGTTTCAGCAGACGGACCAGAAGGTCCGGCAGATCAGTGAAATGCTTGAAGACGGCGTCGGCCCCCAGCAGGTCCGGCGCCGTTTCCGTATAGCCATGGGCGTAGACGGCGACAGGCGCGCCGGCGGCCTTCGCCGACATCACGTCATTGATCGAATCGCCGACCATCGCCGAACGCGCGGGATCGCCGCCTGCGGCGCGGATGGCGTGGACGTAGTGGTCGGGGTGGGGCTTGCAGTTGCTGACCTGGTCGGCGCCGACGATGGCGGCGAAGCGGTGAGCAAGGCCAAGTGTCTCCAGCAGTTTCACCGACAGGAAGCCGCGCTTGTTGGTGCAGATGCAGAGCCGTGCCCCGGCGGCCTTGAGCGCGTCCAGCACCTCCGGCACGCCGGGGAAGGGGCGTGACAACGCGGCGATGTCGCCGGCATAGGTCTCGGTATAGCGCGCCGTGAGCCGGTCCAGCCCCGTTTCGTCAGGGTGGCGACCGTGACCTGCGAAGGCGCGCACGATGAGGGCGCGGGCGCCCTGCCCAACGTAGGCGCGCACTTCGGCCTGCGTGGCGGCGGGCAGGCCTTCCGCCGCAAGCACCTGATTGAGAGCACGTTGAAGGTCGGCCAACGTGTCAACCAGCGTGCCATCGAGATCGAAGGCGATCGTGTAGCCGCTGAGGTCGGGCGCGCGCAGACTGGAGGCGGGGAGCTTTGTCATGGGTTCTTGTGTGCTAGTCAGGACCTAGCTGGAATCGACCCGAGGGACAGGCCATGGCCGACCGTTTCGCAATCATCCTGGCGGCCGGCAAGGGCACCCGTATGAAGTCGCCGCGCCCGAAAGTGCTGCACGAGATCGGCGGACGGCCGATGCTGGCCTGGAGCGTGGCGCTGGCGCGCGCGTTGGGGTGCGCGCGGTCCGTCGTGGTGGTGGGGCCGGACATGCCGGTGCTCAGCGAAGCCGCGGCGAAACTGGTGGGGGCGGAGAACGTCGTGGTGCAGCGCGAGCAGCTCGGGACGGCGAACGCCGTCGATGCGGCGCGTGGCGTGCTGAGCGGCGCCGAGGGCGATGCGATCGTGCTCTATGCCGATACGCCCCTGATCCCGCTTGAGGCCGGCGAGCGGGCGTTTGCAGAGCTGGGCAAAGGCGCGAGCGTGTGCGTGCTCGGCTTCGAGGCAAAGCTGCCGAACCGTTATGGACGGCTGGTGACGGCGAAGGACGGATCGCTGGAAGCCATCGTTGAAGCAAACGATGCGAGCGAGGCTCAGCTGAAGATCCCGCTGGCAAATTCGGGCGTGATGGCGGTGCCGGTGAAGCTGATGTTCGAACTGCTGAAGGAGGTGAAGAACGCCAACGCGAAGGGCGAATACTACCTGACCGACCTGGTTGGGTTGGCGCGCGGGCGCGGGCTGAAGGCGGGCGTGGCGCTGTGCGAGGAGCGCGATGTGCAAGGCGTGAACAGCCAGGCGGAGCTGGCTCAGGTGGAGCAGGTGTTCCAGGTCGGTGTTCGGGAGGCGATGATGACAGCGGGCGTCACCATGCCGGCGCCGGAGACGGTGTTCTTCGCGCACGATACGAAGGTCGCGGCGGGCGTTACGATCGAGCCGAACGTGGTCTTCGCAACCGGCGTGAGCGTGGAGAGCGGCGCGGTGATCCGGGCGTTCTCGCACCTCGAGGGCGCGACGGTGGGCGCAGGCGCGCTCGTGGGGCCTTATGCGCGGCTGCGACCGGGCGCTGTCATTGGCAAGGACGCGCACATAGGCAACTTCGTCGAGGTGAAGAATGTAAGCGTTGGGGAGGGCGCGAAGGCTAACCACCTCTCCTATCTCGGCGATGGTGAAGTTGGCGCGGGCGCCAACATCGGTGCGGGGACGATCTTCTGCAACTACGACGGTTTTTTCAAGTATCGCACGGTGGTGGGCGAGGGCGCGTTCGTCGGCTCGAACTCATCGCTTGTAGCGCCAGTCACGATTGGAGGGGGCAGCTATGTCGGCTCAGGCTCGGTGGTGACGGAGGATGTGCCAAGCGATGCGCTCGCCGTGGCGCGCGGGCGGCAGGCGAACAAGGATGGCTGGGCGAAGGCTTTTCGGGCGGCGAAGTCGGCTGCGAAGAAGGCGGGGAAGAAGCCTGAGGGTGCGGTCTGACATTGGATCGCTGGGCCGCAGCCGGCGCCGCGACGCGTAAGCGGCGGGGCGCTTCTGATTGATCGCTGCTTCGAAACGACAGCCAGCCTGTGGCCCGACGGTCCCAGCTTAGGCCAGCTCCTTCGCGGCCCGTGCGCGTAGATCCTTCTTGAGGATCTTACCCGTGGCGCCACGGGGAAGCGGGTCTGTCTCGAAGCGGAAGTAGCGCGGGATCTGGAACTTGGCCAAACGCGTGGAGAGGAAGTCGCGGAGTTCCGCTTCGCTGACAGGCTTGCTGATGTAGAGCGTGGCGGCGACCTCCTCGCCGAGCCGCTCGTCGGGAACGCCGTAGACGCAGGCTTCTTCCACCGCAGGATGTTCCTGAAGCGCGAACTCCACCGCGCCGCAGCCTATGTTCTCGCCGCCGCGGATGACCAGATCCTTGATGCGGTCGACGATGAAGACGAAGCCCTCGTCGTCGATGATGGCGACGTCGCCGGTACGGAACCAGTCGCCGTCGACAAAGCTTTCGGCATTCGCCTTGGGGTTCTGGTAGTAGCCGCGCATGATCGATGCGCCGCGGATCTGCAGCTCGCCGCGCTCGCCAGCGGGAAGCGACTTGTTGCTCTCATCGACCACGCGGATGTCGAGCACGGCTGAGCAGCGGCCGGAGCTTTCGGGCTTGCGGAGATAGTCGCCCGCAGCGATGCCGACGCCGATGGCATTGGTCTCAGTCATGCCCCAGCCCGTGCCGGGGAAGGCCTTTTCAAAAACGGCATCGATGGCGCGGACCTGTTCGGGGGCGCGGGCGGCGCCGCCGCCGCCGATGGTGATCAGGGTGGGGAAGGTGCGGCCGGTGCGGCGGGAGTAGGCGACCAGATCGCCGGTGATGGCCGGCGTCGCCGTCATGTGCGTGACGCCTTCACGCTCGATGATGTCGGCACCCTTCTCGACGTCCCACTTGTACATCATCAGGGTGCGGCGCTGGTACCGGAAGCCGCCCAGCGTGCAGGCCAACAGCCCCGTAACGTGAAAAAGCGGTATGGCGAGCAGCATCACTGACTGAGGGGGATTCTCGGGCGGTCGCGGGAGCAGGCCGGTCTCCCACGCGGCCATGAGGTCGAGCTCCCACGACATCAGGGCATGGATCACGTTGCGGTGCGTCGAGACCGCGCCCTTGGGATTGCCGGTGGAGCCGGACGTGAACAGCATGTGGAGATCGTCGTCCGGCGCGATGTCGATGTCCGGCATCTCGGTGCGCAATGGCGCACGGACGATATCTGCCCAGGCACGGGCGCCGGCGGGCAACGGCTTGGTGGGTCGGACGGCGATCACCGCAAAGTTGCGCGGCGTTCCGAGCCGATCGATGCGCTCCTGATCGGCGATCAGGACTTTCGGCGTCGACAGGGCGAGGCCATAGGCCAGTTCGTCGGCCGTCCACAGCGCGTTCACGGCGACGGCCATGGCGCCAATGGCGGCGGCGGCCATGTAACCGATGATCCATTCGGGGTAGTTGCGCATTGCAATCGCAATGCGATCGCCTTTCTGCACGCCGAACTCATCGACCAGCGCGTGCGCGAGGGTGGCTGCGTGCCGCCATGTCTCCTCGAAAGTGAGCGTCTCGCCTTCATAGCTGAGGCAGGCTTTGTCGCTTCGCGTGTTGCGGAGGAGCTCGCGGAGGTTGCGCGGGGCGTTGCTGAAGGCGCGGATGCGGCGGCCGATGGCCTCCGTCTCGACGATCTCGTAGGGCTGGCCGGGGGCGGTCAGCTGCGCAAGCGCCTGGTCTCTGGTGAGCACGTCAGCTTCCTCCCCTTTGGCCCGCCGCCGCTCTTTTGGCGGCTGGCGGGACAGCGGCTGTCTAGCACGACGCGCTTTCAGGGGAAGGAGGCGCGCTGTCTCAGAGGCTCGGGTTGATCAGGAATTTCTCGCCTGTCGCCTTGCGGTTGTAAGCGCGGATCGTTTCCGGATCGAGGGCGTCGCGGAGCGAGATCGTGCGCGTGTAGTGGCTGGCGAAGGTGGTTTTCAGCTCGGCGGCGACTCGGGCGCGCAGCTTGCCGGCTTCCTCATTGCCGACCTTCTGCAGGAAAGGCGTCAGCAGGAAGCCGCCGACGCCCCAGGCCATGCCATAGGCGCCGGTGAGGATGGTCGGTTCGAGACTGAGGCGACCGTAGATGTATACCTGCTTGTGCGTGGATGAGCCATAGCGGCTGTAGGCGCCGGGCCTGGAGTTGAGCGAGATTTCCATCGCGGCGAGGATCTGGCCGGCGAGCTTGCCACCGCCGATGGCGTCGAAGCCGAGCGTTGCGCCGGTGGCCGTGATGGCGCCGATCAGGTCTTCCATGAAGGTGGGCTTGGAGGAATCGACGATGTGCTTCGCGCCGATGTCCTTCAGGATCTTCGTCTGCTCATCGGAGCGGACGATGTTGACGAGGCCGACGCCGTCCTTGAGGCAGATCTTGTTGAGCATCTGGCCGAGATTAGAGGCGGCCGCCGTGTGAACGAGCGCGGTGTGGCCTTCCATCTGCATCGTCTTGACCATCGCAAGCGCGGTCAGCGGGTTGACGAAGCAGGAGGCGCCGTCGGCGGCCGTGGCGCCGGCGGGCAGGGGGAGCGCGGCCTTGGCCTTCACGGTCCGGTAGGTGGCGTACATCTCGCCGCCGAGAATAGCGACGAGCTTGCCCATCAGCGCCTGCGCTTCGGGAGACGAGCCGGCGGCAACGACTGTGCCGGCGCCTTCATTGCCGACGGGCAGATCCTGGTCGAGGCGGGCGGCGACCATGCGCAGCGCCTGGTCCGGCACGGACGCGGTGACGACGGGCAGCTCCTTCGAGCCCGAGACTTTCAGCGTGGAGACATCTGCGGGGCCGATGAGCAGGCCGAGATCGGACGGGTTGATCGGTGTCGCCTCGACGCGGACGACGATTTCGTCCGGGGCCGGATCGGGGTGCGGGAGCTTCACAAGGGAGAGCTTGAGTTCGCCGGATTTCGAGACCTGCGAGCGAAGCTGGATGTTCTCGAGTGGCATTGTGGGGTCTCCCTGCTGATGTAAGCGCGGGGGCATCCCTAGCACGGATGTGAGGCGGAGCCAGCCGCATCGTCGTCATTCTCGGGCAAGCGAAGCGCGATCCGAGAATCCTGCTCAGTGGAGAGTGTGGCGGTGGTGGTCGGAAAGAAAGGTCTTCGGGTCAAGCCCGAGAATGACTCCGCGCACGATCGCTCACTTCGCGCCTTGCAGATGCTTCACCACCGGCAGCAGGACGGCGCGCGGCGAGATACGGGTCGCGGCCACGAGCGCCTTGTTCATGCCGCCGGCGACGACGACGCGCTTGTTGGTGCGGAAGCCGTTATAGCCCATCTGCGCGACGGGGAGCGATGGCATCGGCTTCGCAAAGCCGAAGAGGCGTGTCTTGTCGGTGCCGGCGCGGCCGTGGAAGCTGGAAACGGTGGGTCCGGGGCAGAGGCAGCTGACGCGCACGCCCGTGCCGCGCGCCTCCTGCCACAGCGCCTCGCTGAAGGAGAGCACGAAGGCTTTCGTGGCGTAGTAGATCGACATCAGCGGGCCGGGCTGGAAGGCGGCGGTCGAGGCGACGTTGAGGACGCCACCGCGTTTCCTGCGCAGCATGTCCGGCCAGTAGATGCGGGTGAGTTCAACCAGTGCGCGGACGTTGAGATCGATCATGCCGAGATTCTGCTCGGCCGGGACATCAACAAAGGCGCCCGCGGCGCCGAAGCCGGCATTGTTGACCAGCACGTCGACTTCGAGACCGCGCTGCGCGATCTCGGCGGCGAGACTGGCGCCGCCGCCGGGCGCGCCAAGATCGCAGGCGATGGGCGTCACCTTCACATTGTGCGCCTTGGCGAGGCGTTCAGCGACGTCTCGCAGGGCGGATTCGGTGCGCGCGGCGAGGATCAGGTTGTAGCCCTCCTGCGCGAAGCACGCCGCAAGATCGACGCCGATGCCTGCGGATGCGCCGGTGACGAGGGCCGTGAGTCCGGTTCCGGGTCTTGCCATGTCCGCCTCCGCTGTGGGTGGAAGCTGCGCCGTCTGGTCATGGCTGGTCAAGCTGAACCCGAGACGCAGCGGCGCCCGTGTTCCTCACGCGTCCGGGACGGCGACGTCGAAGGCGAGGCGCCGGGCGTGGTCGCGGACATCCGCGGGCCACGCATCCGTCAAGCGACGGAAACGATCTGCGTCACCCGCGAAAAGCGCCCGATTTGCCTCCTCATAGTTCTGCCAGTCGCCCGCTATCGCAGACATGAAGCGATAGGCCGCTTCCTGCCGCGCGCGTTGCGCACCGCTCTTGCTGTGGGTCCGGCGCGCTTCCTCGACAAGTTTGCGCAGGGCGACCGAAGCGCCGCCAGGTTGGGCATTGAGCCACTCCCAGTGGCGGGGGAGGAGTGTCACCTCGCGCGCAACGACACCCAGCCGGGGCCGACCCGGACCGCGCTGCGCGGGATGCCCTGTTTCATCAGGCTTCGTGACGGCGGCGGGTGGTCCTTCCGCGAAGCGCGCACGCACCTCTTTTTCCGAGCCGCTCAGGTCGAGCTGGAGGCTTTGCCCTGAGACATGGTCGAAGACGAGGATGGTCTCGTGCGTCGCCTTGCCAGAACGGCGACGCATGGCGGAGGCGACGTCAGCAAGTGAGCCTTCTGCGAGCTTGCGGTCTCCCTCGAAGGCGATGGCGGCGGGTTGAGAGGTCATCTTGGCTCCTGCAGGGGCAGGGTTATTATCCGGGTAAAATGACGAAGTCAATTCTACCCGGATGAAATAAAGAAGGGCCAATTCGCCGTTAGGGCGGCGTCAGGGTTTCGGGGTAGTGGAATGTTGGCGCACGCGGGAACAGGAGTCTGGCCTTGAAGCTCAACATCACGGTGGACTGCACGCCGGAGGAGGCGCGCGCCTTCCTCGGCCTGCCGGACGTCTCGCCGATCAATGAGACGCTGGTGGCGTCGGTGAAGCAGCGCATCGAGCAGAATGTCGAGCTGGTGAGCCCGGAGTTCTATCTCAAGCAGTGGTATTCGATGGGCGGACAGGCGACCGACAGCTTCATGCAAATGTTGTCAGCAGGCGCGCGCGCGGCGTCGGGAGACACGTCCGGGAAGAAGACCTGATCCCCGTGTCGGACGTCTCCAAACGCAATGCAGCGCAGGCCGCGCTCGATCTGGTGCAGCCTGACATGGTGCTCGGCCTCGGCACTGGATCGACGGCGGCGATTTTCGTCCGGCTGCTCGCCGAGCGCGTGGCGGCGGGACTGAAAGTGGTCGGCACGCCAACGTCGGAGGCGACCGACCGGCTGGCGCGCTCGCTCGGCGTCAGGATTGTCTCGCCGGACGAGCTGGAGCGCATCGATCTCACGATCGACGGGGCGGACGAGTTCGACCCGGACCTAAGCCTCATCAAGGGTGGTGGGGCGGCCTTGCTGCGCGAGAAGATCATCGCGGAGGCCTCCGACCGGATGGTGGTGATCGCGGATGCGTCCAAGCAGGTGGCGCAGCTGGGGCGGTTTCCGCTCCCGGTCGAGATCAATGGTTTCGGGGCCGAGCTGACGCGCCGCAGGATCCACCGGCGCATGGCGGAGGCCGGTCTGCCGCCTGCGACCTCTGCCTGGCGCATGGCGACGGGCGAGAGCCTGCTGCGCACCGATGGCGGGCACATGATCCTCGACCTGGCGTGTGGCGCGATCCCCGATCCGGCCGGTCTGGCGCGGCTGCTGGACGACCTGCCCGGCGTGGTGGAGCACGGGCTGTTCATCGGTCTGGCGGACCGCGTGATCGTTGGGGAAGCGACAGGCGCGCGGATCGTGGACGCCCGATAAGCCGAAACCGCTAGGGTTTGGCCGCGCCGGGTGATACACGCCTGCCCGAATCCTCCGCCTATACCGACAGGACAGACACGATGAGCTTGTGGAAAACCGCGATTGCGGCCGCCCTGCTGGGGGTTTCCGCCTGCCAGCCGGTTGGCATGCCGCTGGGCGAGGAGCGGCTGGCGGGCAAGATCGCGGACGTGATGCTGACGGAAGATGACCTGAGCGGCATCGCCATGCAGCAGGTTCAGGGCCTGATGTATCAGGGCACGGTTTCGCAGGACCAGGTCAACCAGATCGGCCTCGCCATGCGCCGCGAGCTGCAGGAAAAACTTCCAGAAATCAGGAAGACGCTGGTGGAGGGACTGACCCGCGAGTTCAACATCAAGGAACTCGAATTCTTCCACGACCAGCTGACCTCGAAATACGCCAAGACGGTGCAGGAGAAGCAGCAGGCCGCCCTGGCCGCCGCGGGCGAGCAGCTGCAGGGGCTGGCGCAGGAAGCGGCGACGCGGGCTGTCGCCCAGGTGAACTCGGCCTGGCCGACGGGGGCCAATCCGGCCCCGCCGCCGCAGCCGGAGCCGCAGCAGCTGCCGCCCGGCATGGTGCTGCCGAACTAGCGTTGCCCACCAGCGTGCGAGTGGTACCTTGATTGCAGGCGCTGGTGTGCGCCTGTTGGCGGGGTGATTCCGATGCGCGTGATGGCAGGTCTGGCGGTTGTGGCGGTGCTGGCGATGGGCGGGGCCGCGTGGGCGAGCCCGCCGGGGATCACCGAGAAGGACGGCAGCTTCCTCTCGCCGGACGGCAAGCCGCTCTATACGTTTGCGAACGATCGCACGCCGGGCAAGTCGGCCTGCAATGGCGCGTGCGCGAACGCATGGCCGCCGCTGGCCGCTGCGACTGGCGCGGCGGACGATGGCGACTGGACCGTGATCACGCGCGACGATGGCGCCAAGCAGTGGGCTTACAAGGGCAAGCCGCTCTACACCTATCGCGCCGACGCGCCGGGCAAGGCGGCGACAGGCGTGGGACCGGCGTGGCCGCTGGTGGTGAAGTAGGGGCGGACTTCCGCCATCGCCTCCGAAACCCTAGATAGGGCCCAGCAGCACGCCGGGGCGCCTGATGGCCTTTGACTATGATCTGTTCGTGATCGGGGCCGGGTCAGGCGGGGTGCGCGCCTCGCGGCTGGCGGCGATGGCCGGCGCCAAGGTGGCCGTCGCCGAGGAGTACCGGGCCGGCGGGACCTGCGTGGTGCGCGGCTGCATCCCCAAGAAATACATGGTCTACGCCAGCGAGTTCGGCCGCGCGATCGAGCATGCCAAGGGCTATGGCTGGAGCGTCGATACGCCGACCTATGACCACAACCTGTTCATGGACCGCATGCATCGCGAGATCGACCGGCTGTCGGGCATTTATGCGCGCAACGTGCGCAATGCCGGCGTCGAGATCATCGAGGAGCGCGCCGAGTTTGTCGATGCGCATACGCTGAAGCTGATGACGTCCGGTCGCACGGTGACGGCGCAGAAGATCCTGATCGCAACGGGTGGCTCGCCGATCATGCCGAAGAATGTGGAAGGCATCGACCTCGCCATCTCGTCCAACGAGATGTTCCACCTCGATGCGATCCCTGGTCACATCGTGATCGTCGGCGGCGGCTACATCGCGGTGGAGTTCGCGGCGATCATGAACGGTCTCGGCGCGCGGGTGTGCATCGTCTATCGCGGCGAGACGGTGCTGCGCGGCTTCGATGACGATGTGCGCACGCATGTGCACGACGAGCTCAAGCGCAAGGGCGTGAAGGTCATCACCAACGCTTCACCCACGCGCATCGTGAAGGCGGGCGGCAAGCTGTCGATGGCGTTGTCCAATGGGGAGAGCGTCACGGCGGACAAGGTGCTGTTCGCGGTCGGACGTGAGCCGTACACGCGCGGGCTGGGTCTCGACAAGGCGGGCGTCAAGGTCAACGACAAGGGCGCCGTGGTCGTGGACGACTATTCGCGCGCCAGCGTGCCGCACATTTTCGCCGTGGGCGATGTGACGGACCGGCTGAACCTCACGCCCGTGGCGATCCGCGAGGGACAGGCGTTCGCGCAGACCGAGTTCATGAACATGCCGACTCAGTTCGACCATGCCGGCGTGCCGCATGCCGTTTTTGCCCAGCCGCCGGTGGGGATTGTCGGCCTCTCGGAAGCTGACGCCCGCCAGAAGTTCGGCAGGGTCGATATCTACAAGACCCGGTTCCGGCCGATGAAAGACATTCTGACCGGGGACGAGGAACGTGTGCTAATGAAGGTCGTAGTGCGGGCCGAGGATGAGCGCGTGGTGGGCGTGCACATTGTCGGACCGGACGCGCCAGAGATCATCCAGGCGGTGGCGATCGCCGTAAAGATGGGCGCGACAAAGCCGGATTTCGACCGCACCTGTGCTTTGCATCCCTCGATCGCAGAGGAACTTGTGACACTGCGCGATAAGTTCGTGCCGCCAGAATTGAAGCCGGTTTGAGATGAGCGACGACACGCACCAAGATAAAGCGTCGAGGTACTGGAAGCCGATCAATTTCGGCTGGAAGTACTTCAATTACGTGATCGTCGGCGTCGCGCTGATCGTCGGGTTCGCTGTGTGGGTGTTGCCCAACCAGTGGGCTGACCCCGAGGTGCAGGCGGGCATTCAGCGCGTGATGGAACGCCAGCGCCAGGCCAAGGAGTGGAAGCGTATCGAGGCGCTCAACAAGGCCGAGGAGGAGCGCGTCGCCCGCGAAAACGAGGAACTCGGGCTCATCTATATCGAACCCGGGACGAACCCCTTTCTGCCGCCCGAATCGCAGCGCCCCGCCCCGCAGCCGGAACAGTAATCCGATGCGGCTTGCTTGACCTGGGCGGCGAACCGGACGAGGCCTTGACGTCCCGGATATCCATCCACGCATCAAGGGAGTTGCGCCCGTGACGCCGCGCACGGTTTCCGTCGTCAACATGAAGGGCGGCGTTGGCAAGTCGACCACCGTGGCCAGCCTCGCCGAGACGCTGGCGAGCGAGGGGATGCGCGTCCTCGTGATCGACCTAGATCCGCAGTCAAACGTCTCGATGATGCTGGCGGGGCAGGACCGTTGGATCGACTTGCGCAAGGGCGGGCAGACGATCGACGAGTACTTCAATCAGTACGTCTATGGCGGCGAGCCGCGCTTCTTCCGCGAGTTCATCGCGCCGCGCGTGAGCGACATTGCTGGCGAGCCGGCGCTCGATCTTCTGATCTCGACGCCCGAGTTTCGCTATATCGAGCGGCATGCGCTGGAGAAGTGGGTCAGCCAGGGCTTCGATATTCGCCAGCTCAACGCCCGCTTCTCGCGCCTGACGAGCTCGGCGATCGAGAGCGTCGGCGACAACTATGACCTTGTTCTTTTCGACTGTCCGCCCGGCATCTCGATGTTCGCGGAAGCGGCGATCGAACTCTCCGAGTTTATCGTAATCCCGACAATTCCGGACTACGTCTCCCGGCTCGGCATCTTCGCGTTCCGCAAGCGCGCGCTGCGGTCGATGGAGCAGCGGCGCTTCACCGACGAGCGTATCTGGACGCTGATCACCAAGTTCGAGCAGCATAACACGCTTCATGCCAGCGAGGCGGAAATGCTCAAGCAGCAGTTCCACGTGTTCGACACACGCATTCCGCAGGCCGAGCAGATCGCGAGGGCGGCCGAGTGGTCCGAACAAAGGCGTACGCTGGAGCAGAAGTACGGCGCATCGGCACAGGTTATCCGATGTTTTGCGGCGGAATTCCGCGAGCTAGCGGGATTGATCTAGAGGGGGCTGCCGAATGATCGACCGGGCTTTGTCAGGTCTTTTCAAGGTGGTGACGGAGGAAGCCGCAGTCAATCCGGCATTCGGCAAGAAGCTGGAAGATGCGCTGGCGAAATTTGGTCAGGAGCTTGCCGACAAGCGTCTTGCCGAGCGCAAAATCGATAACTTCCATCCGCTGGTCGAATTCAGGAAGGACGCTGCTGCCTTCGAGGTGCGGCTCGCGAAGTTCGATGCGAAGGAGTTGAGGGCGTTGATCGAGCGCCATCATCTCGATCCGGCTGCGATGCTGAAGGGCAAGGGGACGAAGAAGGTTCTGGCGGCGCATATCCTGGAGGCGGCGCGGAAACGCGCGGAGCGCGATGGGAAGCTGTTCGAGTACTAAGCGGGGACTGGGGATCAGCGCAAATTCCGGGCAAACAAGCTAAGCACCCGCTCCCAATGTTGTTCCGCCGCCAGCTTGTGGTAGGCCGGGCGTTGCGGGAAGGCGAAGCCGTGGTCAGTGTCGGGATACTGCTCCACTTCGCCATGGGCGCCGACGAGTTCGCGCTTGAGCTGGTCGACCATCTCCTGCGGCGCCCAGTGGTCCCGTTCTGCGCAGGCGAAGTAGAATTCCGCGGGTGAACGTTTAGCGACCAGGTGCGGGCTATTGTCGCTGTCGGTCACGAGCTTCACGCCATAGATCGAGGCGGTGGCCTTCACGCGATCGGGGCGATGGCCGGCGGCGCAGACCGCGAAGCGGCCGCTCATGCAGTAGCCGACCGTGCCGACGGCCTGCGCATCGGCCACGGGGTCGGCATCGGCGAAGGCGATCATCGCGTCGACATCGGACATGATCATCGAGATGCCGAGCGAATTCATCAGGTCGGTCATCTTCTTCCGCCACGGGCTCGCCGGATCGAAGTCCATCGGGCCCAGCTCCATCTCGCCGGCGCGATAGTAGAGGTTCGGCAGCATCACATAGAAGCCCGAGGTCGCGAACCGCCGGGCCATGTCGCGCAACTCCTCGCGAATTGCAGGGGCGTCCATCAGGAAGAGGATCACGGGGAAGGGACCGCCGCGATCCGGATGGACGATGTAGGTTGTACTAGCGCCGTCCTCCGTCGAAATGTCGAGCTGGCGTTCGATCATCCTGGTCACCCTCGTCTTGCTTCGAACCTGACATGCCGGGCGCCCTGCGTGCAATGTTGCTTGCCGCTCCCCGCGTCCGGTCCTAGGAAAGCAGGACAAGGGGAATGGGACATGAGACCCAAGGCCGAGGCGGGGACGTATGCGGCGCTGGCTGTCGGGCTTGCCGCACTCGTGGCGTGTGTCGGCGGGGTTGCCACGACCTCGAAAGGCCCTGCGCCTGAAACACCAATGGCGGGCGCCCAGCTGACCCAGGCGCCAGCGGTGCGACCGGCAGGATTTCTGGCGCCGAAAGACGCGCCGAACGCGATTGCGACGATCCCGCCCGCACCGAAGGAGGGCGAGGCGCGCAACACGCTCGACTGGGAGATTTTCCGGAAGACGCGGGCGCTGGAAGGCAGCGAACGGTGGAAGATGGCGCAGTCGGACGACAGTTATCGTCCCGCCGACCTCCTGGAGAGCTTCTCATGCTCGATGGGCGTGGCGCTGACGCCTGAGAACGCACCAACCCTGGCGTCGATCCTGGCACGGACGACCATCGATGCCGGCCTGGCGGCGGAGGCTGCGAAGCAGCTCTACCGGCGCACCCGTCCATTCATGCACAATGCCGGCAACATCTGCATCGCACGGTCGCCAGGGCTGGAGGCGAGCTTCGATTATCCCTCCGGCCACGCCTCACTCGGCTGGATGGCCGGACTGGTCTTGGCGCAGCTGGCGCCTGAGCGCGCGAATGACGTGCTGGCGCGTGGGCGGGCGTATGGCGAGAGCCGGGTGGTGTGCGGCCTTCACAACATGAGCGCGGTCGAGGCCGCGCGCACAAACGCCGCCGGCGTGTTCGCGGCTCTGCAGGGCTCGGCCGGCTATCGTGACGCGATTGATCAGGCGCGACGCGAACTTGAGACCGCACGCGCCTCGGCCGCTCCCCTCGATGCGGACGCATGCGCGAAAGAAGCCGAACTCACAAAGCCGCTGGCCTACAACTGAGTCGATGCAATGTGCCGGGCTT
Source organism: Pseudomonadota bacterium (assembly GCA_041166025.1). GTDB lineage: Bacteria > Pseudomonadota > Alphaproteobacteria > Caulobacterales > Hyphomonadaceae > UBA7672. The sequence goes on along the minus strand of JBEAMJ010000047.1, from coordinate 8,934 downwards.
GATCCGGGACTCTTTCGGTCACACGTTCCGGTGTGATTCTCATGAAGGCTCCGCATTTTCTCGGCGTTTCGAACTCGTTGTCGGGCAAGGCCTGGCGGCAGCGGGCGAGCGATGACCAGCTGGCGCTGGCGCATGCGCGCAAGCTGAAGCAGCCTGATCTGGTGGGACGATTGCTCGCCTCGCGCGGCGTGCAGCCGGACGAGGCGGAGCTTTTTCTAAATCCGACGCTGAAGGATCTGTTCCCCGATCCGTCATCCTTCGCCGACATGGACAAGGCGGCGGAGGTGATCCTCAATGCGATCATAGCCGGGAAGAAGGTGGCGGTGTTCGCGGACTATGATGTCGATGGCGGGACATCGTCGGCTATTCTCTCGCGCTATTTTCGCGCGTGGGGACGAGACCTCATCCTCTATGTGCCGGATCGTTTGACCGAGGGTTTCGGGCCGACGCCGGGCGCGTTCCGGGCGTTGAAGGCGATGGGCGCGGAGCTGGTCGTCACTGTGGATTGTGGGGCGGCAGCGATTGCGGCGCTGCAGACCGCGAACGAGATCGGCCTCGATGTCGTGGTGATGGATCACCACCTGATGCACGATGAGCGTACGCCGCCGACACTGGCGCTGGTGAATCCCAATCGGCCGGATTGCAAGTCGGGGCACGGCTTTCTTGCGGCGGCGGGCGTGGTGTTTGTGCTGGTCGCGGCGCTGAACAGGCTGGCGCGGAAGCGCGGCGTTCTGCCGGAGGGCGGGCTGCCCGATCCGATGACCTGGCTCGATCTCGCTGCGTTGGGCACGCTGTGCGACATGGCGCCGTTGAAAGGCGTCAATCGCGCGCTGGTGACGCGCGGGCTGAAGGTTCTCGAGCGGCTGGAGAATGCGGGGCTGAAGGCGCTGGCCGAGGTGGCAGGCATTGAGGCACCGAAATCAGTCTACCACGCGACCTTCGTGCTGGGGCCGCGATTGAATGCGGGCGGACGGATCGGCGACCCATGGACGGCGGCAAAATTGCTGGCAACGGACGATCGCGCGGAGGCGATCCAGCTGGCGGAGAAGCTGCACTTCCAGAACCAGGAGCGGAAGGAGGTCGAGGCCTCGATCCAAAAGGCGGCGATTGCGCAGGTGGAGGAGCGGCTGGCTGCAAAGCCGGATGCGGCGATCCTCGTGGTGGGCGGCGAGGGCTGGCATCCTGGTGTGATCGGGATCGTCGCGGGGCGCTTGAAGGAGAAGTTTCACCGGCCGGCGATTGTTGTCGGTTGGGGCGAAGGGCTTGGACCTGTGGCGCGTGGATCGGGGCGATCCGTGCAGGGCGTCAATCTTGGCGAGTTGGTGAGCGCGGCGGCGAAGTCGGGGCTCCTGCTGTCGGGCGGCGGGCATGCGATGGCGGCGGGTCTGAGCATGGATCCGGCGCGGCTCACCGAGTTGCGCGATCACATGGAGGCGGCGGCGCAGGACGCGACGTTCGAGCTGGAAGAAGCGCGTGTTCTTGAGATCGACGGACCGCTGGCGCCGGGGGCGGCAGATGGCGCGTTGCTGGACACCATCGAGCGGCTGGGGCCTTTCGGATCGAATGCGCCCGAGCCGCTGTTCGTCGTGCCCAATGTGCGGCCGGCTGGGGCGCGGCGTGTGGGCGAGAACCATGTGGCGTTCGACATGCAGGGTGAGGACGGCGCGCGATTGCGCGCAATTGCGTTCCGCGTGGCGGACGGGCCAGAGGGCGAAGCGATCCGCGCCGGCGCGGCGATTCATGTGGCAGGGCGATTGCGGCCGGACACATGGCGCGGACCGGGCAAGGTGCAGATCGAGGTGGCGGATATCGCCCTGGCCTAGCAGCCGGCGCCGATTGGCCGGCGGCGCCGGGTCTGGTGGCGTCCGGAACGGCGTCATTTCGGCCCCGGTAGACCGCTTGCGCGGGTGGGGCGATGCAGCTATATCGCCCCCCTCCGCCGTGGTCCCTTCGTCTATCGGTTAGGACGTCAGGTTTTCAACCTGAAAAGAGGGGTTCGACTCCCCTAGGGACTGCCAGCGGATTGTATTGGCGGAGATTCCGGCGCGCCGCGCGGATTGATGCCTTCGTGCAACGTCTTGCTGGCGTTTGTGGCGTTTCGAAAATCAAAGGTGGATAATCGAGTCGGGAAACATCTTCCCGGGCGAAGTTGTCATGCTACAGTCACCGGGCTGGGGAGCCCGGGCTGGATGCAGGCGCAGGAAAATCCGACATTCGAAGGGGCGCCCGAAGAGGTGGTCCGCGTTGAGGGCCGCGTGAAGTGGTTCGACCCCGCCAAGGGCTATGGCTTTGTCGTGCCCGACGTCGGAACGGCGGGCGGCGGGCTCAAGCGCGACGTGCTGTTACATATTTCGGTCATGCGGAAGTTCGGGGTGGATAGCGCCTCGGAAGGCGCCCGGATCGTCTGTCACGTGGCGACGCGCGACCGCGGTTATCAGGTCAACGAGGTGATTGACCTCACCCCCGGCGAGGTCGCCGGGGAGGCCGAAGCCGAAGGGCCCATGGAAGTGGTGCTGGTCAAATGGTTCAACCGCACCAAGGGGTATGGCTTCGTGCAGCGGCGCGACGATCCCGAAGACATCTTCATCCACATGGTGGTGGTGAGGAAGGCCGGGATCGAGGACCTGCAGCCCGGCCAGCAGCTGCTGGCGTCGGTCGGCAAGGGGCAGAAGGGCCGGCACATCATGAGCGCGAAGCTGCCGCCGTAAGGGGTCGGCGGGCCTTGGCTTCGGCCGGGCGGCGTTCTATCCGGACAGCATGAAACGCATCCTTGCCGCGCTCGTCCTTGCTCTTTCACTTCCCGCCATGGCCAACGCCCAGCCAGCGGAGACGCTGACCATCACGTCGGGCGACAAGACGCACACGGTGAAGGCGGAGGCCGCAGCGAGCCGGGCGGCAGCCGAGACGCGGCTGACCGGGCGCTCCGCGTTGCCGGCGGGCGAAGGCTTCCTGATCGATTACGGCAAGGTGGGCGGGAGCTTCAGCTCGACGATGAAGGGCGTGACGTTTGATCTCGACATCCTGTTCCTCGCCGGAGACGGCACGATCGTCGCCATGATCCAGCATGCGCGGGCGGGGAGCCTGCGTCCGCTCTATGTCGGCCTCGGCGCCACCGCGACGCTGCAGCTGCCCTCCGGACAGGTTGCGGCGCTCGGGATCAAGACCGGGGACAAGGTCACGCGCCAGGCGGGCGGCAATGGCGGCTGACAGGGGCGAGATCGTCGCCCCGCCGGGCTTCCTCTACGCCCAGCGTGCGCCGTTCGTGAACCATGTCGGCCCGCTGTTCCAGGCGGCCGAGAACGCGCCGGGCGAGATCACGCTGGGGCTGCAGGTCGAGCTGGTCCACACCAACACGATGGGCTTCATGCATGGCGGCATGATCGCCACGATCTGCGACAGCGCGATGGCGCGCGCTGCGGTGTTCAAGCTGAACCGGCGCATGGTCACGCTGCGGATGGGGATGGAGTATTTCGATACGATCCGGAAAGGCGAGTGGCTGACGGCGCATGCGCGGCTGCTCGATCATGACGGGCAGGTGGCGCAGACCGAATGCCTGATCCGAGTCGGTGACGACGTGCGCGCGCGCGGCACGGGCGTGTTCCGCCTGCTGCGTGCGGCGAAGTAGAGCATAATTCCGGGGGGAGAACGTGATGATCAGGCGAATTCTGGTCGCGGCGTCGATGGCGCTGGCGATGCTCGGGGCTGCAGCGTGCGAGACTGTGTCGGTCTCGCCGGAGCAGCTGCAGCTCATCAACAGCGGCTCGCAGGCGGGCGTCATCATGTCCTACAAGGAACACAACGGCTTGTAGGGCTCGACGATCCGGCTCGCCAATGTGAAGACCGGACAGTCCTACAGCCTGTCCATGCACGGCGGCGACAACTGGGTGAATGCGGGCCCGGACATGGTCATGGTTCCGCCCGGCCGCTATCGCGTTTACGACGGCAGCATCTACGCGACCGACATGACGGGGACCATGCCGCTGCTGCGCTGGTGGTTCAGGGATTTCGATGTGGCCGCCGGCGAGGTCGTGGATGTCGGCACGCTGAAGATGACCGATATCAACGTCAAATCCATCCCGTCGGACGAGCTCGTGCAGTTCTTCCGAGGGCTCGTTTCGGGCGGCGACAACAGCGATGTCTCCACCTATGTCATGTACGAGGTCGACTATTCGGACGACGCGCGCGTGCAGGCCATGCTGAAAAGCAAATACCCGACGCTGTCGATTGCGCCTGTGAAGCGGCCGTTGCAGGTGGCGCTCGACCGCAAGGCGTTCGAGCAAATCATCGTCGAGGCCTACCGGCCGGGTCCCGACGGCAAGTATCCTGCCGCGGTTGACGTTGAGGCGAAGGTCGACAGGCTGGTGGCGGACTTTGTCGCGCGAAGTGTCGACAAGGGGCCGGAGATGCTGTCGCCGGCGAGTTAGGAACGCACTGCATCGCCCGCGGCAAAATGGGCAAGCTGGTCGGCGTGCGCTTTCCCGAAGGCGGGACGGGCGGTGATGCGCGCAATGTAGGCTTCGGTCGCGGGCCGGTCTCCGAACTCGCGGACCTTCGGTACGCGCAGGATGTCCGCCATCAGCAGGTCTGCGGCCGTGAAGCGATCTGCAGCGAGCCACTCCCGTTCGCCCAGGACACGCTCCATGTGAGCGAGGCGGCTTTCGAGCCAGCCGGTCAGCTCGTTCTCCTTCGCGTCGGTGATCTCCAGGAACCACCAGGGCACAGACACCATCTCGATCGAGTTGAGGGCGGCGATCGCCCATTCCAGCGTCTGAGCCTCTCCGGCGGGATCGCGTGGCATGAGCTTTTCGCTCTTGCGGGCGATATGGAGCAGGCCGGCCCCGCTCTCGAAGAGCTCAAGCTTGCCATCGCTGAGGAAGGGGATCTGAGCGAAGGGCTGACGCGCGAGGTGCTCGGCGCCGCGGTTCTCGAACGGAACGGTTCGCACGGTGTAGGCGAGGGCGGCTTCCTCACACGCCCACCGTAGCCGCAGGTCCCTCACGAAGCCGCGAGGCGGCGGGGGCGCCCAGTCATATGTCCAGATAGTGAGTTCGGTCATGCCCGACGCGCTTCCGCGATGGCGGTGTTCTCGACATAGAGCTGTTGCTTGTTGAACAGCGAGGTCCAGCCGCCGATGTGGCTGTCGCGGATTGCGACGGCGGAGAAGGGCGACTGGTGGAAGGTCTGCAGCGTTTTGCCGTCCTTTTCGGCAAAGGTGACGGTGATGACGGTGTCCAGGTCGCGGCCGCTGCCTTCATCCCAGGCGAAGGTGAAGACGATACGCTTGTTGCGCTCCACCTCGCGTACCACGCCGCCCATGCTGGTGACGCCGTACTGCTTCGAGACCATCGTCGCGCGCCAGGCCTTGCCGGGTTTCGCCTCCCAGTCCATCTGCGTGGTAGTGAATTCCTCCGGACCCCACCAGCGGATCACGTGATCGCGGCTTTCCCAGAGGCGAAAGACAAGCGCGACGGGCGCATCGAACGCGCGCGTGAGGCGCAGCTCATCGTCGCGGACGGGGACTTCAGGACTTGCGGCCACGGCGGGCCTCCTTCTGGATCTGGGCGAGATAGGCGTCCATCCGGTCGAACGAGCCCTCCCAGAATTTCCGGTAGCGGCCGAGCCATCCGTCGACCTGCCTGAGCGGTTCGGCGTTGAGCTGGCAGGGGCGCCATTGCGCCTCGCGGCCGCGGCGGATGAGGCCGGCTGCTTCCAGCACCTTCAGATGGCGCGAGATCGCGGGCAGCGAAATGTCGAACGATTAGGCGAGTTCGTTGACTGTCGCTTGGCCCTGGCTCAGGCGCGCGAGGATGGCGCGTCGGGTCGGGTCGGCGAGGGCGGGCAGGGTCTGGGACAGTCCATCCATGCCCTTTATTTAACACACAGGTTATTTAAGGAAAATGCTAAATACAGTGGATCGTCGGCAAGCGGAGAAAGGCCGGGAGAGCGGACACAAAGCGCTTTTGATGCTGAAATCGCGGTCGAAAGGCCTTGCTTCCGTTCCGCCACGTTTCGGGTATAAGCCGCGCCTGATCGGAGTGTGGCGCAGTCTGGTAGCGCATCTGCTTTGGGAGCAGAGGGTCGTTGGTTCGAATCCAGCCACTCCGACCAGCCTTCGCCCGCAGGGAGCGAGCTTCGGCCCGGCGAGCCAGTCTCGCGGATAGCGTTTAGGCATGACCGAGCGGCCCGTGATCCTGCTGGCGGCGCATGGCGAGCGCGGTGGCGCGGCCAACAATGCGCGGCTTGCCGGGATCGTCGACGCGGTTGCTCTGGCGTTGCCTGAGGCGGATGTCGGCTCGGTTTTGGTCAATCTCGAGGGCGTGGTGGAACGCGCGGTCGCTGCGTGCGGGGCGCGCAGGCTTATCGTGCTGCCGCTGCTGTTTTCCGATGGCTTCTTTTTCGAGAAACGGCTGAAGCCCTTCGTCACAGGCACTGGGCGCGTGCTGGCTCCGCCGATGGCGCTATGGCGCGGGTTTGCACCGTTTCTTGCCGACAATCTTGCGCTGCGGACGATCAGCCATGCGGCCGACCCGCGCGTCGTTCTGATTGCGCACGGATCGAAGCAGCGCGGCCGATCGGCAGCGTGCGCCAGGATTGTCGCGCAGGCGATGCAGGCGCGCTATGGGCGGATTGCGGTGGGCTTTCTCGAGGAAGCGCCGTTCGCAGCGGATGTGGCGGCCGCGGCTGAGCCGCCCTGGTCCGCCATCGGGCTTTTCCTCGGGGATGGGATGCATGGTGGCGAGGATTTCGATGTTCTGGTCTCAACTGCGCCGACGCCGCCGGTGGCGGCTTTCACCGCAGGCGAACTGCCGGGGCTTCCGGGGCTGATCTGTGCGGAGGCGAGGGCGCGGCTTGCGGCTTGATGCCGATCAACCGCGCGCACGTCGGCGCCGGGCAGGATTCTGCGACCGGGCGGGGCGTGGTAGAAGGACAGGATGATGCGCAGCGATCTCGTTCTGGGAGTTATCTGCGCCTTCGCTCTTGCTGGCTGCGGCCCGCAGGGCCAGGCGCCAGATCCGACGGCGGCGCCTGAAGGCGACGCGCAAGTCGCGGCTGCCGATCCAGCCGCCTATCGTGGGGCGGCCATTGCTGGCCAGGTGTGCAGCGGGTGCCACGATGTGGGCATGGGGGCTGCGCCAGCCGCCGCGGTCGGCGCGCCGCGATTCGCAGACCTCGGCGATAGCGCGGAGACGACCGCGGCCAGGCTGGCAGCCAAGATGCGGGACAATCACCCGGCCATGCCCGATTTCATTTTCGACGATCAGGACATGGCTGACCTCGCGGCCTATATCGTCAGCCTGAAGAACGCTCGCAAGTGACGCTTGCGGCATTGGCGCTGTTGAATCTTTACGGCTTTCGGGGCACATGACCCGCACACGGAGTCGCCGCCCATGCTTGCGAAAATCTACCGCCCCGCCCGCAACGCCATGCAGTCCGGCACGGCCAAGTCGCAGGACTGGGTGCTCGAGTTCGACAGTGAGACGCCGCGCACGGTCGACCCGCTGATGGGGTGGATCGGCAATGCCGACACCAACACCCAGGTGCGGATGACGTTCGACACGCGCGAGGAGGCGATCGCTTTTGCGCAGAGAAGCGGCATCCCGTTCCAGGTTACCGAGGCGCGCGAGGCGAAGCGCGTGATCAAGGCCTATGCCGACAATTTCTCGGCCTATCGACGCAAGCCGTGGACGCACTGAGTCTGGCCCCGGCCCGGGAACCCGCCTAAGACGCCTGACGGAAGACCCCGTAGCTCAACTGGATAGAGCACCCGCCTTCTAAGCGGGTGGTTGCAGGTTCAAGTCCTGCCGGGGTCGCCATGATTTTCACTACGCGACCACAGGAGAGACCATTGAGCATTCGCGCACTTGTGACCAGCAAAGCTCCTGATGGTGTAGCAACGACGCTCGCGGAGATTGGCGCGGGCGATTTAGGCGAAGGCGATGTGACCGTCGCGGTCGAGTACTCCACCGTGAACTACAAGGACGGGCTGGCGCTGTCGGGTGGGCGGATCATGCAGTCGATGCCCATGATTGGGGGGATTGATTTTGCGGGGACGGTGGAGGCGTCGGACAGCGCGGCGTACAAGCCAGGCGACAAGGTGATCCTCAACGGGTGGGGGCTGAGCCAGACGCACAATGGCGGGTATGCGCAGAAGGCGCGCGTGCCGGCTGCGTGGCTGATCCCGCTGCCGGACAAGTTCACGACGCGCGAAGCGATGGCGATCGGCACCGCGGGCTACACGGCGATGCTGTGCGTGATGGCGCTGGAGCATGCGGGGCTGACCCCGGCGAAGGGCGATGTGCTGGTGACGGGGGCGAATGGCGGCGTGGGATCCATTGCGATCTCGCTGTTGTCGCAGCTTGGCTATCGTGTCGCGGCGTCGACCGGGCGGATGGACGAGGCAGACTACCTGAAGGGCCTTGGCGCCTCAGACATCATCGACCGTGCGACGCTTTCGGCGCCGGGCAAGCCGATGCAGGGTGAGCGCTGGGCCGGCGCGGTGGATTCGGTCGGGAGCCACACGCTCGCCAATGTGCTGGCGCAGACGAAGTATCGCGGCGTGGTAGCGGCGTGCGGCCTGGCGCAGGGGCTGGACCTGCCGGGTTCGGTGGCGCCGTTCATCCTGCGCAATGTGACGCTGGCGGGGATCGACTCTGTGAACACGCCGCGCGAGGTCCGACTGGAGGCCTGGGGCAGGCTGGCGCGCGACCTCGATCCTGCCAAGTTGAAGTCGACGGTGACGGAGATCGGGCTGGCGAATGTGCCGGAGGTCGCCGCGAGGATCCTCAAAGGGCAGGTGCGCGGGCGGACGGTCGTCAACGTCAACGCATGACCCTCGAGGTGCGAGTCCTGGCGGAGGTCGGATCTAGTTGAGGATCTCTCCGCCGGGGCAATACGTTGCCGCGCCGACGCCCGGGTTGATCTTGGCGGCCCATG